>CANJOB010000015.1 GCA_947475655.1 Caulobacterales bacterium | reverse complement strand
GCCCAGTTCGGTGGTGCAGACCGGGGTGAAATCCTTCGGGTGGCTGAACAGCACCACCCAGCTGTCGCCGGCCCAGTCGTAGAAGCGGATCGGCCCGTCGGTGGTCTCAGCGGTGAAATCCGGCGCGACTTCGTTGATCTGCAGCGGCATGGCGTTTTCTCCCGAGGCTTTTCGCTGTTCGAATATGGGCTCCCGGCGCGGCAACGCCATATAAGAAAAATTGCATCCCGCTTTGGAAGGACTAGCCATGCTGCTCGCCAAGTCGACCTGGCCAGAGATCGAGGCCTTCCTTGGCCGCTCCACCGCCGTGGTGATCCCCATCGGTTCCAACGAGCAGCACGGCCCGACCGGCCTGCTCGGCACCGACTGGATGTGTCCGGAGATCATCGCCCACGAGGCGCAGAGCGGCGCCGACATACTGGTGGCGCCGACCTTCAACATCGGCATGGCCCAGCATCACCTGGGCTTCCCGGGCACGATTTCGCTGAAACCCAGCACCTTCATCGCCGCCGTCGGCGACTGGGCGCGATCGCTGGGCGGCCACGGCTTCACGCGGATTTATTTCCTCAACGGCCACGGCGGCAACGTCGCCTCCATCGAGGCGGCGTTCAGCGAGATCTACGCCGGCTACAGCTTCAGCGGCCAACGCGCGCCCTTCGCCTGCCGCTTAAAGAACTGGTGGGACCTGAACGGGGTCACGGCCCTGGCCAACCGCCAGTTCCCCAGCGGCCACGGCACTCATGCCACCCCGTCGGAGATCGCCGTCACCCAATGGGCCTACCCGGACGCCATCAAGGCCGCCAACTATGCGCCGCAGATCGCTCCCAACGGCCCGATCCGCGAGGCGCTCGACTTCCGCGCCCGCTATCCTGATGGCCGCATGGGGTCCGATCCGGCCCAGGCCACGCCGGAAAAGGGCGGCGAACTGGTGAAGCTGGCGGCGTCGTCCCTGATTTCGGACTTGGCGGCCTTCGCCGCCGAGCCGCCGGTCTAGCGCGGAATTTCCGCCACTTTCCTCAAGGCGACCTGGCGGTAGACCGCCTCGATCTCGAAATAGTCCTGGAAGGCGCCGTGGAAGCGGTCGACCGCCTGCTGCACGCCGGGGCCGCCGATCTCGCTCTCCCGGTGCCAGTAGTCGTCCATGATGATCAGCCCGCCGACTTCCAGCATGGCGGCGCAATAGGCCAGGTCGACCAGCACCGCCCAGGCAGTGTGGCTGCCGTCGACATAGATCAGGTCGAACCTCTCGCCCGCCTGCAGCATGCGCGGCAGTTCGTAGGTCGAGAAGGCCTTGCGCGTGGTCAGGGTGGGGAAGTTCAGCTTGGCCATGTTGCGCGCAAAGCGCGGCTCGACGGCGTGGTACTTCTCTTCCGGATTGAGGGCCTCGTCGAACCAGGGGTCGATCACCGTCACGTCCAGGCGCGCGGGCAGCAGCCAGTCGAGGAAGGCGAGATTCCGGCCCTCATAGGCGCCGATCTCCAGGTATTTGATCTGGCCTTTTCCGGCGGCGAACTTGCGCAGCATCGGGACCACATAGGGAATGTTGTTGTCGGCCCACTCGGTGATGAACTCGAACCCCTTGGCCTCGACGTAGGCCGCGAAGTCGGCGGCTTCCGAGCCGTGCGGCGTCGTCGCCAGGCTGCGCGCCAAGTGCGGGGCGAAGCGACCGTTGAGGTTCGCCAGGGATTTCAGACGGCCGAGCATGGAGGTCTCCCAGAGGTGTCGGGTGAACTTCTACGGCTCAAGTATTAAAGAAGGGTCGAACCCTCCCAACTCGTCACCCTCGGGCTTGACCCGAGGGCCCATAGACTCGATCGGTCGTGGGCTTGCTGGTGGGTCCGCGCGTATGGGTTCTCGGATCAAGTCCGAGAATGACGGGGAGTTTCAGCGGGTCAGCACCACCCCGTCGACCACCTCGACCGGCCATTCGCTCAGGGCCTCGTCCAGGCAGGGCCCGGCCACGCACATCCCGTCCAGCGGCTTGAACAGCGCCCCGTGGCCGGTGCACAGCAGGTGCTCGCCGGAGAACAGGTGGCGGTCGTCGTAGGCCAGGGGCCAGCCGAAGTGCGGGCAGCTGTCGACATAGCCGACCAACTTGCCGCCGAAGCGGACCACCAGCCCCATGAACACGTCGCCGCCTTCGCGGTACCGGAAGCTCTTGCCGCCGGGCTCGGCCACCTCGTCCAGCCGGCACAGCACCGTGCCGGGCGCGGGGCGGGCGGCGTTGTCGGCCTTCAGCTGGGCGTCACGGTCAAGATAGGTCACCGAGCACCTTGCGCCAGGCCCGGATGGTGGTGCTCTCGAACAGCCCGGCCTTGGCGTAGGGATCCGCCGCGGCGAAGGCGACCGCCGCTTCGCGGTCTTCCGCCTCGAGGATGAACATCGAGCCGATCGGTGAGCCGGCGTCGTCCAGGAACGGGCCGCCGAGGCGGACCATCGGGTTGTTCTCGGCGAAGGCCAGGTGCTCGGAGCGGGTGGCCGCGCGCAATTCCAGCGAGTCGGGCATGTCGATGGCGGCGAGGATGAACAGGGGCACGGGAATCTCCTTATTCGGCGCGGATGGGGCGGGACAGCAGGGCGCCGATGGCGGCGTCCACCGCCACGGTCCCGTTGAGGATATCGTCGACCGCCTGACAGATCGGGGTCTCGACGCCAAGCTTTTCGGCCAGGGCGCGCACGGCCGGGGCGGAGGCCACGCCCTCGGCCACCGACAGCTTGCCGCTGAGGGCTTCCTGCAGGCTCATGCCTTTGCCGAGCGCCAAGCCGACGCTCATGTTGCGCGACTGCGGGCTGGAGCAGGTCAGCACCAGGTCGCCCAGGCCGCACAGGCCGGCCACCGTCTGGGCCTCGCCGCCCAGCGCCACAGCCAGGCGGGTCAGTTCGGAAAAGCCGCGGGTGATCAGGGCGGCGTGGGCGCTTCGGCCCAGGCCCCGGCCCTCGACGATGCCGCAGGCGATGGCCAGGACGTTCTTCACCGCCCCGCCGGCCTCGGCGCCGATCATGTCCTGGGCCAGGTAGGGCTTGAACACCGGGGTGGCGATGGCCTGGGCCAGGGCCAGGCCGAGCAGGGCGTCCGGACAGGCCAGGGTGACCGCGGTGGGCAGGCCGCGCGCCACCTCGGCGGCGAAGCTCGGACCCGACAGCACCGCCGGGGCGGCGTGGGGGATGGTTTCGGCCAGCACCTGGGTCATCAGCTTCAGCGACCCCTGCTCGATCCCCTTGGCGCACAGCAGCACCGGTACGCCGTCGCGGGCGTGGTGGGCGAAGGCCCTCAAGCTCGAGCGCAGGTGCTGGGCCGGGGCCACGGCCAGGATCAGGTCGCAATCGGCCAGGTCGGCGGCGTCGTGGGTGGCGCGGATCTCCGCCTCCAGGGCGACGCCGGGCAGGAACAGGCTGTTTTCGTGCAAGCCGTTGACCGAGGCGACCACCTCCGGCTCGCGCGCCTGGATCACCACGCTCAAACCGGCGCGGGCGCAGACCTGGGCCAGGGCCGTGCCCCAGGCCCCGGCGCCGATCACACCGGCGCTGGCGAAATGGCTCATGCCTTGGCCCCCTTGCGTCCGGCGGTCTTGTGCATCGGCTCCACCGTAGCGGCGGCCTCGTCCAACGGCCAGCGCGGCCGGGCGGAAACATCCAGGGCAGAGGTCAACCCCAGGGCCAGGCGCTCGGCCCCGGCCAGGGCGATCATGGCCGCGTTGTCGGTGCAGTAGGCCAGGGGCGGGGCGAAGAAGGCGAAGTCCACTTCCTCGCACACCTTGAGCAGGGCGGCGCGCACGGCGCGGTTGGCGGCCACGCCCCCCGCGACCACAAACCGGCGTTCGGACGGCGGATGGCGGCGGGCGTAGCCGGCCAGGGCCACGGCGGTGCGGTCGGCCAGCTGGCCGGCGATGGCGGCCTGGACGGCGGCGGCCAGGTTGCGGCGTTCTTCCTCTCCGTTGATCTTCAGCGCCGCGCGGGCGGCGGCGGTCTTCAGGCCGGAGAAGGAGAAGTCGCAGCCGTCGCGGCCGGCCAGGGATTTCGGCAGGGTGAACCGCTTAGGGTCGCCGCCCTCCGCCGCCGCCTCCAGCGCCGGGCCGCCGGGGAAGGAGAGGCCGAGGGAGCGGCCGATCTTGTCGAAGGCCTCGCCTGCGGCGTCGTCCAGGGTGGCGCCCAGGCGTTTGCAGGCACCGACCCCAGCCACTTCCAGTAGCTGGCAATGCCCGCCGCTGACCAGCAGCAGCAGGAACGGATAGGGGACGTCGGCGTCGAGCCGGGCGGAGACGGCGTGGCCCTCCAGATGATTGACGGCGACCAGCGGTTTGCCGGACGCCAGGGCCATGGCCTTGCCGAAGGCCAGGCCGACCATCACCCCGCCGATCAGGCCGGGCCCGGCGGTGGCGGCGATGGCGTCGAGGTCCGCCACGGCCAGGTTCGCTTCGGCCAGGGCCTGGCGGGCGGCGACGTCGATCACCTCGACGTGGGCGCGGGCGGCCACCTCGGGCGCCACCCCACCGAACGGGGCGTGCGCCTCGGCCTGACCGCGCACGACCGACGACAGGACTGCGGCCCTACCGCCTTCCAGCCGCACCACCGCCGCGGCGGTCTCGTCGCAACTGGTTTCGAGGCCAAGGACGGTAAGGGCGGACATGAGCTCCGTTGCGGCTGCCGCGCCGCTCCTGTAGCGGGAAGGGCGTCCAATCGAGGTAGCCCTCTCCCCGTGTCCCCGCAACCGCTCATCCGCATCGGCGCCCGAGGCTCCAAGCTGTCGCTGGCCCAGACCCGCACCATGCAGCGGGCCATCGCCGTGGCGCTCGGCGCGGACCCGGACGAGGCGGAGGCGGTGGCGCCGCTGGTGGTCATCACCACCACCGGCGACCGCATCCAGGACCGCCGGCTGCTGGAGGTCGGCGGCAAGGCCCTGTTCACCAAGGAGATCGAGGAGGCGCTTGCCGACGGGCGCATCGACTGCGCCGTCCACTCGATGAAGGATGTGCCCGCTGTTCTGCCGGACGGTCTGTGCATCGCCGCGATTCCCAAGCGCGAGGACCCGCGCGACGCCCTGATCGCCGCCGCGCATCTGGGTGAAATCGGCGGGATCGCCGACTTGCCGCAAGGCTCGCGCCTCGGCACCGCCAGCCTGCGCAGACAGGCCCAGGCCCTGCATATCCGGCCCGACCTGCAGGTGCTGATGATGCGCGGCAATGTCGATACCCGCCTGGCCAAGCTGGCCGCCGGCGAGGCCGACGCCATTCTTTTGGCCAACGCCGGCTTGAACCGGCTGGGGTTCGACGTTCCCCGAGCCCTGCTCGATCCCATCGCCGCCCCGCCCGCCCCGGGCCAGGGCGCCCTGGCCATCGAGACCCGCGCCGCTGACCGAGACCAGCCCTGGGTCGCCGCCCTGCGCTGCCTGGAGACCACCGTCGCCGTCGCCGCCGAGCGCGGCGCCCTGTTCGCCCTGGAAGGCTCCTGCCGCACCGCCATGGGCGCGCACGCGACCATCGCCGGCGGCCGGCTCAAGCTGGTCATCGAGGCCCTCACCCCGGACGGCAAGCGTCGCTTCCGCCGCGAGGGGGAATGCGCCGCCGAGGAATCCGAGGCGTGGGACATGGGGTTGGCGCTCGGGCGCGACGTCCGCGCCGAGGGCGGCGACCTGCTGGAGCTTTAGCGGCATGCGGGTCTGGGTCACCCGAACGCAGCCCGGGGCGGACGCCACCGCCGCCCGTCTGAAGGAACTGGGCCATGAGCCCCTGGTCGCGCCCTTGCTGGCGGTTTGGCCGCTCGAAGCCAAGGCCGACCTGACGCGCGTCTCCGCCCTGGCCTTCACCAGCGCCAACGCCGTGCGCGCGTTTGACCGCGCCGGCCGCGACCCGGACATGCCGGTGTTCGCCGTCGGCGAGGCCACCGCCCAGGCGGCCCTGATCGCCGGATACACCGACGTCCACGCCGGCCCGTCCGACGTGGCGGCCCTAGGCGTGCTGATCGGCGCCGTCCTGCCGGACGGGGCGGTGGTGCTGCATCCCTGCGCGGCGGAACGCGCCGGCGACTTGGAAGCCCCGCTGGCGGCGGCGGGCCTGATCCTGCGCGCGGTCCCGGTCTATGAGACAGTTCCCGCCCCGAGCGACGCGGCGATTCTGGCGGCGATGGGCTCGGCCGAGGCGATCCTGCTGCATTCGCCCAAGGCCGCGCGGGCGCTGAAAGCCCTGCTGGAGAGGCATTCCACCCCGGCGGCGCGGCTGCTTTGCCTGTCCCCGGCGGTCGCCGCCGCTCTGCAAGGCGGTAAAATCCCGGCTGTTGCCCTGGCGACCCTTCCCAACGACACGGCGCTGCTTAATCTGCTCTGAATAAAGGGGCGCTTCGTCCCCCCAAAGGCCCGGTCATGACCCTCGCGCCAGACACCGCCGACCTCGCCGCGCCGGACCCTTCCGACTATGGGCGCAGCCGCAAGGCGGCAGGCCTGCCGCTGGCGGTCTTGGCCCTGATCGCGTTCGGCCTGGTCTGCGTCCTGGCCGGCATCGCCGTCGCCGTCTATGGCCCCAAGCTCTGGCCGGTGCGCCGCCCCACCCCGGCGGTTTCCGCCCCGCCGCCCGCCGCCGCCCTGCCGTCCGGCTCCGCCCCCGTCTACGCGCCGCTCCTCGGCGCCGCGCCCGCCCCGGCGGCGGGCCAGGACGTTTCCGCCCTGCAGGCCCGTGTCGCCTCGCTGGAGGCGGTGCAGGCGCGCACCGTCGAGGCGGCCACCGCCGCCCTGACCGCCGCGTCCCTGAGCGCCGCCGCCCAGGAATCCCGCCCCTTCGAGGCCGAGGCCGCCGCGGCGGAACGGGCCCTGCCGCTGTCGGCCGACGTGCGTGCGCTCAGCCGCCTGGCCGTTCAGGGCGCCCCCAGCCGCGCCGCCCTGCAGGCCGGATTCCCCGACCCCGCCGCCCGCGCCGTGGTGGCCCAGCGCGATCCGGGCCAGGCGGCCGGCCTGCCCGCGCGGGTGCTGCACGCCCTGTCCTCGATCATCTCCATCCGCCGCGTCGACGCCACCGTCGGGACCGGCTTCGACGCCACCCTGGCCCGCGCGGAGCAACAGGTGGCGGCCGGCGACATCGAGACCGCCCTGGTCACGCTGCAGAGCCTGCCGCCCAATTCGCAGACCGCCTTCGCCGCCTGGCGCGCGGGGGCCGAGCGCCGGGTCGAGATCGACCGCCGGGTCGCCTCCCTGCGCGGCGCGGCCATGAACGAACTGGCCCGGGCCATGCGGGATAGACCATGAACATTTGGCCGTGAGCGCGCAGCCATGATCCGCGTCCTGTTCGTCGTCCTGGTCGCCGCCATCGCCGCCGGCGCCATCGTCGTCCTGACCGGCGACCCCGGCCACGCCAGCCTGGTCTGGCTCGGCTGGCGCGTCGACATGACCGCCGCCGCGGCCGTCCTCACCCTGCTGCTCGGCGGGCTGGGCGGGGCGGCGCTGTGGCGCGGACTGATCTGGGTGGTCGAGGCGCCGACACGCGCCGCCCGCGCGCGCGGTGAGGCGCGTCGGCGCCAAGGATTACAGGCCCTGTCACGCGGCTTCCTGGCCGCCGCCGCTGGTGACGGCGCCGAGGCCCGACGCCTGGCGCTGAAGGCCGCCGACTTGGCCGAGGAGGCGCCGGCCCTGGCCCGCGTCCTGGCGGCCCAGGCGGCGGAGGCGTCCGGCGACCTGGTGAACGCCCGCGTCGCCTACAACGCCATGCTCGGCTTTCCGGAGATGCGCCTGGCCGGCCTGCGCGGCCTGATGCTGGCCTCGACCGCCGAGGGCGACCGGCCGCAGGCCCTGGCCCACGCCCGCACCGCCTATGGCCTGGCCAAGACCGCTCCCTGGGCCTGGCGCGCCCTGCTCGATGACCGGCTGGAGGCCGGCGACTGGTCGGCGGCGCTGGAGCTGGTGGCCTCGGCCCTCGACCGCAAGGCCGTCTCGCCCCTGACCGCCGAGCGCGCCCGCGCCGCGCTTCTGGCCGCCGCCGCGTCCGGATTGGAAACCCTGGACAACGCTGACGACCGCGCCCGCGCGCTCGACTACGCCCTGCAGGCGGTCAAGCAGCAGCCGGCGTTTGCCCCCGGCGCCGTGATGGCCGCGCGCCTGCTGGCCGCCGAGGGCAAGGGCGCCCGCGCCGGCGCGATCATTGAACAGGCCTGGAAGACCCATCCCCACGCGGCGCTGTGGCTGGCCTACCGCGACCTGCGCACCCACGAGACCAAACAGGCCCGCGCCCAGCGGCTGGCGGCCCTGGCGGCCCTCAGCCCCGACGCGCGCGAGAGCCGCTTCCTGCAGGCCGAACAGGCGCTGATCGCCGGAGACGCCGCCCAGGCCCGCGCCGCCGCCGCATCGCTGGACACCAACAGCCCCACCGCGCGGGTGGCCGGGCTGATGGCCCGCATCGCCTATGCCGACGGCAAGAGCGACGAGGCCCGCGCCTGGATCGCCCGCGCCGCCGGCGCCGCACAGGAGCCCGACTGGTCCGACCTCGACCCGGAGGGCCGCGCCTTCGCCTACACGGCCCAGGACTGGGCGCGGCTGGTCTCGACCTATGCCGAGACGGGAGAGATGATTCACCCAAGGTTCGAGCGCCACGAGCGGGTGATGAGCGAACTGCCGCAGCTGCCCTCGGCCTATTCGGAATCGGCGCCCTTCGTGCGGGCGGTGGCGGCGGCGGCCATGATGCCGATCCCCGACGATCCCGGCCCGCCGGACCTGCCCAGCCCGCCGCCGTCGATGCCCCAGGCTCCGCCGCGCCGCCGCCTGGCCAGCCGCCCCCGCGCGGCGAAGTAGCCTTCCACTCTGGCCACAGCCGCAAAAAGAAACGGCCCGCGGGATGAACCCGCGGGCCGTGATCAGGTCAGAGACAGGAGAACCGCCTGGGCGGTTCTCCTGGTCCGGAGCTAGGTGAAGTCGCCGGCGACCAGGGTCGAGCCGGTGATGCCGGTCAGTTGCACCACCATGTCGATGTTGGTGGTCCCGCCGGCATGGTTGACCAGGATGTAGGTGTCGGCGCCGCTCTGCCAGTAATAGTACTTGGCGCTGGCCAGGACGTTGGCGGCGTCGATCGCGGTCTGCAGGGTGGTGTAGGTCGTCGCGTTGATAACCGTGGGCGCGCCGGAGGCGCCCTCGATCTGCAGATCGTCGACGCCGGTGGCGAAGTCGGCGACCACATCCCACGACCCGGAACCGATGTTCGTACCGGTGAAGGTGCCGGATTCACCGGTCGCGAAGACGAAGACGTCCGCTTCTGTGCCGCCGTTGAGGGCGTCCGCACCGGCCCCGCCGTCGATGTAGTCGATGCCGGCGCCGGCGGAAATGGCATCGTTGCCGGCCAGGCCATAGACAGTGTCCGCCCCGTCGGAGGCGCTGATGGCGTCATTGCCGATGGTGCCCAGCAGGCTGTCGGCGCCGGTGGTGCCGACCGGGCCCGCGAAGACGGTGCTGTTGGCCGCGCCGGTGAGGTAGACGACCGAGGCCGTCTCCTGGCCGCCGGTGGCGTCGTCGACGAACAGGTAGGTGTCCGACCCGACTTGCACCGCCACATAGACCAGCGAGGAATAGGCCGTGTTGCTGAACAGCGCCTGGGCCTGGGTTTCGGCCGAGACGTAGGTGGTCGCGGTCTGCAGCGTGAAGTTGGTGACTGAGGCCACGCCGACGCCGGCGAAGGTGAGGGTGTCGCCGGTCGAGAAATCCGTGACCGTGTCGGCCGTGCCCGAGGTGATCACCCCGGCGGTGAAGCTGCCGGTTTGCCCCGCGGCGAACAGGTAGGTGTCGATCCCCGCCGTGCCCGTGAGCACATCCGCTCCGGCGCCGCCGTCGATGGTGTCGTTGCCGTCGCCGCCGGCGATGGTGTCGTTGCCGGTGTAGCCGTAGATCTCGTCGTTGCCGGCGCCGCCGTGGATAGTGTCGTTATCGGCGCCGCCGTTGATCAGGTCGTTGTCGTCGCCGCCGGTGATGGTGTCGTTGCCGGCGTCGCCGTTCAGGGTGTCGGCGCCCGCGGCGCCGTCGATCAGGTCGGCCCCATCGCCGCCGTTGACGGTGTCGATGCCCGCGTCGGCCGACAGGGTGTCGTTGCCGGTCTGGCCATTGAGCGCATCGTTGCCGGCCCCGCCGACGACGGTGTCGTCGCCGGTGCTGCCGTCGATCGAATCGTCGCCGTTGCCGCCGGTGATGCTGTCGTGGTCGGCCTGGCCGTTGATGATGTCGTTGCCGTTGCCGCCGGCGATGACGTCGTTGCCGTCGTCCCCGTTCAGGGTGTCTTCGCCCAGGCCGCCGTCCAGCGAGTCGAGGCCGGCGCCGCCGTTCAGGGTGTCGTTGCCGTTCCCGCCCGTGATGGTGTCGTTGTCTTCGTTGCCGGCCAGGTTGTCGTTGCCCTCGCCGCCGTCGATGACGTCGCGGTTGCCGTTGCCGGTGATGGTGTCGTTGCCGGCGTCGCCGTTGAGGGTGTCGAAGCCGTCCCCGCCGGTCAGGCTGTCGTTGCCCGCGGCGCCGGTGACGGTGTCGTCGCCCGCGTCGCCGTTGAGGGTGTCGTTGCCGCCGGCGCCGACAATGGAGTCATGGCCGTCGCCGCCGAGGACCGAACTTTGCGTCGCGCCGTCGTCCGAACCGGTGGTGTCGGTGCCGACATAGAGGCGGTCGTCGCCGCCGCCGCCGGTGATGGTGTCGTTGCCGTTGCCGCCATAGACGGTGTCGGCGCCCTCGCCGCTGGTGACCGTGTCATCGCCTTCGTCGCCGAAGATCAGGTCGTTGCCGTCGCCGCTGGTGATGGCGTCCTGGTCCTGGCCGCCGCGCATGATGTCGTTGCCGGCGCCGCCGTCCAGGGTGTCGTCGCCGCGGTTGCCGTGGACGAAGTCGTTGCCCTCGCCGCCGGTGATGGAGTCGGAATCGCGGCCGCCGTAGAGGAAGTCGTCGCCGCTGCCGCCGGCGATGGTGTCGGTGCCGATATTGCCCTGGATCAGGTCGTCGCCCGCGGCGCCGTCGATATTGTCGCCGGTGTCGGTCGTGACGCCGAGGCCGCCGTAGATCTGGTCGCCGAGCGCGCCACCGGTGTAGGAGCCGGTCAGGTTGATGATGAATTGCGACTGGTCCATCGTCGAGATGGAGGCCGTGCCGGTGAAGACCTCGACCGGGAAATTCAGGGTTTTGGCGCCGAAGGTCATGCTGATCTTGGCCGTTGCCGTGGCGGTGGCCTCGATCAGGGAGACGTTGATGTCCCGCGCCTTCGCCGTCGTGAAGAACAGCGTGTCGCCGGCGACCATCAGGTCGGCGGTCGCCTGGTCCATGTCATTAAAGAAATAGCCGTTCGCCATAGGAAACCCCCGAAAACTGGCCGCAAACCCCTGGGCCGCGCGCACACTGCGTGCTGCCTGTCTACCATAATTTAGATCAAAGACTTAGTTTCAATTAAAGGCTTAGTTTCAATTTAAGGTTGAGTTTCGCCGCGCCCGGCGGGATTCGACGCGGGGTGCGGCATGGCCGCACCAGTCGCCTCTGGCGTGCCTCCGCCGCTTGGCAATCAGACCCCGCGCCGCTAAAGGAACGCCTCCTTCGTTTGAAGGGCCGCTTTAGCTCAGCTGGTAGAGCACATCATTCGTAATGATGGGGTCAGGTGTTCGAGTCACCTAAGCGGCACCATTCCCCGTCCTAAGCGGTGCCATTCCCACACTGAAGCGGCGCTATTCGCCGCCCTAGACGGCGTCATTTCCCCTCTCACTCCGCCAGCAGCTCCGCCACAAGGGCCTCCTGGCCATAGACCACGCGCAGGGCCTCGGTGGTCGCCGCCGCCGAGGCGGAGACGGTGCGGTTGAGGGCGCCGTCGTAGGCGAAGGCCCCGGCCAGGGAGTGGATGTTGCCGTCGAACACCGCCCCGATCACCTCGGCCTTGGCGTTGAGCAGGGGCGAGCCGGAGTTGCCGCCGACGATGTCGGTGCTGGTGGCCAGGTTGAACACCGTCGCGTCGTTCAGCCGCGGCCGGGCGGCCAGCCAGCGCGGCGCCAGTTGGTACGGAGACTGCCCGGTGGCCCGGTCCCACAGCCCGCCGAAGGTGGTGAAGGGGCCTGTCCTCTCTCCGGCGTGGCTCCAGCCTTCCACGGCGCCGTAGGAGAGGCGCGGCGAGAAGCTGGCGTCGGGGTAGATGCTGTCGCCGAACAGGGCGAAGCGGGCGGCGGCGATCTTCTCGGCGGCGCGGGCGCTGGGGCCGGTGACCTTGACCTCGTATTCGCGGCGCGCGGCGCGGGCCAGGGGGTCGGTGGCCAGGACGAAGCGGATCAGCGGGTCGTCCGACGCCCGCACCGCCGCCAGTCCGCCGGTCCACAGGGCACGGCGCACGGACGGTTCGGCCAGGCGCGAGCGCGACAGACGCGCCGCCACGGCTTCCGGTGTTTCCCGGCCCAGCAGGGCCGACGTCACGTCGGCCTCCGCGGCCAAGGTCTCGCGCACCTTGCCGAGCCAGAAGGCCAGCTGCGCCTCCTCCAGCGCGCGCTGCACGGTCCTGCGGCCCAGCACCGAGCGCGCCTGCTGCGGCAGCGTGGGGTCGGCGAATTCGCTCATCCGCGCCGCGCTCGGGCGCTCGCGTTCCATCGCCCCCCGCACAAGGGTGCGGGCGAAGGCGAACAGCTGCGAGCCATAGCCGCCGCGCTGCTCCAGCAGCACATAGCGCGCGTTCAGCCGCTCACGGTCGGCCTGGATCGCGGCCAGTTCGGCCCAGGGGTCGCCGATGCGCATGCTGAGCGCCGGGTCGGCGGCGACGCGGGCTTTCAGCGCGGCGTCCTGCGCCAGCTTGGCCTCAAGGAAGCCGGGCGCGGCCAGGGCCTGGAGCTGGCCGTCGTAGACCTTGAGGCTGTTCTCGATCCCGAACAGTTCGCGGGCGGCGAGGCGGGCGTTTTCCGGGCTCTCGGCGCTGAACCGCGCCAGCCGGCCGCGCAGCTGCGAGAACTGGCTCAGGGTCTGCGGCAGGGCGACGTCGCGCAGGGTGCGCAACTGTTCGCCGGTCATCAGCCGGTTGCTGGCGCCGGGGTTGCCGGGAATGAACACCGGTTCGCCCTCGCGCGGGGGGCTGGGGTTCCAGCGCAGCCGCTGCGGCGTCGCCAGCGGCTCGCCGCGCTCGTACAGGCGCAGGAAGGCCACATCCAGGTCGTAGCGCGGGAAGTTGAAATTATCGGGGTCGCCGCCGAAGAAGGCGGTCTGGAACTCCGGCGCGAACACCAGCCGCACGTCGATATAGCGGCGGAACACATAGAGGTCGTACCGGCCGCCCTGGTGCAGGCTGATCACCTGGCACAGGTGGGTGGCGGTCCGGCCGGCGCAGGCCTCGCTCTCGATGGCCGAGATGGCGGCGGCTCGGGCGCGCACGAAGCCGTCGTCCGACTGGTCGCGCACCGCCGCCAGGATGCGCGGCGTGACCTCCGACATGGTCTCCAGTTGCTGCGCCTGCAGGCCGGGGCAGGCGCGCTCCTCGCGCCGGTCAGCGGTCAGCACCCCGTCCTTCAGCAGGTCGTTCCTGGCGGTGGAGAGTTCCTGCACGCAGTCGGAGACGCAGTGGTGGTTGGTCAGCACCAGGCCCTCGCCAGAGACGATCGAGGCGGAGCAGCCGCTGGTCAGGCGCAGCGAGGCGGCGCGCACCTTGTCGAGCCAGGCCTGGTCAATGGTCACGCCATAGCGGGCCTGCACGGCGGCGGCCGGGAAGTTGTCGAAGGTCCACATGCCCTCGGCGGCCCGGGCCCCCCCATCACCGAAGACGCCCGCCAGCACCGATATCGTCAGCACGGCGATGGCGGCGCGGAAGGGTCGTGGCATGCGGGATCCTAAGTCAGGCGGGCAGAACAGCGTGTCTCGCCGGCCAGAGCAAGCGTGGGCAAGTGGACGCCTGCATCGCCAATCCGTAAGACCAAACCATGACCCAACCGGTTTGCGACGTTTGCCGCGGCGGCGACCTGGCGTCCTATCGCCACGCCTGGCTGCGGCGCTGCCGCGGCTGCGGCGCGCTGGCGTCGGACTTGCCGGTGGCCATCCCCGGGGAGGCCGGTGGCTCGGCCTTGGACGAGGTCCTGCGCGAGACGGGGCTGGAAGCGGTGCGGACCGCCAACAATGCGCGGCTGCTGGAGGCCCTGCAGGCGCTGAGCCCGCCGGGCGCGCGGCTGCTCGACGTCGGCTGCGGGCCGGGCTTCCTGCTGACCGCGGCCGCCGCGAGGGGGTTCGAGCCCCTTGGTTTGGAGCCGGACGCGAATGTGGTGGAGCCCGCCCGCCGGCGCGGCGCCCCGGTGCGCCACGGCTATTTCCCGCAGGACCTGGCGGAGGGCGAGACCTTCGACGCCATCGTCTTCAACGACGTGCTGGAGCACATCCCCCGGCTCGACGCGGCCCTGGCCGCCAGCGCCTCGCGCCTCAACCCCGGCGGCCTGCTGCTGGTGAACTGTCCCGACCGGCGGGGTTTGTTTTTCCGCGCCGCCGACCTGGCCGACCGGCTGGGGCTGTCGGGCGCCTATGAGCGTTTGTGGCAGCGCGGCCTGCCATCGCCGCACGTCTGGTATCTGACGCCGTCCGACCTGACCCGCGCCGCTGCCCGCCATGGCCTCGTCCCCGCCGGGTTCGTGCGGCTGAGGACAGTGGCGCTCGAAGGGCTGTGGAGCCGCATCCGCTATGTGAAGGACCAGCCCCTGGCCCTGTCGCTGATCGCCTATGTCTTCACCGTCGCCACCCTGCCCCTGGCGGCCTTGCTGCCCGCCGACGCCTCGGCCAGCCTGTTCCGCAAGGCCGGGCCGTGAACCGTCACTGATCTGGGAAAATTGGAGCGGGCGAAGAGATTCGAACTCTCGACCCCAACCTTGGCAAGGTTGTGCTCTACCACTGAGCTACGCCCGCGCTCCATGAGGTCCCCAGGGCGTCAAGGGGGGCCTCAAAATCGAAGGCGGCTTATGGCGGAGAACGGCGGGCTTGGCAAGCATTGCCCAGGCGGGAAATTGCGCGGGGTTTAGGGACCGGCCCGCTGGCGCCGCCGCTCTTGCGCCTCTAAAGACGGTGTCGACGATTTGAGCATGGGGAGTGGGGCCGATGCGGCCGATACGCAAGGCGGTGTTGCCGGTGGCCGGGCTGGGCACGCGGGTGCTGCCGGGAGCCAAGACCACCCCTAAGGAGCTCCTCAACGTCGTCGACCGGCCGATCCTCAGCTACATCGTTGAGGAAGGCCGCGCCGCCGGCATCGAGCACTTCGTCTTCATCACCGGCCGTGGCAAGGACGCGATTCCCGACTATTTCGACCATCAGGTCGAGCTGGAGCTGCAACTGCGCGCCAAGGGCAAGATCGAGATGCTCGACGCCATGCTGGCCGATCTGCCCAAGCCCGGCGAGATGAGCTTTCTGCGCCAGATGTCGCCGCTGGGCCTGGGCCACGCGGTATGGTGCGCCCGCGAGGTGATCGGCGACGAGCCTTTCGCCGTCATGCTGCCCGACGTGATCATGGACGCTGAGCGTCCGGTCATGGCCCAGCTGGTCGACGCCTATCACAAGGTCGGCGGCAACATCATCGGCGTCGAGGCGGTGCCGGAGAGCGAGACCCACAAGTACGGCGTCATCGCGCCTAAACCGCACAGCGGCGGGCACGCGTTGGGCAAGCTGGTGGAGATGACCGGCATGGTCGAGAAGCCCCCGCCCGGCACGGCCCCGTCAAACCTGTCGATCGCCGGGCGCTATATCCTGCAGCCGGAAATCTTCGCGGTGCTGGGCCGGCACGAGACCGGCGCCGGGGGCGAGATCCAGCTGACCGACGCCATGGCCAGGATGCTGGAGACCCAGGACTTTCACGCCCTGGAGTACGCCGGAACCACCCACGACTGCGGCGACAAGATCGGCCTGCTGCGCGCCAACGTCGCCCTGGCGCTGAAGCGCCCGGACCTGGCCGCCGCCGCCCGCGCGGCGCTGGAGCCATTGCTCCGCTAGGCCTTGGCCGCCTTGGCCTGGACCAGTTCGCGCAACGCGCGCGCCATCTGCGCCACCACTGGCGACCAGTCCGCGCTCGTCGTCTGCCGAAACAGCGTCAGGGTCGGGTACCATGGGGAGTCCGAGCGGCCGGTCAGCCAGCGCCAGTCGAGCCCGATCTGCGGCAGCATGACGAAACACGGCTTGCCCAGCGCCCCGGCCAGGTGGGCCACGGCGGTGTCGACGGTGATCACCAGGTCCAGGCCCTGGATGACGGCGGCGGTCGCGCCGAGGTCGGACAGTTGTGGCGAGACATTGGTCAGGGGCTGGCCGGCCGGCGGCCGCACGCCCTGTTCCTCGCCTTCGCCCTTCTGCAGGCTGACGAACTCGACGCCGGGAACATCCCACAGGCCCTTCAGGGTCTCCAGGTTCGGCAGGGAGCGGTTGCGGTCGTTGGCCAGCAGGGCCGAGCCCTTCCAGACCAGGCCGACGCGGAAGGCGCCTTCGTCCGTGGCGGCGGAGAGCAGATCATGCACCGGCTCGATGTAGGGAATGTCGGCCGGGACCGTCTCCAGGGTCACGCCCAGGTGTTTGGGCAGGGACATCGGCAGGACCCAATAGTCGTGGCGCGGCATGGTGAGCTGGCCCTGCGCGACATAGAGGGTGTCGATGCCGCCGACCCGCCGCAGCAGCGGGGCCATGGCCGGCTTGCAGATCCAGCTGACCTGCGCCGCGCCCCGAGCCTTAAGCTCGGGCGCGAACCGGGCCATCATGATCTCGTCGCCCAGCCCCTGCTCCATCCACACCAGGATCGACTTGCCCTCGAGGGGCTGGCCGTTCCAGGCCGGGTAGGGGACGTTGGGGGTGATGATGTTGCCGGCGGAATTGACCGGCAGCATCCGGGCCTCGAACCCTGGCCATCCTTCGGCGTAGCGGCCCTGGGTCAGCAGCGACAGTCCGATCACGAAGGGCGCCCGTTCGTGGTTTGGGCGCCGCTGCAGCACCTGCCGGGCCTGCGCCTCGGCGTCCGCCAGTTCGCAGCGGCGCAGGTGGATCAGGCACAGGTTGTAGCGGGCCTCGACATGGTCGGGGTCGGATTCCAGCAGGCCTCGGCACAGGGCCTCGGCCTCGTCGAAGGCGTCGCGGCGGATCAGCAGGACAGCGAGGTTGTTGGTGGTCGACGGATGGCCCGGCTCGAGCGTCAGCACCTGGCGGCGCAGGGCCTCGGCGCGGTCATTCCTCTTCAGGGCGACGGCGGCCTCGGCCACCACGGTCAGCAGGGCTGGGGACGAGCCGACCACAGCGGGCTGCTTGTCGCCGAAGGTCAGGACTCCCTGGTGGTCGCCGGCCATGTTCATGGCCTTGAGCTTGGCCAGCAGGACGTCGTGCGGAATCTGCACCTGCTTGCCGGGCGGCGGCCCGCCGCGGGTATTGCCTGCCATGCTGTCCTCTACGACCGGATACGCCAGTATTAGATACGTCTCGGCTGATAACCCGCCTGCGCCAGCGCGTCCATGATTTCGGCGGTGTGGGTGGCGTCGCGGGTTTCGATCATCAGGTCGAACTCCGCCCCCTTGGCCGGCACGTCAAGGGCCAGGCGGTTGTGCGCCACCTCGATGATATTGGCCCCCATCCTGGCGATCAGGGCCGAGGTGTTGGCCAGCAGGCCGGGCCGGTCGTCGCCGATCAGCCGCAGGCTGACCAGCCGTTGGGCCCGCACCAGGTCGCGCGTCAGCAGGGAGGCCAGCAGGCGAGTGTCGATATTGCCGCCGGTCAGCACCAGCCCCGCCTTCTTGCCCCTGAAGCGCTCCGGATAGGCCAGCAGGGCGGCGAGCGACGCGGCCCCGGCGCCCTCGGCCACCGTCTTCTCGACCGTGGCGTACAGCGCCACCCCCTGTTCGAAATAGGGTTCGTCGATCAGCAGCACCTCGTCGATCAGCGGCGCGGCCGCCTCATAGGTCAGTTCGCCCACGCTCTTGACAGCGATGCCCTCGGCCACGGTCTGACCGCCGACCTTGGGTTCGATCCCGGCCATGCGGGCGGTGAAGGACGGGTACATGCTCGGTTCGACGCCGACGATGGAGATGTCGGGGTTGAGGGCCTTGGCGGCCGTGGCCATGCCGGCGATCAGCCCGCCGCCGCCGATCGGCACCGGCAGGACCTCCAGGTCGGGCTGGTCCTCCAGCATCTCCAGCGCCACTGTGCCCTGGCCGGCCATGACGTCGTAGTCGTCGAACGGCAGCACCGGCACCAGCGCCCTCTGCTGGCCCAGGCGCAGGGCCTCCTCGTTGGCCTCGTCGAAACTCTCGCCGTGCTGAACCACCTCGGCCCCCAGGGCGCGGGTCTGCTGCACCTTCACGAACGGGGTGGTGCGCGGCATGACGACGGTCACCGGCACGCCAAGGCGCGCGGCATGGTAGGCTAGGCCCTGGCTATGGTTGCCGGCCGAGGCGGCGATCACGCCCCGCTTGCGGTCGCTTTCCGACAAAAGCAGCAGCTTGTTGAGCGCGCCGCGCTCCTTGTAGGCGGCGGTGAACTGCAGGTTCTCGAACTTCACCCACACCTCGGCCCCGGTAATCTCCGACAGGGTCCGCGACCGGCGCAGCGGGGTGCGCTCGATGTGGCCATGCAGCCGGTCGGCCGCGGCGCGGATGGTGTCGAGGGTAAGGGTCATCGTCCTTAAAGGGGCTGGCGGATTTTTAGGGAGCGCCTCCCTAGAGCCTTCCCCGTTCAGATGGAACATCTGAACGGGATCAGAAGGCTCTAAACTCAAAATTTAGAGCATGTTTGGGGCGAAACCGCCCACAATTTCGCCGACATGCGCCAAGGCCCGCCGCCGCCTCACCGCAATGCGCGCAGGACGTCCAGACGCCGCATGGCCTTGCCCGGCAGGGCGGAAACCCGTCCCAGAGGCAGATTCTCGGCCGCTTCGCGCACGCCGTAGGCGACGCTGCGCAACAGGGCGGCCGGCGAGGGCAGGCCGACGAAGCCGTGGCCGGTCTCCTGCTGCACGTTGGAAAGCTCGCGTTTGAAGCGGTAGGTCCCGCAACCGAGGTCCAGCCGGCTGTAGGGACCGCCGTCCATCCACCGCAGGATGTCCTGGAACAGCATCAGCCCGGGCGAATAGCGCTCGAATTCCGGGGTGTGGGCGATCAGCCAGCCATGCACCGTGCCGCCGCCGCAGAGGTGGAAATGCACCGCCGCCAATTGGTCGCCCAGGTGCAGGGTGAACAGCGAGCCGCCGAAGGCCGGGTCCCGGCGCGCGAACAGCTCCTCGACCAGCCGCAGGGTCCAGCCGGCGCCGAAGATGTCGGTCTGGCCGGTCGATTTCATCTGGCCGCGCTTGAGGTCGATCAAGCGGTTGAAGTCGGCGCTGGAGCGGGAAACCGCCGTGAACCGCAGCGGGCCGACCTCGCGCTCGGCCTTGCGGCGCTTGCGGGCCGTGTCCTTCAGCACCGAGGAGCGCTCGTTGGTGGCCGCTTCATAAACCGGATAACCGCCGCCGACGTCGCAGATCCACGACAGCTCATTGCCGCGCAGATAGGGGCTGAACGCCGTCTGGCTCTTGAGCATGTGGTTGAAGTCGAGCCGGGTGACGCCCAGCGCCCGCACCAGGGCCTTGGGGTCGAGCTCCAGGCCCGGGCGGCAGACCACGCCCTGGTAATCCGACATCGGCGCGCCCGCGGGCATGGCCGTGAAGGCCCCGGTCCTCGCGGCGAAGAATCCGTCGGCCTCATCGCCGTCGCCGATAACAGCCACCCGCACGCCGGGATCGTCCAGGCCGGGCCGCGTCTGCGCCCGTTCGATCGCCTGGGCCCAGTGCGGAGAGAAAAAGGGGTTGTCGAACGCCGGGTCGCTGGCCTGCAGCTGGGTCCAGCGCAGCACCTGCCGCTCGGAAAGGTCGCGCGGACGCTTCACCTCGATTTTCACGGATAAGGCCCTCGCGCCGGAACGATGGCCCGTCATAACCGCAAAGCCTTGCGGCAAGGTTTAAGCGGAGAAGGCTTTGGCTTTACCGCCGCGGTGTTTAGTTTCGGATCCGATGACCAGACCGGCCTTCCATTCGCTGTACGCCCAGGGCTTCGTGCGCGTCGCTGCCTGCACCCCCGTGGCGGTCAGCGCCGACCCGGCCGCCAACGCGGCGGCGATCATCGCCCTGGCCAAGCAGGCAGGGGCGCAGGGCGCCGCCGTGGCCGTGTTCCCCGAGCTGTGCGTCACCGGCTACGCCATCGACGACCTGCTCTTGCAGGATGCGGTGCTGGGGGCTGCGGAAGCGGCGCTCTCCACCATCGCCAAGGCCAGCAAGGACATCCTGCCCGTGATCTTCGTCGGCGCGCCGCTGCGCAAGGACGACCGGCTGTACAACTGCGCCGTGGCCATCCACCGCGGCAAGATCCTCGGCGCGACGCCCAAGAGCTTCCTGCCCAACTACCGCGAGTTCTACGAGAAGCGCTGGTTCGCTTCCGGCGTGGCCACCGACGGCGGCGAGATCGAGATCGGCGGCGATACCGTCCCATTCGGCCCAGACCTGCTGTTCGCCGCCGCCGACATCGGCGACCTCGTCATCCACGCCGAGATCTGCGAGGACCTGTGGGCCCCTGTCCCGCCAAGCCAGGAGGGCGCCCTGGCCGGGGCCTCCCTGCTGCTCAACCTGTCGGCCAGCAACATCGTCATCGGCAAGGCCGACCTGCGCGCCACCCTCTGCGCGGCCCAGTCGGCGCGGCTGATCGCGGCCTATGTCTATTGCGCCGCGGGGGCCGGGGAATCGACCACGGACCTGGCCTGGGACGGCCAGGCCAGCATCTTCGAGATGGGCGAGGCGATCGCGCAAGGGCAGCGCTTCTCGCCCAAGCCCGGCCTGCTGGTCGCCGACCTCGACCTGGAACGGGTGCGGCTCGAGCGTCTGCGCAACGGCACCTTCCATGACGCGGCCGAGGCCTGCGGCGAGCCGGCCCGGCGCTTTCGGCGCGTCTCCTTCACCCTCGATCCGCCCAAGGGCGACCTGGGGCTCAAGCGCAGTGTCGCGCGCTTCCCGTTCGTGCCGGCCGACCCGGCGCGGCTCGATCAGGACTGTTACGAGGCCTACAACATCCAGGTCAGCGGCCTGGTGCGGCGGTTGCAAGCTACCGGTATTGCGAAGTTGGTGATTGGCATTTCCGGCGGGCTGGACAGCGCCCACGCACTGATCGTCGCCGCCCGCGCCTTCGACCTGATCGGCCTGCCGCGCGAGAACATCCTCGGCTTCACCCTGCCCGGGTTCGCCACGGGGGAGGCGTCGAAGGGCTTCGCCTGGGACCTGATGCGGGCGCTGAAGATCACGGCGCAGGAGATCGACATCAAGCCGGCGGCGGAACGGATGCTGGCGGACCTGGACCACCCCTATTCGCGCGGGGAACCGGTCTATGACCTGACCTTCGAGAATGTTCAGGCGGGCCTGCGCACCGACTACCTGTTCCGCGCCGCCGGCCAGCGCGGCGCCCTGGTGCTGGGCACCGGCGACCTGAGCGAGAACGCGCTCGGCTGGCAGACCTACGGCGTCGGCGACCACATGAGCCACTACAACCCCAATGGCGCGGTGCCCAAGACCCTGATCCAGCACCTGATCCGCTGGACCGCGGCGCGCGGCGGGTTCGACGCGGCGGTGTCGAAGGTGCTGACCGCCATCGTCTCGGCGGAAATCTCGCCCGAACTGGTCCCGGCCGACGCCTCGGGCGCGGTGCAGAAGACGCAAGACGCGGTCGGGCCCTACGCCCTGCAGGATTTCAACCTGTTCTACATCCACCGCTACGGCCTGCGCCCGTCGAAGGTCGCCTTCCTGGCCCATCACGCCTGGAGCGACGCCGGCGCCGGGGTATGGCCGGAGGCCATACCGGCGCATCAGCGGCTCGCCTACGACCTGACCGAAATCCGCCGCTGGCTGGAGGTTTTCCTGGTCCGCTTCTTCCAGACCAGCCAGTACAAGCGCTCCGCCATGCCCAACGGGCCGAAGGTCAGCGGCGGCGGCGCCCTGTCGCCGCGCGGAGACTGGCGGGCGCCTTCCGACGCCACGGCGACGGTCTGGCTGGCGGAGCTGAAGGCGGCTTTAGACTAGAGCTGGTCCGATTGGCTCAGGCCAATCGGATTAACGGGCTCGTCATTTTGATTTGAGCGCATCCCGGGAGCCAAACCGGCTTCCACTCTGGCTGGATGCGCTCAGGCCTTCGGCGGTCGCTGGACGACCGAATTCACCCGCGCCAGGACCGCGCGCCACTCGTCGCTGTAGTCCTCGTTGGCATAGGCCGGGAAATAGGGCCCGCCGCGGGTGAAATGCGCCACCTTGGCGTCTGGATTGAACGGGTATTCGCCGACCAGCCAGTTCCATTCCAGCGGCAGGGCGCCGATCTGGTCGTCGGACGACAGCCATTTGAACTGGTGCAGCTCCAGCCCGCTGGCGCTGTTGACGAACTCGGGGGTCAGGGCGCGGCACCTGGCGTTGTTGAACAGCACCAGGCTCGACCAGTTCTTCTTGGCGTACTTGGTCTGGACGTGGCCCTCGAACTTGATCTCGTCGACCGGGACATAGTCGTGCTGGCAGACCATGGCCGCGAAGCGATCGTCGGCGAGGTCGAACAGGGTCTTGAAGTCGGCGCGGGCCAGCATGTCGCAGTCCATGAACAGCGACCAGCCCTGATAGTTCGACAGGTAGGGGGTCAGGAACCGCGAGAAGGAGAACTCGGTCGACTGCAGGCTGTTGGCCGGCCGGTCAAACAGCCCGCCCAGGCCGTTCAGGGCGATCGGGGTGAAGCGCACCGGGACCGAACTGTGGTCCAGGATGCTCTGGGTCAGGGCGTGGTAGGCGACAATCTCGCTGCTGTCGTAGCCGATGAAGACGTCCAGGGTCGGCAAGCGCGTCATCCTCAAGAAACTAGATCGGCACCTTGCCGGACCCTGCGGTCCAGTTCGGCGCCCACGGCCTCGATCACCGACTCCCAGCGATCAGGTCTGTCCTGCCTAAACAGCCGCACCGAATTATACCAGGGCATGGTCGATCCCGCCTGACCGTAACGCCACTCCGGCACCTGAGGAATCATCGCCAGACAGGGCGCGCCGACCGCGCCGGCGAGGTGGATGACAGCGGTCTGCACCGACACCACCCCGTCCAGCGCCTGCATCAGGCCGGCGAGCTGCTCGAAATCGTCGATCTCATCGCCGGGAAACAGCCGGATCGGGCGGTCGAGTGTGGTGTTCATCGCCGCCACCTCGTCGGCGCAGTCGCCGTACTGGAGGCTGACGAACTCGCAGTCCGGCCGCGCCAGCAGCGGCCGCAGGGCCTCCAGGCTGAGCGACCGCCGGCCGGTCCCGGTGATTTTCAGCCCGCCCCGCCATGAAAGCCCGACCCGCAGCGGGGCCGGTTTCGGCCCGAGCCGTTCCCGCCAAGCCTGGGCCACGGCCGGGTCCGGCCGCAGATAGGGCGTTCCGGGGAAGTCGGCGGCGGCGTTGCGGAAGATCGGCGCCAGGCTGCCCAGGGGGATGATCAGGTCGTAGTCCGAGCGCCGCAGATCGAAGGTCTGCGCGACCGGATAGAGCCGCAGCTTGGGCCAGGTGTGGGCGAACAGCGCGGCCATGCGCCGGTCGATAACGCAGGCGACGCTGGCCGCCCCGGCCGCCAGGTCGGAAATCAGGCTGGCGAACATGAGCGTGTCGCCCACCCCCTGCTCGCCCAGCAGCAGGACCCGTTTGCCGGCCACGTCCCGCGGGCTGTTGTTCAGGTCGAGGTGGGTGATGATCTCGTCCAGCACATAGCCCCTGGAGTCGCGAATGAACGCCGGCGAGCGCCACCGGCACTCGTAGTCGCTCCAGCCGCCGCGGAAGTCGCCCAGCACCAGGCGGGCGAAGCTGCGTTCATAGCGGCGGTCGGGACTGTCCGGCTCCAGCGACACGGCGCGCTCATAGCTGGCCAGGCAATCGGCCGGGCGGCCCAGCATCCGCAGGATCTTGCCGCGCAGGGCATGGATGTCCGGGTCGGTTTCCTGGAGCGCCAGGGCGGCGTCGATGCTGTTCAGCGCGGCTTCGTGCCGGTCGAGATTGTAGAGGGCCAGGGCCTGGTTCTGCCGGGCCAGGGCGGAGGCGGGATCGAGGGCGACGGCGCGGTCGGCGTCGGCCAGGGCCTCGCTGAAGCGTTCCAGCAGCACCTGCTGGCGGGAACGGTTGCTCAGGGCCAGGGCGTAGGCCGGGTTGATGGCCAGGGCGCGGCTGTAACTGTCCACGGCGTTCTGCGGCCGGCCCAGGCTGCTCAAGGCGTTGCCGAGATTGCAATGGGCCGCCGCCAGGTTGGGGTTGAGGCCGATGGCGCGGGCGGCGTCGGCCAGGGCCTCGAGCCAGCGGTTCAGCCGATAGAATTGTCCGCCGCGGTTGACGATGGCGGCCGCATAGGCGGGATCGAGTTCTATGGCCCGGTCATAGCTGGCGATCGCCGCCTGGGCCTGCCCCAGCCGGGCCAGGGCGTTGCCCCGATTGGAATGATTACGAGGGTTTTCCGGGTCGAGCGCGATCGCCCGCTCGAATACCGGCAGGGATGCCTGCGCCTGGCCGGTCTCCAGCAGCAGGGCCGCCTTCAGCCCCAGGGCGCCGGCATGGTTGGGCGCGAGCTCCAGCACGCTGTCCACGCATTCCAGGGCTGAAGTCAGATTCCCCGCCCCGGCGCGGGTCAGGGCTTGCTCCAGCAGATCGTCGATCCTGGCGATGGCGCCCTCCCGCATGATCGCACCTTTGAACGCCCATTCGGCGGAAACTTGTCAAGCGCTTGGCGGATCGCGTTTTGACGCGGTTGATAGCGACGCCAGCAATGCTAGAGAGCCTAAGAGCGCCCTCAGGTGAGACCATGACCGAACCGTCGAAGACCATGCTGCACGTGGGTTGCGGCCCCAAACGCCTGCACAACCTCACGCCCGGCTTCAACGACGGGACCTGGCGCGAGGTGCGGTTGGACATCGACGAGCGTCACAAGCCGGACGTGCTCGGCACCATCACCGACATGAGCAGCGTGGCCGACAATTCGATGGACGCGCTCTATTCGTCGCACAACATCGAGCATGTTTTCCCGCATGAGGTGGTCATCGTGCTTCGCGAGTTCCGCCGGGTGCTGAAGCCCAGCGGCTTCGCCGTCATCACCTGTCCTGACATCCAGTGCCTGGGCGAGGCCCTGGCCGCGGGCCGGCTGATGGAGCCGCTGTATGGCTCGGGCATGGGGCCGATCTCGCCGATCGACATCCTGTACGGCCACCGCGCCTCCATCGAAAAGGGCCAGCACTACATGGCCCACAAGACCGCCTTCACTGCCCAGAGCCTGAACGACGAATTGCGCCAGGCCGGCTTCGCCGCCATCGGCATAAGCAAGCGTTGGCAGGGGGCGACAAACCTCTGGGTCGTGGCGACCAAGGAGCCGCAGCCGGTCGAGGCGCTCAGGGACATGATGGGCAGCTTCTTCGTCGCCAAGGGCCCGCGCGACTAGGGCCTGTCAGGCGAAGCGTGAGCGGTCCGCCGCCGGCTCCAACTTGAAGCTCTAAACCGGATCATGCTCGGCGGCCCAATGGCCGGGGCCGGCCTCGATCAGCCGCGGAATATAGTCCGGCTCGGAGCGCAGGCGCGAGGCCAGGAACCTTAATCGCGACGCCGGGTCGAGGGCGCTGACGGCCTCGCCGGCCAGGCGTAGCCGGGGGCGGGCCCGCTCCGCCGCCGGGTCGGGGATCGGGGCGGCGGCCAGCAGGGCGCGGGTGTAGGGGTGGCGCGGGTCGGCGTAGATCGCCTCGGCCGGGCCGTGCTCGACCACCGCGCCCTGGTACATCACCAGCACGCGGTGGCTGACCTCGCGCACCACGGCCAGATCGTGGCTGATGAAGATCATCGCCATGCCCAGTTCCCGCTGCAACTCGACCAGCAGACCGATGATCTGGGCGCGGATAGAGACGTCGAGGGCGGTGACCGCCTCGTCGCAGATCACCAGGGCGGGGCTGAGGATCATGGCGCGGGCGATGCCGACCCGCTGGTTCTGGCCACCGGAAAGTTCGTGCGGATAGCGGTTGATCAGGCCGCTCTCCAGCCCCACCCGCCGCATCATATCCGCCACCATGGCCCAGCGCTCGGCGGCGGACATCGTCGGCCGATGCACGCCCAGCGGCTCGGCGATCGACTGGCCGGCGGTCATGCGCGGGTCCAGGCTGGCCAGCGGGTCCTGGAACACGATCGACAGGTCCTTGCGGCTGCCCCGCAGGGCGGCGGCGTCCAGCCCGCCAAGGTCGCGGCCGAGCAGGGTGACCGTTCCGCCCAGTCCGACGGCGCCGCCCACGGCGCCTGGAGGAATCAGCCGCAGCACGGCGCGGGCCAGGGTCGACTTGCCGCTGCCGCTCTCACCGACCACGCCCAGGGTTTCGCCGCGGCGGACCGTGAAACTGACCCCGTCAACCGCGCGCAGCCTTCGCGGGGCGGCGAAGGGCCTGAGGCGCGCCGGATAGCTGACCCGCAGCTCGTCGGCCGCGACCACCACCGGCGCGTCCGTCGCCGGCGCCTTAGGCCGCCCGCCCCGGCGCGGCCGGTCCAGCCGCGGCACGGCTTCCAGCAGCGCGCGGGTGTATGGGTCGGCGGGGGCCGAGAACAGTGCTTCGGCGGCGCCGGCCTCGACGATGCGGCCGTGGCGCATCACCGCCACCTGATCGGCCAGGCGGGCCACCACCCCCATGTCGTGGGTGATCAGGGCCAAGGCCGTCCCGGTCTCGCGGCGCAGTTCGTCCATCAGGGTCAGAATCTCGGCCTGGACGGTGACGTCCAGCGCCGTGGTCGGCTCGTCGGCGATCAGCAGGTCGGGGCCGCAGGCCATGGCCTGGGCGATCATCACCCGCTGGCGCATGCCGCCGGAAAGCTCGTGCGGATAGCGGTCCAGGCTGGCGTCGGCGTCGGCTATCCGCACCCGTTCCAGCCATTCGCGGGCCCGCCGTCGGGCTGCGGCGTCCGTCAGCCCGAGGTGCGCGCGCAGGGGCTCGGCGATCTGCGCCCCGATCTTCATGTGCGGGGTAAGCGCCGTGAGCGGGTCCTGGAAAATCATGCTGATCTTCGCGCCGCGAAGGCGGTTGAGCGTCGCCGGCGGCTGGCCGATAACCTCCAAACCGTGCAACCGGGCCGACCCGGCGGCGCGGCCGTTGGCGGCGAGCAATCCCATCACCGCGAGGAAGGTCTGGCTCTTGCCGCTGCCGCTCTCGCCGACCACACCCAGGCACTCCGCCCTTCCGATGGACAGGCTGACTCCGCGCACGGCCTCGACCGGGCCGTCGCGCAGGCCGAAGGTCACGCTGAGGTTTTCCAGGGCCAGGACGGGCGGGGCCGAGGCAGGTTGCGGCATTCCGTTAGTTCGAAGCCTCTCCGACGCGTCGGTCAAGCTCTGCAGCGACCGCCTCGACCACAGGTGTCCATTCGCCGGCGGTCTTCTGGCGGATCAGGCGCACCGAGCGGTACCAGGGCATGGTTTCTCCGGTCAGGCCGTAGCGCCATTCGGCCACCGAAGGGATCATCACCAGGCAGGGAACGCCCAGGGCGCCGCTGAGGTGGATCAGGGTGGTCTGGACCGAGACCACCAGGTCGACGTTCAGGGTCAGGGCGGCCAGCTGCTCGATGTCCTCGGTCTCCGAGGCGGGGAAGAAGGTGATGGGATGCTCCAGCGTGGCGTTCACGGCGGCGATCTCCGCCTCCACCTCGCCATGCTGCAGGCTGACGAATTCGCAATCGCGCCGCTCCAGCAGGGGGCGCAGGGTTTCCAGCGTCATCGACCGCTTGGCCCCGGTGCGGTGCGCCGCCCCGCCCCGCCAGCAAAGTCCGATCCGCAGCGGCCGCGACTTGGGACCGAGCTGCATCCGCCATGCCTCGATGAAGGCGGCGCGGGGTTTCAGGTAGGGCGTCCCCGGAAAGTCCCCGACGGCGTTGCGGAACATCAGGCCCAGGCTGCCGATCGCCACCACCTTGTCGAAGGCCAGGTAGTCCACATCTACCCTCCGCCTGGCGGGATGGACTGAAATCCCCGGGAACGTCTGCCGGAACAGCCGCACCAAGCGTTCCTGGACGATGATTTCCGGCCGGGCGCCGGCGGCCAGCAGATCGGGGATCATGCTGCCGAACATGATCTGGTCGCCCAGCCCCTGCTCGTCGAGCAGCAGGATGCGCTTGCTGGCCACGTCTTCGATCCTGGGTTCGAACGCGACATGCTCGCGGATCTTGTGGGTCTCGTAGGCGCTGGAGAAACGCGTGAACAGGCGACCGCGCCAGCGGTGTTCATGATCCTGCCAGCCCTCCTTGAAGCGGTGGCGGCGCAGATGCTCCAGACTCTGCTGAAACAGGTCCTGGGCCCGGTCGGGGCTCAGCACCTTGGCGCGGTCGAAACTGGCGGCGCTTTCCTCCTCCCGGCCGAGACCCGCGAGAATACCCCCGCGCCGCTCGTGCGAATCCGCGTTCAGGCCGTCGATGGCCAGGGCGCGGTCGATGGCCTCCAGGGCGGGCTCCAGCCGGCCGAGCAGAAACAGGGCCAGGCTGCGCTGGCGGTGAGCCGCCGCCATGCCGGGGTTCAGCGCCACGGCTTGGTCGGCGTCGGCCAGGGCCGCCTCCCCCTGCTGAAGTTCGATCCGCTGTCCGGCGCGGTTCAGGAGGGCGAGGGTGTAGCCGGGGTCCAGGGCGAGGGCCCGGCCGTAGGCGGTGACCGCCTCCTCGGGCCGTCCGAGCTTGGCCAGGGCGTTGCCGTGGTTCGACTGGGTGACCGGGTTGCGCGGGTCGAGCGCGATCGCCTGGGCGAACAGGGGCAGGGCATCCTGGGCCTTGTCCATCTCGACCAGCAGGGCGGCTTTCAGCGCCAGGCTGGCGGCATGGCGGGGCGTCAACGCCAATTGCTGATCGACGCAGGTCAGGGCCTGGGCGAAGCGGCCGACGCCGGCGAAGATCATGGCCTGGTCGAAGGGCGGCTTAGCCATGACCGCGGCCTTGCGCCGAAGCCAGGTCGAGCGCGGCGCTCACCTGCTCGATCACCGGCGCCCAGGCGTCGCGCGCCGGCTGGCGCAGCAGGCGGACGCTGTCGTACCAGAGCATGTCCTGGCCCGCGACGCCGTAGCGCCAGTTGGCCACGAAGGGGACCATCACCAGGCATTCCGCCCCGATGGCGCCGCAGACATGGATCAGGCCCGTCTGCACCGACACCACCAGGTCCAGCGCCGCCACCAGCCCGGCGAGCTGCTCGAAGTTCTCGGTCTCCTCGCGCGGGAACAGCCGGATCGGCCGCGCTAAGGTGGCGTTGGACGCCTCGACCTCGTGCTGGATCTTGCCGTACTGAAGGCTGACGAACTCGACGTCTCGCCGCTGCAACAGAGGGCGAAGGGCCTCCAGGTCGAGCGAGCGCCGCGGACGCCCCGAGGCGGCCACCCCGCCGCGCCAGGACAGCCCGATCCGCAGCGGCGTCGTCTTCGGCCCCAGCCGCTCGGCCCAGGCCGCGACCGTTTCCGCGCGCGGCTTCATGTAGGGCGTTCCTGGAAAGTCGGCGGCGGCGTTGCGATAGATGCGGCCAAGGCTCCCCATCGGGATGATCCGGTCGAACTGCGCGAAATCCACCGCTTCGAGGCCGGCGAGGTTGCGCACCGTCGGGAAGGAGGTCTCGAAGAAGGACTGCATGCGCGGGCTGGTGACGCAGGTCACGGCGGCGGCGTCGGCGGCCAGGTCAGGGAGCATGCTGGAGAACATGATCTGGTCGCCCACACCCTGCTCGGCCACCAGCAGCACCCGCTTTCCGGCCACGTCCTCCCGCCGGTTGTCGAGATCGCGGCGGGGAAGCGAGGCCGCCTCCTCGCCGGCCGATTGCCGCACGAAGGCCTCGAACAGCCAGCGCGATTCATAGTCGGCCCAGCCGCCCGCGAAATCGTGGACTCGGAAGCGGATCAGGGCGCGGGTGTAGAGGAGTTCGCGGTTGGCGGGCCAGCGCGCCAGGGCGGTGTCGAGGATTTCGAGCGCCTCGGCAAACCGTCCCACCGCTTCGAGGGCGGCG
>CANJOB010000014.1 GCA_947475655.1 Caulobacterales bacterium | reverse complement strand
TCAGGGTTGTGAGGCACAACCCAACCCTACCGAAGACCGTTGATGACCACCGCTTCGCCGCTCGCTCGCTACAGCGCCTTGTGAGAGGCGCGCTACGCGAGCGGCGAAGCTACCGCCAAGGAGCTACACCACCACCCGGGACACGACCTGGGACGGCGGCGAACCGCCCCCGCCTTGCTCCGACAAAACGATTTCCCGGCATTTCTGCAGTATTGCCTGCAAAGGGCGCACGTTGCCGCAGCGACAAACGGACCGTGGTCCGCATCGTCCCAACGCTGTCGAAGCGCCGGTCTGCAAGCTCATGTGAAAGGGCTAAAGCCACCCGTTCCCCCAGGAATAAACGCCGAGGGACTCGCGGTCCTGCGAGTTCTCAACAGTCCCCAAACGTCGCCGTGCGCCGGTGGTTCCGCAGCGCGGCAAATTTTTTTATGGGTCGGCGCCGCACGAAGCATCAGATGCGGCGGGCGCGGCGGCGCCCGCCGAGCGCGTCCGGTCGGTTGAGCATCTGGCGGAACTCGTCGCGCCGCTCGTGGATCGACGCGATCACCAGCCCCATGGGGACGCCGACGTCGACCAGCACCGCCTCCGAGAGCTGTAGCGAGGCCTCGATGGTCTCCGGCACCGCGTCGGTGGCGCCCAGCTCGTACAGGCGTTTGGCGTGACGGGCGTCGCGGGCGCGGGCGACGATGATCATGTCGGGGCGAAGCGCCCGGGCCTGGGCCACCACCGATTCCGCGCCCTCAGGCGAATCCATGGTCACCACCAGGGCCTTGGCCGTGTCGAGGCCACAGCGTTGCAGGAGCTCGGCCCGCGACGCCTCGCCGAAGTGCACGGTGCGGCCTTCGCGCCGGCCGGCCTCGACCAGCCTGGGATCTCGGTCGACGCCGCACCAGGTCAGATCGTGCCGGCTCAGCATGTCGCCGACCAGCTTGCCGACCCGGCCGTAGCCGACCACCAGCACCTGCGGCTCGGAGGCCAGCGGCGCCGGCGTTGGGTCGGAGGTCGTGGCCGCGGCGGCCGAGCGGGCGCTGACGCGGCGGCCGATCTCGGCCAGCAGGGGCAGGGCGCACATCGACAGGGTGGACGACACCAGCACCGCCTGGCCCGCCGCCGGGCTGACCAAACCGTTGGCCATGGCGTTGCTGATGATGACGAAGGCGAACTCCCCGCCCGCCGCCAGCAACAGGGCCGCCTCCAGCGCCTTGGGCCAGCGCAGGCGGAACAGGCGGCAGAGGGCGAACACCACCCCGCCGTTGAGGGCGATCAGGGCCAGGGACAGCCCGACCAGCCGCGCCGGCTCGCGCGCCAGGGCGGCCAGGTCGAGGCCCGAGCCGACCGAGACGAAGAACAGGCCGAGCAGCAGCCCCTTGAACGGCTCGATGGTCACCTCGACCTCGTGCCGGTATTCGGTCTCGGCCAGCAGCAGGCCGGCGATGAAGGCGCCCAGGGCCATGGAGAGGCCGGCCATGGCCGCCGCCAAGCCGACCCCGATGACGATCAGCAGGGACGCGGCCATGAATAGCTCGTCGCTCTTGGCCTTGGCCACCGAGCGCAGCATCGGCCGCAGCAGCAGCCGGCCGACGATGACGATGGCCAGCAGGCCGATGGTCGCCGGAGCGAAGGCCAGCAGGATGCGCTGGGGCGAGAAGTCCTCCACCTGCCCGGCGGCCTGGCCACCCAGCACGGCGATGGTGACCAGGATCGGCGCCACGGCCAGGTCCTGGAACAGCAGGATCGAGAACACCGCCCGGCCCTGCACCGTGTGCTGGCGCTTCTGGTCGGCGAGGATGGGCATGACGATGGCGGTGGAGCTGAGCGCCAGGGCGGCGCCGATCGCCACCGCCGACAGGATCGGCTGGCCCAGCGCCATGGCCCCGGCGGTGATGACGGCGGTGCAGACCGCCACCTGGGCGGCGCCGAGGCCGAATACCAGCCGCCGCAGCAGCCTGAGCCGCTCCCAGGACAGCTCGAGGCCGATCATGAACAGCAGGAAGACGACGCCGAACTCGGCCAGCTGGGCGATCTCGGCCGGGTTGTCGATGGTCACGGCGCCCAGCCATGGCGCGCGGTCGGCCAGGGCGCCGAGGCCGAAGGGGCCGAGCAGCGCTCCGGCGCCGAGGAATCCCAGGATCGGGCTGATCTTCAGCCGGCGGAACAGCGGGGCGACGATGCCCGCCGTGGCCAGGAACAGCACCGCGTCCTTATAGTTGTTGGGATCGACTTCCGCCGCCATTCGTCCTCCGGATATCGTGACACTATGGGGAGCGGCGCCGCCTTGCGTAACCCTAAAGCGAAGTCTAAGGCGCGCTCATGTCCCGATTAGGTGCGATCCTCATCACCAGCGCCCTGGCGGCGCTGCTCGCCGCGGCGCCGGCGTCCGCGCGCAGCTACCGCGCCGGCGCCTTGGAGATCGCAGATCCCTGGACCCGGCCGGCGCCGGCCGGGGCGATGGCGGTCGGCTACATGGTGATCCGCAACGCCGGTAAGGCGCCCGTGACCCTGGTCTCGGCGCGGAGCCCGCTGGCGCGCAAGGTCACCCTGCACCAGACCACTGTCGCCGGCTGGGTGGCGCGGATGGCGGCCCTGCCGCGCGGCCTGGCCGTGGCGGCGGGCGGCGCCGTCGCCCTGGCGCCGGGCGGCTATCACCTGATGCTGGAAGGCCTGGCCAAACCGCTGGCCGTGGGCGGGGCCGCGCCCCTGACCCTGGTGTTCTCCAACGGCCAGACGGTGCAGGTGGACCTGGCCGTGCAGACCCAGCCAAGCGCCCCGGCCGCCTCCATGGCCGGCATGGACCACAGCCGCCACTAGAGCCTGTCAGGCGACGTGTGAGCGGGTCGCCGCCCGGACAGGCTCTAAACTCATGCAGATAGAGCCTTCTGATCCGGTTCGGACGATCTATCCGAACCGGGAAGGCTCTAGCGCTTGAGGGCCTGAGGGCTTTAGGGTTCGGGCATGAGCCCGCTCCGCCTCGCCGCAGTGCTCGCCGCCTGCCTGATCGCCGTCCCGGCCCTGGCGCAGGACGCGCCCCGCTATGGGGTGTTCGGGCTGGAGCTGGACGCGGGCGATGCCAGGGCCAAGGCGGGCGACAACTTCTACCGCTACGCTCAGGGTTCGGCCCTTGACCGGATGCAGATTCCGGCCGACCGCCCGCGGTACGGCGCCTTCGACACCCTGGCCGCCCTGTCGGAACAGCGGGTGCGCAAGGTGCTGGACGACGCCGCCTCCCGGCCGCAGACGACGGCGAACGGGCGGGCGATGGGCGCCCTGTGGCGCTCCTACATGGACCAGAAGCGCGTCGACGCCCTCGACATCAAGCCGTTGCGCCCGCTGCTCGACCAGATTCGCGCCGCCGACCGCGAGAAGCTAACCGCCCTGATGGTCCGGCCGGAGGGCAATATCGGCAAGGGCGTGTTCGAGACCAGCATCGGCCGCGACCGCAAGACGCCGGACCGTTACGCCATCGTCCTGAACCAGGGCGGCCTGGGCCTGCCCGACCGCGACTATTACCTGTCGCCGCAGTTCGCGATGCAGAAGGGGGCCTACCGCGAGCACATCGAGACTCTGCTGAAGATGGCGGGCTGGCCCAAGCCGGACCTGGCGGCCTCGGCGGTGCTGGCGCTGGAGACGCGGTTCGCCGTCGCCTCCTGGCCGCGCCGCCAGCAGCGCGATCCGATGACGACCTGGAATCCGATGACGGTCGGCCAGCTCGCCACCTTGGCGCCGGGCTTTCCCTGGCGGGCCTGGCTCGACTCCGCGGGCCTCAAGGGACGCGAGGCCGTGGTGGTCGCCGAACCCGGCGCCTTTACCGGCATCGCCTCGATCTACGCCAATGCCGCGATCGACGACCTGCGCGCCTGGGCCGCGTTCCAGGCGGTGGACAAGGCCGCGCCCTATCTGTCGAAGCGGTTCACCGACGCCGAACACATCTTCCACGACAAGGCCCTGCGCGGCCAGCTCGAGCCGACGCCGCGCTGGCGGCGCGGGGTGGCGATGGCCGAGGCCCAGGCCGGAGAGGCGGTGGGCCAGCTCTATGTGGCCGACTACTTCCCGCCGGAGGCCAAGGCGCAGATGGAGGCCATGGTCGGCGAGCTGAAGGCAGCGCTGCGGGCGCGGATCGGCCAGCTGGGCTGGATGAGCATCGCCACCAAGGCGCGGGCGCGGACCAAGCTTGAGGCCTTCACCGTCAAAATCGCCTATCCCGACGAGTGGCGCGACTATTCCGGCGTCAACTTCACAGCCGACGACCTGTACGGAAACATCGTCCGCGGCCGCGCCTTCGACTGGAACCGGCGCAGGGCGCGGCTGGACCAGCCGGTGGACGTCAACGAATGGCGGATGACGCCGCAGACGGTCAACGCCTACTACGACCCCTCGGCCAACGAGATGATTCTGCCGGCGGCGATCCTGCAGCCGCCGCTGTTCGACCCCCGGGCCGACCCGGCGGTCAACTACGGCGCCATGGGCGCGGTGCTGGGCCACGAGATGATCCACGGCTTCGACGACCCCGGCCGCCGTTTTGACGGAACGGGGCGGCTGGCGGACTGGTGGACCAACCAGGATTCGCAGCGGTTCAGCGTCCGCGCCCGACGGCTGGCGCGGCAGTATTCGAGCTTCGAGCCGATCACCGGGGCGAGGGTCAACGGCATGCTGACCCTTGGCGAGAACATCGCCGACCTGGGCGGCCTGCAGCTGGCCCTGGCCGCCTACCGCGCCTCGCTGAAGGGGCAGCCGGCGCCGGTGATCAACGGCCTGAGCGGTGAGCAGCGGCTGTTCCTGGGCTGGGCCCAGCTTTGGCGCGGCAAATCGCGCGACGACGAACTGCGGCGCCAGCTGGTCAATGACTCGCACTCGCCCAACGCCGAGCGCGTCAACGGCGTCGTGCGCAACATCGACGCCTGGTACGAGGCGTTCGGCGTCCAGCCCGGCGAGGCGCTCTACGTGCCGGTGCGCGAGCGGGTGCGGATCTGGTGATTTTTAGACAGAGCGTCAGTTTTTAAACTAAGACCCAGAAACACCAAACCCGTCGCGGGGGATACTCGCGACGGGTCCGGCTGATGTCGATTGTCGATCGAAAAGCGGGCGTTTCCTCCCCGAAACGCCGAGAGTTGAGGTTCTTCTGCTGGAACCCTTAGTCTCCTGGAATTGAACTCAACCGTAAACAGTCCCGAGTGTCAACGCCGCGTTTCGCGGTGAGGGCCAAAATAGGGCGCGTTTTTGACTCTTTGATTGAGGATGTGTCGTTTTCGCCGCGGCCGAGCTTGAGAAATTGACGCGATAACCAAAAATACCTCACCTATTCCGCGATTTGCGCAAGGTCGGCCGGCAGACCGAGTCGCTGCAACAGGTCTTTGGCGGCCCGTTTCTGGCCCCCGGTCCAGACCGCGCCGGCGCTGGCGGCCAGGTTGAACTGGCTTTTCAGAATCACCCCGTCGTCGAGGATTAGCAGGCCGTTCGCCTTCAGAGTGGCGCCGGTGGTGGTGATGTCGACGATCAGTTCGGCCAGCCCCTGCGCCGGGGCGCCCTCGGTGGCGCCGTCGGAGGCGACGATGCGGTAGTCGCCCACGCCCTTGGCGGCGAAGAAGGCGCGGGTGAGGTTCAGGTACTTGGTGGCCACACGCAGCCGCGCGCCGGTGCGCGCCAGGTAGGCGTGGGCCACGTCGTCGATGTCGTCCATGGTGGCCACGTCGATCCAGGCGGCGGGGGCGGCCACCACCACGTCGGCCGGGCCAAACCCTAGGGGCGCGATCAGGCTGATGCGGCTCATCGCCCCCTCGCCGCGCTCGCGCAGCAGGTCCTCGCCGGTGACGCCGAGGTGGACCTCGCCCGCGTCCAAGGCGGCGGCGATCATGCCCGCCGACAGCAGCCTCACCTCGACCCCGTCCACGCCAGCGAGCGCAGCGATGTAGCCGCGCGCGCCGCCGGCGGCCTTCAGCGTCAGCCCGGCCTCGCCCAGCCAGGCCTCGACCTGTTCCTTCATGCGCCCCTTCGAGGGCAGGGCCAGGATCAGCGGGGCGCTCATCGCGGCGCATCCTTCCAGGCGCGGTAGGGGCGGACCATGCAGCCGGCGGCGGCGGCCTTCCTGCCCGAAAGCTGGCTCAGCAGGGCGTCGTAGCGCCCGCCGGCGGCGACAGTGCGCTCCGACCCTAAGGCCGCGCTGGTGATCTGGAACACGAAACCGTCGTAGTAGGTGAAGGGCCCGCCGAAGCGCGCCTCGAACTGGATGCGCTCGTCCGCCACGCCCTGCTTGCCCAGGTCGTTCAGCATCGAGCCGGCGTCGTTCAGCTCGCGGTCTGTCGCCTCCCCCTTCACCAGGGCTGACACGGCGCTGCGCACCTGGTCCGGGCCGCCGACAATGGCGAGATAGGCTTCGATCTGGCCGCGCTGGGCGGGGGCGAGGCAGGGCGAGCGGGATTCCTCGGCCAGGTCGGCCAGGCGCTGGGCGATCTCCTGCGCCGTGCGGCCGCCGACGGGTTCGAGCCCGTCCTTGGCCCAGCGCTGCGTGATCGCCGCCGCCGCCGTCTCCAGCGAGCCGCCGCCGAGGATGGCGGCGATCTTGGCCGCCCCGGCGTTGGGGGTGGAGGCGCGGACCAGCTCGGCTTTGAGGCGGTGCGGCCGGGTGAAGGCGCGGCGCAGGCGGGCGGCGATGGCTTCGGGCGTGCCGATGTCGGCCAGGAAAGCGCGGAACAGGCCCACGTCCCCGACCCGGATCGAAAGGTCGCTTCGCCCGCCGGCCAAGCTGGCCCGCCAGGCCAGGCCGGCGATGGCGGCGTCGGTCACGCCGGTGAAGTCCTCGACCCCGATCTGCAGAAACTCGGCCGGGCGGCCGGGCGGCGGGATGCGGAAGGCCGTGCCCTCGTAGTAGTAGCGCCGGGCCGGGCCGCCCTGGGCCAGGTGCTCCAGCACCACCGGAATGGTGAAGTCGGGCCGAAGACAGGCCTCCGCCCCGGCGTCGCCCTGGACCACGAACAGGGCCTCGCGCTTGGACTCCCCCGACAGGTCGAGCATCTCGGCCAGGGGCTGGATCACCGGCGGGTCGATCGGGGTCGGCGAGCCTTCCAGGAACGGCGCGCGGATGCCCTTCAGCACGCCTTCCGGAACACGCGGCTCGCGCATGATCCTAGCGGCCCAGAATGGCGCGCACGCTGGCGACCAGTTCGCCGCGCGGCACGGTGATCTGCCCGGGACGCTCAGATTTCCAGGCGCTGTTGCCCTTGACCGCCTCGGCCAGCTCACGGCCGAGGTCCAGGTCCTTGATGGTCACGGTCCCGGCGGCGATCTCGTCCCCGCCCAGCATGATGGCGGCGGGCGACATGCGCCGGTCGGCGTATTTCATCTGCGCCTTCATGCCCGACGACCCGAGATAGACCTCGGCGGCGATGCCCGCCGCGCGCAACTGGGCCGCCACGGCGAAATAATGCGGCATGTCGTCCTGGCTGAATGCGATCACCACTACCGGCCCGCGCACGCGTTCGGGGCCGGCCGCGGCGCCCGCCGCCTCCAGCGCCGCCGCCAGGCGCGAGACGCCGAAGGAGAAGCCGGTGGCCGGGACCTGTTCGCCGGTGAAGCGGGCCACCAGGTCGTCATAGCGTCCGCCGCCGCCGACCGAGCCGAACCGAACGGGCCTGCCCTTGTCGTCGAGGGTGGCGATCTGCAGGTCGGCCTCGAACACCACGCCGGTGTAGTATTCCAGCCCGCGGACGATGCTGGGATCGAACCTCGCCCGGTCGGAGCCGACGCCCATGGCGGTCAGGGCGCTGTCGATCTGGGAGAGCTCGGTCATGCCTTCGTCGAAGGCGGCCGAACCGGCGGTGATGGCGGCCAGGGCGGCGAGCGTCCGGCCGCGATCCTCGGCCGGCGAACCCAGCAGCTTCAGGATCGCGTCGATGGCGCCGCTTTTAAGCTGGGCGCCCTTGGTGAAGTCGCCGGATTCGTCCAGGCGGCCAGCGCCGAGCAGCTCGGTCACGCCTTCCATGCCAAGGCGGTCCAGCTTGTCCATCGCCCGCAGCGCGATCAACTTCTGCACCGGGTCGGTGACGCCGACACCGACCAGCAGGCCGTCGAGCAGCTTGCGATTGGAGACCTTGATGACCGCTTGGCCGGGCGCGAGGCCGACGGCTTCCAGGCCTTCGGAGGCCATGGCGATGATCTCGGCGTCGGCCTCGGGGCGGGCGGAGCCCACCGTGTCGGCGTCGCACTGGGTGAACTGACGGAAGCGGCCGGGGCCGGGCTTCTCGTTGCGCCACACCGGCCCGAACGCATAGCGGCGGAACGGCTTGGGCAAGGTTTCCCAGTTCTGGGCGGCGAAACGGGCCAGGGGCGCGGTCAGGTCGTAGCGCAGCGCCATCCACTGATCGTCGTCGTCCTGCAGGGCGAAGACGCCCTCGTTGGGGCGGTCGGCGTCGGGCAGGAACTTGCCAAGCGCGTCGGCGTATTCGAACGCCCCCGTGTCGAGCAGTTCGAAGCCGTAGCGCTCATAGACGGCGCTCACCGCGTTCAGGATCTTGCGCTCGGCGGCCAGTTCGCGGGCGCGCCGGTCCGCGAACCCGCGCGGGGCGCGGGCTTCGGGTCGGAAATCGGAACTCTCGGGCGCGTCGGTCATGGGAGGCGGCGCTTAGCCGATAAGGAGGGGCGACGCTAGTTTTTCAGCCTGTCGATCAGGGCGGCGGTGGACGGATCGTGATCCTTCGAGGCCTTGCCCTCCAGCTCCTCGAGGATGGCGTTGGCCATCTCCTTGCCCAACTCCACGCCCCACTGGTCGAAGCTGTTGATGCCCCAGACCACGCCCTCGACGAAGGTCTTGTGCTCGTAGAGGGCGATCAGGGCGCCCAGGCTGTGCGGGGAAAGCCGGTCGAGCAGGATCAGGCTGGAGGGGCGGTCGCCGTCGAAGGTGCGCGGGGCCGAGGGCGGGTCCTCGCGGCCCACCATCAGGGCCTCGGCCTGGGCCAGGGCATTGGACAGCAGCTTGGCGTGCATGCCGTCCGGGCCTTCGTCCGTGGCGGCGACGGCGATGATCTCGGTCGGGACGATGTCGGTCCCCTGGTGCATGGCCTGAAAATAGGCGTGTTGCACATTGCTGCCCTCGCCGCCGAACACCACGGGCGCGGTCCCGTGCGCGGCGCGCGTCCCGTCGAGGGCGATCGACTTGCCGTTGGACTCCATCTCCAGCTGCTGCAGGAACGACGGCAGGCGGCGCAGGCGGTAGGCGTAGGGTACGACCGAGCGCGATCCGCGGCCCAGGCCATTGCGGTTGTAGACCTGGGCCAGGGCCAGCAGCACGGCGGCGTTGGTCTCCAAGGGCGTATCGCGGAAATGGGTGTCCATGGCGGCGCCGCCGGCAAGGAACTGCTCGAACGCCTCCCAGCCCAGGGCCACGGCGCAGGATAGGCTGACAGACGACCACAGCGAATAGCGCCCGCCGACCCAGTCCCAGAAGCCGAACACGCGGCTGTCGCTGATCCCGAACGCCTTGGTCTTGTCGAGCGCGGTGGAGACGGCGGCCAGGTGCGACCCGACCTTGTCCTCGCCCACGGCGGCGGCCAGCCAGGCGCGGGCCGCCTGGGCGTTCGTCAGGGTCTCCTGGGTGGTGAAGGTCTTGGAGACGACGACCACCAGCGTCCGCGCCGGGTCGAGCTCGGCGGCGGCCTGGGCGAAGTCGCCGCCGTCGACGTTGGCGACGAAGCGCACGGCGATCTGGGGTTTCAGCGGCTTGAGCCCGTCCCAAAGCAGGCGGGGGCCCAGGTCGCTGCCGCCGATACCGATGTGCAGGATGTGGGTGAAGGGCTTGCCGTCGGCGGCGGCGATCTTGCCGTCGCGCACGCCGCCAGCGAAGGCGGCCATGCGTTGGCGCACGCCTTCCACCTCGGCCATGACGTTCTTGCCCTGGGCCTTGAAGTCGGCGTCCGCCGCGGCGCGCAGAGCCATGTGCAGGGCCGGACGGCCCTCCGACGGATTGACCACCTCGCCGCCGAACAGCCGGGCGCGGGCGTCCTCCAGTCCGGCGGCCTTCGCGAGGTTCAGCGCGGCCTCCAGGCCCCTGAGACTCCAGGCCTGTTTGGAGAGGTCGAGGCTCAGGCCGGCGGCGCTTACCATTAGGCGGACGAGGCGATCGGGTTCGGCGGCGAAGCGGTCCTCGATCCGCGTCGCGCGGCCGTCGCGGGCGGCGGTTTCCAGGGCGGTCCAGGCGGCGGCCAGCGTGCTCATGGCGGTAGGAACTCCCGGAGTGGCCCCTGGTGTCAACGGGCGGAAGTTAACAGGGCGTTTACCGGCGCGGCTTACGCCGATTGTGTTCCGTCACCGCAAGTTCTGCGAAGGATCTGGTCATGTCGTGCGACGCCGTTTCCCTGTCCGTCACCCTCTGGATGGCCGCGTTCGCCGGCCCGACGGAGGCGCCCGCCCTGTCGAACCAGCTGGCCATCGCCACCCCGCCCTCGGTGGCCAAAGAGCCGCTGTTCTCCGACATCGTCCGCCGCGCCGGCGGCCTGCGCGCGCAGGTCGAGACCCTGCGCAAGGCCGCGCCCGCCGAGGGTGAGCTGGCGCCCCTGCCCGGCTTCGACGATTTCGCCAATCAGATCGCCGCCCTGTCGGACCTCGACATGCAGGGTCACCTGGAGCTGAAGAAACGAGGCGTGGTCGACGACCTGAAGTGCATCCTGCGCGGCATCAGCCAGGACCTGCCGGTGCGGCTGAAACAGGTCAGCGAGGCCAAGACCGCCAAGGAGCGCGACCTGGCCCTGCGCGAGATCAGCTATCTGCTGAACGACAATGTGGAAGTGATCACGGCGCCGCCGCGTCCCGCGGCTTAACTGCGGTCGTTCTCGCCGTCAGAGAGGCTCCCCAGCCCCAAACCCTGACAGGCCTGTCTCAGGTCTTGTACTTCACGCTGCAGCCGTAGCTCTGAGAGAAAGCCGTCTGCACCGGCTTGCCGGCCTTGAGGTCGGACAGCGCCGCGCGGACGAAGTTCTTGGCCCCGGCCAGGTCGGCGGTGCGCGAGGTCGGCTTGTTGTCGATGCCGCCGCGATAGACCAGCTGGCCGGTCTTATCGATCACGAACATCTCCGGCGTTGTGGTGGCCTTGTACTGCCGGCCGATGGCGCCGGTGGGGTCGAGGATCATGTGGTCGGGCGAGGCCTTCTGCGCCGTGATCCAGGCCTTGGCCTGGGCCGGATTGGCGAAGTGGCCCTGCTCGCCGGGCGCCGAGGAGACGACCTGCACCCACACCACCCCCTCGGCCCGGGCGTCCTTCTGGGTCTGCTGCATCGAGCCGGTGCTGTAGTGCTTGCGCACATAGGGGCAGCCCTCGTTAACCCACTCCAGCACCACGGTCTTGCCCTTGAGGGCGGCCAGCGAAACGTTAGCGCCGTTGAGGTCCTTGGCCGTGAAGGCCGGGGCGGGCGCGGCAGAGGCCGCCAGAGGGATAGCCAGGGCGGCGGCGGCGATCAGCAAGGTCTTTCGTCGATTGAGAGCCATGGGGAGTGGCCTTTTCAGTCCGGGGTCAGGAGGCGCTTGTCATGCGGCCGCGGCCTCCAGGGCGGCGACGACGGCGCCGACGGTCAGGAACTGCGGCATGACGACAGCCTCCTTCCCCCCCGCGCCGTAGACCAGGTAGAGCGGCACGCCGGCCCGTCCGTACCGGCTCAGGATGGCGGCGATCTGCGGGTTCTGGTTGGTCCAGTCGCCGACCATGTAGACGGCGCCGGTGTTCTGGAACGCGTCGGCGACCTTGGCGGTGGAGAGGGTCGTCTTCTCGTTGACCTTGCAGGTGACGCACCAGGCGGCGGTGAAGTCGACGAACACCGGGATGTCGGCGCTTCGAAGCTCGGCCAGGCGCTCAGGGCTGTAGGGCTCGTGTTCCAGCCCGCTGGCGGCGGTGACGGTCGCGCCGGAGGCGGCGCTGGCGACGGGCGCATAGGGAAGGGCGACGGCGGCGATCACGGACACAGCGACGCCGGCGGCCCCGCTGGCGGTCAGGCCCCAGTGCTTGGCCTTGCTGTTCTCCGGCGATTGGCCCCGCCCGTAGAGCCAGGCGGCGAAAGCGACCAGCACGGCGGCGGCCAGCAGGCGGGCCAAGCCGCCGGAATCGGTCTGCTGCGCCAGCACCCAAGCCAGCCACGCGGCGGCGGCGTACATCGGGAAGGCCAGGACCTTGCGGAAGGTGTCCATCCAGGCGCCGGGGCGCGGGATAAGCTTCAGCAGGGCCGGGATGAAGGCGAGGGCCGTGAACGGCGCCGCCATGCCCAGCCCCAGCGCCAGGAACACGGTCATGGCCGCCGCCGGCGACTGGGTCAGGGCGAAGCCCAGCGCCGGGGCCATGAAGGGCGCGGTGCAGGGGGCGGCGACCACCACCGCCAGGGCCCCGGTGAAGGCCGCGCCGGCCAGGCCGCCCTTGGACGCCAATCCTGAGCCTACGCTCTGGACAGAGGTCCCGATCTCGAACACGCCCGACAGGTTCAGGGCGGTCAGCAGCATGATCAGCCCGAGCGCGGCGACCACGGCCGGGCTCTGCAGCTGGAAGCCCCAGCCCACCGTCTCGCCCGCCGCCCGCACGGCGATCAGCAGGCCGCCGAGGATGAGGAAGGTCACGAGCACCCCGGCCATGAAGGCCAGGCCCTGGGCCTGGGTGGCGCGGCGGTCGTCGGCGTGGCTGGCGAGCGAGGCCGCCTTCATCGACAGCACCGGGAAGACGCAGGGCATCAGGTTGAGGATCAGCCCGCCGATGAAGGCGAAGGCCGCCGCGGCGATCAGGCCCAGCGGGGCGCCGCCGCTTCCGCCGCCTTCGCCGGAGCTTCCCGCGGCGGCCGGGGGAGGGCCGAGGCCCGCCGCCGCCGGCTGCAGCGGTCCGGTGTTGGCGGTCAGCTCATAGGCGCCGCCGGGCAGGACCAACACCCCGTCGATCATGGTCGGCGCCGTGCCCATGGCGAGGGCGACGCTGGGCTTGACGGTCAAGGTCAGGCCCTGCGGCCCGCGCTCGATCGCCTGCGGGCCGGCGTGGTCGATCACCGCGCCGTTGTAGGGGTAGAAATAGGCGCCGCTCATGTCGGCCCCGGCAAGAGGGCCGCCGGTGACCGACAGCTTCAGGCTGTCGGCGGCGGTCTGGAACGTGGCGTTGAGACCCGCCGGTTTGGGCGCGTCGGCAACGGTCTTGATCAGCTCGGCGCCCCACTTGGGATCGGCGCCCGCCGGGGCGGCGACCACCGGGACATCGATCTGCAGTTGCGCCCCTTCCGGGATGCAGACGTCCTTGCAGACCAGGTAGGTGACGGCGGCCTTCAGCGTCACTGTCTCGCCCGGCCGGGCCGAGGCCGGAGCCTGCACCGACACGGGCAGGATCACCCCGTCGGAAAAGCCGTAGTTGACCAGGGGACCGAGCGGCAGACGGTGCGGCGCCGGCCAGACGATCTCGCCGGCCGTCCAGCCGGCCGGCAGGGTCCACAAGAGCTTGGTCGCCTCGCCGCTGTCGCCCGGATTACGCCAGTAGGTGTGCCAGCCCTCGGTGATCTTTTGGCGTAGGCCGAGGATGACGGTGGAGCCGGGCACGACCCCGGCGTCCTGGGCGATCAGCTGCGCCTCGACGTGGCCGGAATTGAAGGGTTCGCTCCTGGCCTGGGCAGCCGCGGGGGCGGCCGCGCCCAGGACGGCGGCAAGTGACAGCACGGCGGCAAGCAAAACGCGCATTTGTTGACGTTCCTCATCGAAAAAGGCGACACCGTGGCGTCGGCTATAGCGTAGGCCTTAGTCCGTCTTACCCCAAAAGGATCAGCTGATGCCCGCCGCCTTTGACGATATCGAGATCGGACAGGTGGTCTCGCTCGGCACGGCCATGGTCGATCCCAAGGCGCTGGAGGCCTTCCTCGCCGCCTTCGCCCCGGACTGGAACGCCGAGCAGGGGGCGCCGGATGCCTTCACATTCGCGGTATGGACGCGGCTCGACGCCAAGGCGACGTCGGAGTGGCCTCAGACTAAGCGTTTGGGGATCGACGCCCTGCGCTGGGGCCGCAACCCGCCGGCCGGCGAACTGCTGCGCGGCCGCATGACGGTGATGGGCAAGGACCCGGTCGGCGACGACAAGGGCGTGGTCATCGCTCAGCACGACCTGCTCGATGAAGCGGGCCGGCTGGTGTTCTCGTGCCTGACGCGGAGCGTGTTTAGGCGCTGAGCGCCCACACCTCCGCTCGTCCCCGCGAAAGCGGGATCCAGATCTTTCTAGCGAAGAACAGACGAAAAAAGCCTGGGTCCCCGCTTTCGCGGGGATGAGCGGCAGAAGGCTTAGGCGTTAGCCGGCTGCGGCTGCACGGGGACGGGCGGCGGCATCGACGCCGGGCCGCGCTTGGCGGCCAGGGCGATCAGGCGGTCCCAGCCGAGCAGGGAGATCATGTGGGCGTAGATCGCGCCCATGGCCCCGTTGTCGCGCAGCTCCGCCAGCTTCTCGGGCTTGAGCGCCTTGAACTTGTCGTCGGAGATGGCCCAGTACTCGGCGATCAGCTGCGGTTGGCCGTTGGAGCCGTCGGGGCTGCGCGGAGTGAACACGGCCTGCTTCAACTCGAACAGGTCCAGGTCCTTCAGCACGGCGACGAAGCTCATGGTCCGCTGGCGCTCGCCCTCGAAGTCGTCGCAGAACTTGATGGCGTCCTTGGTGTACTGGGTCGGCTGGCCCTTGTCGTCGAACAGCTTGGTCTTGCCGCTTTCCGACAGCAGTACACTGGCGCGGTCGATACAGACCAGCATCTGCCCGCCGTCGGCGCCGGCGAGCACGAACGGGTAGCGGCGGATATAGGCCGGCAGGTAGGTGGCGTCCTCGAAGGCGCCGTCGTCGCTGATGAAAAGGTTCTGCTCGCCGTTCAGCCCCATCACCGCCAGGGGGATGCGCTCGTCGCCGGCGAAGATGATCGGGAAGTTCAGGGCCGCCTGGCCGAATTCGCCCACGGTGAGCGGCACCACATGGCCGCCCTTGGCGAAGCTGAACGGCTTCTCCATGTCGACCAGGCCCAATTTGCCGTGCTGCTGGGGATTCAACGGCTCGGGGGTGCTGTAGAACAGCACGTTGCCGGAGATCTCGCCATCGGCGGCGGGCGTGGCGGGCGGGGTGGGCTTCTTGGCCATAAGGCTCGTACTCCAGACGGAGGATTTCAAAGACGGTTGGCGCTCTTAGCTGATCTGGCGCCCATCGGCAAACGTGGCGGTGCGTCAGTCCTTGGCCGTGGCCAGGTAGGCGGCCGAGCGCATCTCTTGCAGGCGCGAAACGCAGCGCTCGAACTCGAACGCCCCCTCGCCCTCGGGATAGATGCTTTCCGGCTCGGCGGCGGCCAGGGAAACCAGCTTGACCCGCGCCTCGTACAGGGCATCGACCAGGGTCACGAACCGGCGCGCCTCGGAGCGGTGGCGGGCCGACATCACGGGGATGCCTTCCAGGAACAGGGTGTGGGCCTGGTCGGCCAGGGCCAGGTAGTCCTGCGGCCCCAGCGCCTGGCCGCACAGGCTGACGAACGAGCTACGCACCAACCCGCTCGCGGCGCGCGGAAGGTGCGTCTTGCGGCCCAGCACCTCCAGGGTGATCCCGGTCTCGTCGGCCCCATCCAGCAGGTCGCGCCATAGCGCATCGAATTTCCCCTGGCAGGCCTCGCCGATCGGGTCGAGCCAGACCTGTTCGCCGCGCAGGCGGTCGAGGCGGTAGTCGACCGGCCCCTTCACCGCCGTCACCTGCAGATGCCGCTCCAGCATGGCGATGAAGGGCAGGAAGAGCTGGCGGTTGATGCCGTTGTGATAGAGCGTGTCCGGCGCGCGGTTGGAGGTGGCGGTGACCGTCACCCCCTTAGCCAGCAGGGCCTCGAACAGGCGCCCCAGGATCATGGCGTCGGCGATGTCGGTGACCTGGAATTCGTCGAAGCACAGCAGGCGCGCGTCCTGGGCGATCACCGAGGCGGTCGGCACGATCGGATCATCGCCCTTGGTTTCGCCGAACAGCGCCTTGCGCCCGGCGGCGTCGCGGCCGCGCCATTCGCCGATCAGCCGGTGCACCTGGCCCATGAAGACGTGGAAGTGCACGCGGCGCTTCTTGGCCACCGGCGCGGTCTCGTAGAACAGGTCCATCAGCATCGACTTGCCGCGCCCGACCGGCCCGTACAGGTAGACGCCGCGCACGGCCTTGGCTTTTCGGAACAGGCCGGGCTCCCCGGCCACGCCTAAGTCCCGCTCCAGCCGGACCAGCGCCTCCAGCGCGCGTGCCTGCGCCGGATCGGCGCGCAGCCGCCCGGAGGCGATGGCGGCGTCATAGGCTTTGCGCAGGGCGGAGGGCATGGCTCCGGTTAGCGGGGCCGGAGCGCGGCGTCTAGGAGGTCAGGTCTTTCAGCGCATAGCCCTGGGTCTCGCGCTTCTCGCAGGCGCAGCCCTTCATCTTGCCGTCCCTGGTCCACCAGATCAGCAGCGGGTAGGCGAAGTTGACGCCGTTGGCCCGGAGCAGCGGGCGCAACTCCTCGACCATGTGGCGCCCGGCCTCGATCACGGCGCTGCGGGCCACGTCGGTGTCGGCGGGGGTGATCCCTTCCGCCTTCCAGGCGTCGATCGGGGTGGCGTCCCAGCGCTGCGACAGCGCCCAGCTGCGGTTGACCCACAGTTCCGCCACCGTGCTGCGCTCGACCGGGGTCGATTGCGGTATGCCGTTCAGCTCGGCCAGCGCCACCTCGATCAGCCGGGTGTCGACCCCGGCGGCGTGAAGAGCGGGCCACTGTTCCAGCTTGAAGCGCACGCAGTCGGGGCAGGAGCGGAAGCCGACCATATAGAGCTTGGGGCCGGCGAGGCCCGGAGAGACCCAGCCGGACTGTTCCAGAATCTTTGTGATCTCGGCCTGGTTGCGGGTGATTTCCTTGGGGCGCCAGCGCAGGTCCATGGACCACCAGCCGTACAGCGCGGCGCCGACCGCCACCGCGACCACAGCCAGCAGCGCAAGCAGCTTGAATTTCATCGCAACAGCTCCCGAGCCCAGTATCTCGGTAGAACGTCTTTGGCGTGACGGCCAGCGTAACTCGGTCATAAGTTCAGGATTGGAGCCAAAGCTGAACCCGCCGCAGCACATTGTCGACGAACTGATCGAGGAGCGCGCGCCCCGCTTGTCTGGCTCGCCGCTATGGCCCCTGGCCCGCCCATTGCTCAACGCCCTGCTCGGCTACGGCAAGGCGGTGGCCATGGCTGACGCGGTGGCGGCGCGGCCGGGGGCGGAGGCCATCGCCTATGTCTCCGACCTGCTGGCCCTCAAGGTGAGCGTGCGTGGGCTGGAGCATATTCCGCGCGATGGGCCGGTGGTGCTGGTCGCCAACCACCCCACCGGCATCGCCGACGGCCTGGCCCTGTACGATGCGGTCATGCCCGTGCGGCCGGACGTGGTCTTCTACGCCAACGCCGACGCCCTGCGCGTCTCGCCGCGGCTGGCCGAGGCGGTGATCCCGGTCGAATGGCTGGAAGAAAAGCGCACGCGGGAGAAGATGCGGCTGACCCTCACCATGACCAAGGACGCCCTGGACGCCGGCCGCGCCCTCGCCATCTTCCCAGCCGGCCGCATCGCCCGCATCGACGAGGACCGCCGCCTGACCGATCCGCCCTGGGCGGCCACGCCCCTGACCCTGGCCCGGCGGCACGGTGCGCCTCTCGTGCCGATCCATGTCTCCGGCCCGGCCTCGATCCTATTCCGGTTGTTCGACAGAATTAACGTCGAACTGCGCGACATCACCCTGTTCCACGAGATGCTGAACAAGGCTGGCCGGCGGTTCGACCTGATCGTCGGCGCGCCGATCCTGCCGGCGGACCTGCCCGATAAGATCGAGGACCTGAAGGTCTATGTGGAGCGCGGCCTGCCCGCCGGGCTATAGCGGTCGGGATGCAAGTTTTCCTGGAAAACGAGGCGGCCACCCAGGCCCTGGGCGTGGCGGTGGCGCGGGCGCTGCTGCCGGGCGAGGCGGTATGCCTCAGCGGGCCGCTGGGCGCGGGCAAGTCGTCGCTGGCGCGGGCGCTGATCCGCGCGCTGACCTCGCCGGACGAGGAGGTTCCGAGCCCGACCTACACCCTGGTTCAGTCCTATGAGGGGGCCGCGTTTCCCATCGCCCATTTCGACCTCTATCGGCTGAAGTCGCCAGAGGATGTGGAGGAGCTGGGTCTGCACGAGGCGTTGGATGTCGGCGCCGCGGTGATCGAGTGGCCGGAGCGGCTGCAAGGCCGCCTGCCCATCGACCGACTCAGCATAGAGATCGAGCCGAGCAGTGACGGCGCCGCGCGCACCGCCCATTTGAGTTTCCACGGCGCCTGGGAGGGGCGGGATGTCTGACCGCGAGGCCCTCAAGCGCGATTTCCTGAAAACGGCCGGACTGGCCGACGCCGCGCGCACGCCCCTGGCTGGCGACGCCTCGACCCGCGCCTATGAGCGCCTCAAGCTGCCGGACGGCCGCAGCCTGATCTTCATGGACCAGCCGCCGGCGGCCGAGAGCGCCCCCTGCGGCCCGGACGCCTCCGACGCCGAGCGCCGCGCCGCCGGCTACAACGCCATGGCCCGTCTGGCGGCGGGCAGCGTCGACGCCTTCGTCGCCTGCGCCACCTGGCTGAAGGGCCAGGGCTTGTCGGCCCCGGCGGTGATCGCCGCCGACCCTGCGTCGGGCCTGGCGGTGTTGGAGGACTTAGGGGACGGGCTCTACGCCGCCCTGATCGGCGACGGCCAGGCCGATGAGGCGCAGCTCTACGACGCCGCCATCGACGCCCTGACCGCCCTGCATGCGGTGGAGCCTCCGGCGGTGCTGACCGGCGGCGGCTCGTCCTGGCCGCTGCTCGCCTACGACGGCCTGGCCCTGGCCACGGCGCACGACCTCTTCATCGACTGGTGGGACAAGCTGGCGCCCGACCTGGCGTTCGACGACGCTGCGAGGGCCGAATGGCAGGCGATGTGGGCCCCGGTCCGCGCGCGCGGCGAGGCGGGGGCGGCGGTATTCTGCCACCGCGACTATCACGCCGAGAACCTGATCTGGCTGCCGGGCCGGCAGGGGCCGGCCCGGGTCGGCCTGCTCGATTTCCAGGACGCCGTGCGCGCCCATCGGGTGTGGGACCTCTCCATGCTGCTGCATGACGCCCGGCGCGATGTGTCCCCGGCGCGGGAAAAGGCGGCGCTGGAGCGGTATCTCGCCGCCCATCCCCGCCTCGACGCGGAGGACTTCCTCGACGACTACGCCCTGCTCGGCGCGCTCAACATCGTCCGCATCCTCGGCGTCTTCGCTCGGCTGACGGTGCGCGACGGCAAGCCGCGCTACGCCGCCCTGACCCCGCGCATGTGGACCTATCTCGACGCCCTGATGCAGCGACCGGCCCTGGCCGGACTGAAGGCCTGGATGGACCGTCACGCGCCGAAAAGCAGCCGGCCATGATCAAGACCGCGATGATCCTGGCGGCCGGGCTTGGCACGCGCATGCGGCCCCTGACCAACGACCGGCCCAAGGCCCTGGTCGAGGTCGGCGGGCGCACCCTGATCGACCACACCCTCGACCGGCTGGCGGAAGCCGGGGTCGAGACCGCCGTGGTCAACGTCCACCATTTCGCCGACCTTATGGAGGCGCACCTGGCCAAGCGGACCTCGGGTCCGCGCATCGTCATCTCCGACGAGCGCGCCGCCCTGCTCGACAGCGGCGGCGGCATCGCCCACGCCGCGCGCCTGCTGGGCGAGGCGCCGATCTTCGTCGCCAACACCGACGTGCCGTGGATCGAGGGCGAGACCCCGGCCCTGACCGCCCTCGCCGACCTATGGGACCCGGACGCCATGGACATCGCCGTGCTGCTGGCGGCGCGCGAACGCTCGATCGGCTTCGACCGGCCCGAGGGCTTCGAGCGAGACGCGGCCGGACGGCTGACCCATTCCAACGCCACCGATCCGATGCCGCCCTTCGTCAACATCGGCGTGCAGGTATTGAAACCGGCGATCGTCGCCGGAGAAGGTAGTTTCTCCATCGTGCCGATCTGGAAGCGGTTCGCGGAACAGCGGCGGCTCTACGGCGCGGTGATGGACGGGTTCGCCCTGCACGTCAGCGACCCCGCCATGCGCGAGGCGGCGCAGGCGCGGCTGGCGCCATGACGGGGCGGGGGCTGTTCGACCGGAGCGGCCCGCGCTGGTTCACAATTCCGGCGCACCGCCCGTTCCTGGCCGACCTGGCGCGCGGCCTGATCGCCGGTCTGCCGGCGGACGATCTGGCCCAGGCGGTGATCCTCACCCCCACTCAGCGCAGCGCCCGCGCCCTGGCGGCCGCCTTCGCCAACGCGGCGCCTGGCGGTCTGCTGCTGCCGCAGATCCGCCCCATCGGCGACCTGGAGGAGGGCGAACCGCCGTTCGAGCCCGGCGAACTGGCGCTGGACCTGCCGGCGGCGATCACCCCCTGGCGGCGGCGGTTCGAACTGGCGGCCATCGCCGCGCGGCGTCAACCGTCGCTCACCTCCGGCCAGGCGCTGGAGATGGCCCAGGCGCTGGGCGCGCTGATCGACAGCCTGCAGATCGAGGAGATCGACCCCGCCGGGCGGATCGAGGACCTGGTCGAGGGCGAACTGGCCGCGCACTGGAACAAGTCCGCCGAGCTGCTGACCGGAGTGCTGGCCGACTGGCCTCGACGCCTCGACGAACTCGGGCTGATGGACGTCAACCAGCGCCGGGTTAGGCTGCTGCGGGCGCTGCGCGACCGCTGGGAGCGCGATCCGCCGCCCCACCCCCTGATCGCCGCCGGCTCGACCGGCACGGCCCCGCCCGCCGCCGACCTGCTGGCCACGGTGGCCGCCAGTCCGCGCGGGCTGGTGGTGCTGCCGGGCCTGGACGAGGCCCTGGCCGACGAGGTCTGGGCCGAGGTGGAGGCCGACGAACAGCATCCGCAGGGCGCCCTGGCGCGGCTGCTGAAACGCTCGCGCGTGCCGCGCCGGGACGTGGCCACCTGGCCGGCCAGCGGAGGCGATCCGGCCCGCTGGCGGCGACAGTTGATCAACGACGCCCTGCGCCCGGCCGACGCCACCTCCGGCTGGCTCAAGCGCATCGAGGACATGCAGAAGGAGGGCGCCGAGGCCGGGGTCGACGCCTTCGCCGCCGGGCTCGACGGCCTGTCGGTGGTCCCCGCCCGCGACGACGCCGAGGCAGCCCTGGCCTGCGCCCTGCTGCTGCGCGAGACCCTGGAGACGCCGGGCAAGACCGCCGCCCTGATCACGCCCGACGCCGCCCTGGCCCGGCGGGTCGCCGCCCGGCTGGCGCGGTTCGGCCTGGAGGCGCAGCCCTCCTCGGGCGTCCCGCTGGCCGGATTCCCGGTCGCCGTCCTGGCCGCCCTGGTCGCGCGCCTGACCGCCGATCCGGAGGACCCGGTGGCGCTGCTGGCGGTGCTCAAACATCCGCTGACGCGCCTGGGCCTGGCGGCGGAGGATCTGGCCACCCAGGTGCTGGCGCTGGAGGACCCGGTGCTGCGCGGGCCGCGCCGCAGCCGCGAGCGGATGATCGAGACCGCCGTGGCCAAGGGCAAGCCCGCCGACCTGGCCCGCGCCCTGTTCGCCGCCCTCGACCTGACGGCGGCGCCGTTCGCGCAAGGTTTCGCCCCCCCGGCCCAGGCCGCCCGCGCCCTGGTGGAGGCTATGCAGGCCCTGGGCGGGGACGACCTCTGGTCCGGCCCGGCCGGAGAATCCGCCGCTGCCCTGCTGTCGGCCCTGATTCACGAGGGCGAGGGCCTGCCGCCCACCGGGCCGATCGGCTTCCTCGACCTGCTGCAGCGGCTGCTGACCGGCGAGAGCGTGCGCGCCAGCAGCGGCGGCCATCCCCGGCTGCAGATCCTGGGCGCGCTGGAGGCGCGGCTGGTGCGCGCCGACCGCGTGGTGCTGGCGGGCCTGGAGGAGGGGGTATGGCCGCGCATTCCGCCGGCCGACCCGTTCCTGTCACGGCCGATGCGGTCGAAACTGGGCCTGCCCTCGCCGGAGCGCCGCGTCGGCCTCTCGGCGCACGACTTCGCCCAGGCCGCCTGCGCCGATGAGGTGGTGCTGGTCCATTCCGAGCGGCGCGAGGGGGCGCCGGCGGTGGAGTCGCGCTGGCTGTGGCGGCTTCGCACCCTGGTCTCGGGCGCCGGCGCGGCCCTGCCCCGACGCGACGACATCATCGCCATCGCCCGCGCCCTGGACGCGCCCGGCCCGAGCGAGACCATCGACCGGCCGCGCCCGGCGCCGCCGGGCGGCGACCGGCCCAAGATGCTCTACGTTACGCGCATCGAGGCCCTGACCCGCGACCCCTACGCGGTATGGGCGCGCGACATCCTGGGGCTGAAAAAGCTCGACCGCCCGGACGAGCCGGTCGACACCCGCGCCCGCGGCACGGCGATCCACACGGCCTTCGAGCAATTGACCGAACGCTATCCCCGCGCCCTGGGCGAGGACGCGGCGGCCCTGTTCGAGGATTTCTACCTGCGCGCCCTGGCGGACAAGGGCATGGCCCAGGCCGACCTGACCCGCGAGCGCGCCCTGGCCCGCGAGGCCGCCGCCTGGGTGGTCGCCTACGAGCGCGAGCGCCGCGCCGACGGCCGCCGCATCGAGGTCGAGAAGGAGGGGCGGCTGACCATCGACGTCGACGGGACGCCGTTCGAACTGCGCGCCAAGGCCGACCGGATCGAGGTCGGCCAGGATGGGCGGCTGCATGTGCTCGACTACAAGACCGGCGCCGCCCCGACGCCCAAGGTGGTGCGGAGCGGCTTCGCCCCGCAGCTGACCCTCACCGCCGCCATCGCCGCGGCGGGCGGCTACAAGGATATCCCCAAGGGTGAGGTCGGCGACCTGATCTATCTGCAGATCACCGGCCGCAGGCCCGCCGGCAAGGAGGAGTTGCGCAGCAACGCCGAGGGCTCGGTGCGCGACATGCCGCCCAGCGGCGAGATGGCCGACCAGGCGCTGGAAGGGCTCAAGTCCCTGATCCGCCGTTTCCGCGATCCGGCGGAGCCCTACCGGTCGCGCGTCGCGCCGCAGTTCGTGCACGACTACGCCGGGGACTACGGCCACCTGGCGCGGGTGTTCGAATGGTCCACCGGCGGCGACGGCGAGGACGAATGACCGACCCGCAGTCCCGCGATCCGCAGTCCCTGGCCGCCGATCCGGCCGGCCACCGCTTCGTCACCGCCAACGCCGGGTCGGGCAAGACCAAGACCCTGATCGACCGCGTGGCGCGGCTGCTGCTGGCGGGGGCGCAGCCCTGCGCCATCCTCTGCGTCACCTACACAAAGGCCGCGGCGGCGGAGATGCAGCGCCGCCTGTACGACCGCCTGGGCGGCTGGGCGGTGATGGACAGCGGCCAGCTCACCGACCGGCTGGCGGCCCTGCAGGGGCGAGCGGCAGCCAGCTACGGCGAGGGCGAGATCAAGGCCGCCCGCGCCCTGTTCGCCCGCGCCCTGGAGTCGCCGGGCGGGCTGAAGATCCAGACCATCCACGCCTTCTGCGAGGCCCTGCTGCGGCGCTTCCCCATCGAGGCCGGGATCGCCCCGGGCTTTTCGGTGATGGACGACCCCCAGGCCGCCGCCATCGTCCGCGCCGCGCGTGACCGGGTGGCGCTGGAGGCGGCGGCTGACGACGACCTGTTGGCGGACGCCTACGCCCGCATGTCGGTGGCCCTGGATTTCCAGGCGTTCCAGACCATGTTCGCCGCCTTCGAGTCCCAGCGCGGCGCCCTGATCGGCTATTTCCGCCAGACCGGTTTTTCCTCCGACGCCCTGATCGCCGACGTCTGGCGCCGCTGCGGCTTCGAGCCGGCGTCGTCGGAAGCGGCGGAGGAAGGCTTCGCCATGAGCGTCATCGACCGCCCGCTGTGGCGCGAGGCGGCGGCGGTGCTGAACGGCGGCTCGGCCAGCGACCGCAAGATCGCCGCCCTGATGGCCAGGGTGGCCGCCGATCCGGACGCGACCTTCGAGGCCGCCTGCGCGCCGATGTTCACCAAGGACGGGCCGCGCGCCTGGACCCGCACGGCGGCCTGCCTGAAGGGGCGCGACGCCCTGCGCGAGGGCCTGCTGCTGCAGCAGGACCTGATGACCGCCGCGCGCGAGCGCCTGGCGGCGGCGGCCGTGGCGCAGAACACGGTGATGGCCCTCACCCTGGCGGCCGCCTATGTCGGCGCCTACGCCGACGAGAAGGCGCGGCGGGCGGTGCTGGACTTCACCGACCTGATCGAGCGCGCCTCGGGCCTGCTCAACACCCGCGAGGACGCCGCCTGGGTGCTCTACAAGCTGGACGGCGGCATCGATCACCTGCTGCTGGACGAGGCCCAGGACACGGCCTTCGAGCAGTGGAACATCATCGACGCCCTGACCGCCGAGTTCGGCGCGGGGGCGAGTGCTTTTGGCAGGCCCGGCGGCGGCGAGCGGACCCTGTTCGTGGTCGGTGACGTCAAACAGTCGATCTATTCATTCCAGGGAGCCAACCCGGACCTGTTCCTGGCCCGGCGCAGCGCCTGGCTGGCGAAGTTCGAGGCGGCCGGGATCGATGCGCTCAGCGTCGAGCTCAACACCTCCTACCGCTCGACGCCGGAGGTGCTGGCTTTCGTCGACGCGGTGTTCCTGACCGAGGAATTCCGCGCCGCCCTGTCCAGCGACGCGGCGAAGGTGACCCACGAGGCCTACCGCCGCGACGGCCCCGGCTGCGTCGACCTGTGGGATCTGACGCGCGAAGACCCGACGCCGGAGCGCGGGGCCTGGGACGATCCGGTCGACCAGCCGGACGAGCACAACGCCAACCGGCGCCTGGCCGACCGCATCGCCGCCGAGATCAAGGCCACGGTGGCGGTGCGCGGCGACGCGGTGTTCGTCGACAGGGAAAACCCGCACCGCCCGGCGGGCTATGGCGATTTGCTGGTGCTGGTGCGGCGGCGCGGGGCGCTGTTCGAGGAAATCCTGCGGGCGCTGAAGCGGGCCGAGATTCCCGTCGCCGGGGCGGACCGGCTCAAGCTGTCGGGCCACATCGCCTTCGACGACCTGGTCGCCCTGGCGCGGTTCTGCCTCTACCCCGACGACAACCTGACCCTGGCGGCGCTGCTGAAGAGCCCGCTCACGGGGCTGAAGGACGACGACATCTACGCCCTGGCGAGGCCGCGCGGCGACGCCAGCCTGTGGGCGGAACTCGGCCGGCGCGCCGGGGAGAGCCCGCTGTGGGGCGAGGCCGTGACGATTTTGACCTGGGCGCGGGAGCAGGCGCGCGGGGCGGCGCCGTTCGAGTTCTTTTCCGCCGTGCTCGACCGCATTGCCGCCGACGGCCGGTCCATGCGCCAGCGGTTCCTCAGCCGCCTGGGGCCGGAGGCGCAGGACGCCCTGGCCGAGTTCCTGACCCAGGCCGCCGCCGCGGAGGCGCGGGGGGTGCGCGACCTGGAAAGCCTGGTCGCCGACTTCGCCGGGCTCGACATGGTGGTGAAACGCGAGATGGACGCGGCGCGCGGCGAGGTGCGGGTGATGACCACCCACGGCGCCAAGGGGCTGGAGGCGCCCATCGTCATCCTGCCGGAGATCGCCTTCCCCGGCGGCGGGCGCATCTCGCCGCTGCTGCGCGACGAGGAAGGCGGCTTCCTGTGGTGCCCGTCCAAGAGCGGCGACTGCGACGCGTCGGGCAAGGCGCGGGCGGCGCGCGAGCAGGCCGAGGCCGACGAGGCCTTGCGCTTGCTCTATGTCGCCCTGACCCGCGCCCGCGACCGGCTGATCCTGTGCGGCCGCATCGCCGCCAAGGCCGACGAGGAAAAGCTCAAGGGCTGGTTTCGCGCCCTGCGCGCCGCCTTCCTGCACGAGGGCCTGGCCCCGCGCCCGCACAAGGCCGCCAGCGGCGACCAGGGCTTCACCCGCTTCGGCGCCGACCCGCGACCACTCGGCCCGGCGGCCGGCTCGGCGCCGGCCAGGGCGGAGCTTCCGGCCTGGACCCGCGCCGCACCGCCGGCGGAGGCGACCGCCTGGCGCTACGCCCAGCCCTCGCGCGCCGCCGAGGCGGAATACGCCCCCTCGCCGTCGCCCCTGGCTGCTACCGGGGGCCTGGGCCGGTACCGGCGCGGCGAGATCATCCACCGGCTGCTGCAACTGCTGCCCGACGTGGCGCCGGACGCGCGGGCGGCGGCGGCGGACAAGCTGCTGGCGTCCGAACTGCTGACTCCGCATCAGCGGGCCGAGATGGCCGCGGCGGCGCTGGGGGTGCTGGAGGACAGCGCCTTCGCCGCTGTCTTCGCGCCCGGTTCACGCGCCGAGGCGGCCATCGCCGGGACCGCCGCCGGCCTGCCGGAAGGCTTGCGCATCAGCGGGCGGGTCGACCGGCTCAGCGTCACCGCCGACCGCGTCCTGGTGGTCGATTTCAAGACCAACCGCCCGGCCCCGGCGCGGATCGGTGAGGCGAATGAAGCCTATGTGCTGCAGATGGCGCTGTACTGGGCGGTCTTGAAGCAACTGTTCCCCGGCCGCGCCGTTGAAGCGGCCCTGGTCTGGACCGACGGTCCGAAACTCATGCCGGTGCCAGAAGAACTGATGGCCAGGGCCCTGCAATCCTTGGCCGCCCGTGTTGATAGGTGATCGGTGGTCGCCTACATGCGTACCCTCAAGAAAACGCGTTCTTCGCGTTGGGAGCCAAAGATGAGCACCGTCAACGTCACCGACCAGTCCTTCGACAAGGACGTCCTGCAGTCCAGCCGCCCGGTGCTGGTGGATTTCTGGGCCGAGTGGTGCGGACCGTGCAAACAGATCGCCCCGGCCCTGGAGCAGATCAGCGAGGAACTGGCCGACCACGTCACCGTGGCCAAGGTCAATATCGAGGACAGCCCCCTGACCCCCGGCCGCTACGGCGTGCGCGGCATCCCGACCATGATGCTGTTCAAGGACGGGCAGATGACCTCGATGAAGGTCGGCGCCATGCCCAAGCAGAAGATCCTCGAATGGCTGAACGAGGCGGGGCTGGGGGCTTAGGCAGCCAGAACCCGCTCATCCCGGCGCAGGCCGGGACCCAGGTTTTTTGAGTCTGCTACCGACCCATGACCGACGTTGCTAAGGTCCGCTGTCAGACCCTGAACGCGTTTAGCTCAGCCCGTTCAGCGGGCGTGAGATCGAGCCGGGCCGCTGTAGCGCGGTGCTGGCGCGCCTCGGCAGTCTTACCCTGGGCCGCCAGGACCATAGCCCACTTCAGGTGTAGCCGGCCCCAACGGGGGGCGTATTTATTCGCCTGTGTAAACTTGCCGATGGCCCCTCGGTAATCACCCTTGACCATCAGCGCCTCGCCCCAGGTTTCGAGCGGGTCGGCGAAGCGGGGGCCTCTCTTTGCGGCGGCCTTGAGCTTGGCGATCGCGGCGTCCGGATCGCCCTTAGCGAGCAGAACTTCTCCCCACTGGGCATAAGCAAAGGGGATGGACGGGTTCTGCCGCACCGCCTCGCCGAACCAGCGGTCCACTGTGGCCCAGTCCTTGGCCAGGGCGGCGATCTTGGCCCGCGCGATCAGGGCGTCATAGCTGTCGATCGGGGTGGTGGCGATGAGGGCCTCGGCCCCGGCCATGTCGCCCAGCCGCGCCTTGGCATAGGCCACCAGCGGGTCGAACTGAGCGACACGCCGGGCTCCGAAGCGTGTGTCCCGCCGCGGTCCGAAGGCGGTGTCCATATCGGCCAGAGGCGCCAGCGCTAGTACGACGTTCCAATTCTCGGCGGCGGATTCCAACTGGGCGCGATCGACCAGGGTCCATTGAATGACGTTGACTGAGGTGTTCCCAAGGCGACGGACGCCCCCCTCCGGCGTGTCGAGCAGGGCCAGGTTGGCGCGGGCGGCCGACAGCTCGTGAAGGCCGATGTAGTCGGGGATCAGGTGCCAGACTCGGTCGCTCCGGGTCACAAGGCCCGCATCGTCCTGTCCCCGCATGTGGGCCAAGCCGGCGGTGAAATCGCCGCGCTGCGTGTAGATCCACGCGGTCGCGTTGGCGGCTTGTGACGCCGCCTCGACCGGCGGCAAACCGCCGCGGTTCGGCCGTTTCAGCGTGGCCAGAGCAAGCTGGTCGGCGGCCATGGCCGCCTCGGGATGGCCCGTGTTCCTCTCGGTTCCCGCGATGAAGCTGGCCGGCAAGTGAAGCTGCGGGGCCAGCGCTGAGGCCCTCCGAAACAGTGGGAGCCCCGCGTCGGGCATCTCTAAGGACCCGAGGAACGTGTAGCTGTAGGCGCGTTCGACCGCCGGCCCCTGGGCCGCATTGGCCTGCATCAGGCTGACGGCTTCAGCTACGCGCCCGTGGTCGCGCAGATAGACCGCCGCCCGGTAGGGCTGGGTGACGATGTAGATATCCTCCGCCGCAGCCTGGACCAGGCCGTCCAGGTCGGCCTCCTGGCCGGCGTGTTCCTTGGCGGGCTGATCCCCCGTGCGAGCGACCAGCACCAGGCTGTCCGCACTGCGGTACACCTCGCCGTTGATCACGGTCTGATGACCAAACCAGTCCACCAGAAGGCGGCGAAGCTCGCCGAGCGAGACCCCCGTCTCCGGGATTTCGACCTTGATGTCGCCGTTCCAGTTGTTGGTGTAGCTGGCGGCGGGCCGAGCGTCGTTGGTCGCCGCCTGCATCGCGGCGAGGTCATCCAGCAGCTTTGAGGCCACCACCTCGCCGGTAAGCCCGCGCTGAGCCAGATCGGGGGGGACCGAGAAGGCCTGGATCACCACTCCCGAGGCCGAGCGGGCCTGCCATGCCAGCGCGGCCACGGCCACCGCCGCCATTGCGCCAACGCCGATCGTCAGCGCCTTGAGCGTTGCCCCGAGGTTTTCGCTGCGGCGCTGGGCGTCGCTTAAGGCTGCCTGCTTCTCGATCAAAGCCGCCTGCTTGGTCAGCAGCACCCGCGCCGGACTGTCGGCGGCGGTGTCGCTCGCCTCGGCCTCCATTGCGATCTCGATCGGATCGGGAGTCGGTGGGGGCGCGCTCGCGCGTTTTCCGCACGCGTCTCGCCGGCGCACTCGCCCCGTCGGCCATTCCCTGGCCCCCCTGCCCAGCCAACCTTGCCGCAGCGAAACGACGGCGTCAAAGCTAAGCTTGGCCATAGCGGCAGCGCCCTAGCCGATGTCGGTTTTGCCGCAGGAGGCCAACGTCTACTTCCCACCCGTGGTCGACATTGTAACGGACTCTAACTGAGCCCGACGAACGTGACGCAACGACCATGGCCGCATCAGCGTTTGGTAGGAGCCTCACACGATACCCACGCCGCGGGGCCCGGCGCCGACCGTCGATACGGGAAATGCCGCTTTGCCAATCGTCACACCGCCATCCAATCGCGCATTCCGTCGCCGGGCGCCGAGCGAAGTCATCGATCTAACCAACGACGCGGAGGTCGCCGACTGCGCGGCGCGCCTTTATGTCACGCCGGACGAGCTTCGGGAGATCGATCGAGAACGGGGTGATCGGACGCGCTTCGCTGCGGCCAAGATCCTGTTGATTGTGGAAGATCAGGTTCTCCTCGCCATGGTACTAAAGGATGAACTTGAGGAGAGGGGCTATCGTGTCCTCGAACTCGCGATCCGCCATCAGGAAGCCCTGGGCTTCGCACGTCAGGTCAGGCCCGACCTGGCTCTGGTAAACATTGACCTTGCGGCCGGCGATGACGGCGTGGCGCTCGCCTGCGACCTGAAGGCCCTTGGCGTTCCAGTTCTTTTCATAAGCGGGCAAAAGTATCGAGCGAGGTTAGCGAGGGATGTGGCGATCGCTTCGCTCGCCAAGCCCTACAGCCCGGCTGATATGGTCGATGCGGTCGATGCGGTCGATGCGGTCGATTACCTGTTTCGCCACGAGTGCGGTGACGAGTCGCGCCCGCCGCCTTCGCGCCTGGAGATGTTCGACAGCCCTTTGCAAGCCTCGTGACGCCGGGCTGCTGAGGCCGCCGTCCAGATAGCTCCACTGAATCGGGGGAAACCATCTACGGCCTGCGCCCTTAATGTCCGCTTCCCACCCTTAGCCGACGGTCGGCGCTCGACCCTTTGCGGCCATTGGCCGTGCCCCTGCGCCGGCCGCTTCGCGCCACCGGCGAACATACCGGTGCGTATCGCGGAGCCTGGCAACTGCGGTGACTGCTTCCCGGCTTCTCGCGCTCGCCGCATCCGTCAGCGATGATGCCTTGGTGGTCACCCCCGCGCTTTACCCAGCGTGTCCCCGCCCCGTAAGCGATGGTTCCTCGGCCCCAAAAGCGCTGCACTCGGAACAGACTCCGTGGCTTATCCGGACG
>CANJOB010000013.1 GCA_947475655.1 Caulobacterales bacterium | reverse complement strand
GTCCCTGCCGGCCGCGCTTCATAGCCAGACCCCGGCCCGGACGTCGGTCGGCGACGGCTGGGTGGTGGAGGGCGCCGACCGCGCCGCCCATGCGAAGATCGCGCCCTATCTCGGGCGGGAGGCGCTGTGGCTGCGCGCTGGGACCCAGGCCATGCGCAGCGGCGTGCAGATGGCCGACGGAACGATCGAATTCGACCTCGCGCCGATGAAAGAGGGGGATTTCGCCGCGGTGATGTTCCGGCGCCAAGGGGCGATCAACCACGAGAATATCTATCTGCGCCTGTCCCGGTCAGGGGAATTCATGGCCACGCAGTACGCACCCCGGATGAACGGCAGCTCGACTTGGCAGCTCTATCCGGAATTCACCGGCAAGACCGACTGGCCGCGCGAGCAATGGACCCACGTGCGGATCGAGCTGCGGGGTTCGAAGATGCAGCTGTTCGCCGGCGCAGGCGCGACGCCGGTGCTCAGCGTGGACAGGCTGCGCCACGAATCCGGAGCCGGCGAGGTCGGGTTCTGGGCCCTGGTCAACGACAAGCCGCAGGAATGGGCGGCGGCCGTCGCCAACGTCGTGATCCGTCCCGAAGGCCAGGCCGCGCCGCGCGCCACCGCGACGGCGCCGGCGGCCGGGATCGTTCCGGCCTGGCAGGTGGCGGGGACGGCGACCGCCGCCGCACCGGGCGCGGCCGTGCAGGTTCCGGCCGATCTTGCCTGGAGCAGCGTGCCGACCGAGGAGTCCGGCCTGGTCAACCTCAACCGGCGCTTCCGCGCCGAACCGGGCAAGCGCAAGACCGCCTATGCCCGCGCCACTGTGACCAGCGACGCCGCCCGGCGGGTAAGGCTCGGCGTCGGCTACAGCGACGACGTGACCGTTTTCCTGAACGGGGAGGCGATCTATTCGGGCGTGAACGGCTGGAACAGCCGTTATGCGGCGTTCGTCGGCTTCGTCGATCCCAGGCAGGAGACGGTGGTCCTGCCTCTGCGCGCCGGCGATAACGACCTGTTGCTGGCGGTCACGGACGACCAGTTCTTCGGCTGGGGATTCTCGGCCCGGCTCGATCCGCAGGCCGGCGTCACCGTGCGCTAGCCGCCTTCTTTCAAGTCCGAAAACCGCCAGACATCCGCGCCGATGCGGGTATGCTGCGAAGCATGAACCTCGACCCCGATGTCTGCTATCGCGCGGTGCTGGCCCGGGACGCCCGGCATGACGGGCAATTCTTCACCTGCGTGAAGACCACCGGCATCTACTGCCGCCCGGTCTGCCCGGCGCGGACGCCCAAGCGGGAGAACTGCAGCTTCGTCGCCAGCACCGCCGCGGCGCAGGAGGCGGGATTTAGGCCCTGCCTGCGCTGCCGGCCTGAAAGCGCGCCGGACCTAGGCGCCTGGCGCGGGGCCTCGGCCACCGTGTCGCGGGCGCTGCGGCTGATCGAGGACGGGGCGCTGGATGAGGGCGACGTCGACGGCCTGGCCGCGCGGCTTGGCGTCGGCGAGCGGCACCTGCGGCGCCTGTTCGCCAAGCACCTGGGCGCCGCCCCGGTGACGGTGGCTCAGACCCGCCGGGTGCTGCTGGCCAAGCAACTGATCCACCAGACAGTCCTGCCGATGGCGCAGGTGGCCCTGGCCAGCGGTTTCGGCAGCGTGCGGCGCTTCAACGAGACATTCCAGGCCCTGTACGACCGCCCGCCGGGCGATCTTCGCCGCAGCGAAGCGGCCCCGTCCGGCGCCGGCGCCGGCATCACCCTGCTGCTGCCCTACCGCGCGCCCTATGCCTGGAACGCGATGCTCGGCTTTCTGCAAACGCGCGCCATCGACGGCGTCGAGACGGTGACTGAGCGCCGCTACGCCCGCGTCATCGAACTGGACGGCGCGCTCGGCTGGGTCGAGGTCGGCGACGCGCCGGAGAAATCCGCCCTGCGCGTGACCGTCCATTTCCCGCGTCTCGATCTGCTGCCGCAGATCATCGCCCGCCTGCGCCGGGTGTTCGACCTGGCCGCCGACCCCGCCGCCATCGGCGCGGCGTTGTCGCGTGATCCCGCCCTAGCGCCGTTGGTGACCGCGCGGCCCGGCCTGCGTGTGCCGGGCGCCTGGAGCGGCTTCGAGATCGCCGTGCGGGCGATCCTGGGCCAACAGATCACCGTGACCGCCGCCATCCGCCTGGCGTCTCGCCTGTCCGCCGAACTGGGCGCGCCGCTGCCCGAACCGATGGGCCACCTGCGCCACGCCTTCCCCGGCCCCGAACGGTTCTCGAAGGCGGCGACCGAAAACCTGCCGATGCCGCGCGCGCGGTCAGCCGCCATCGCCGGCCTCGCCGCCGCCGCAGAAGCCGACCCGCGCCTGTTCGATCCGCGCGGCGACCTGGACGACGCCATCGTCCGGCTGAAGGCCCTGCCGGGCATCGGCGAATGGACGGCGCAATACATCGCCATGCGCGCCTTGCGTGAGAGCGACGCCTTCCTCGCCGCCGACGTCGGGCTGCAACGGGTGCTCGGTGTGCTGGAGAACGGCGAGCGGCCGTCGGCCAAGGCGCTGCTGGCGCGGGCCGAGACGTGGCGGCCGTGGCGCGCCTACGCGGCCCTGCACCTGTGGATGGCCGAGACTCAAAATACAGACAGCAAGACGGGAGACGACAATGCGATTGCGGCTTGAACGGCGCGCCACGCCAGTGGCGACTCTGTTGATCGTCACGGATGAGAACGGCGTGCTGCGCGCACTGGATTTCGACAACTACGAGGAGCGGATGCACACCCTGCTCGGCCGCCACTATGGCGCTTACGAACTGGTCGAGGCCGCCGCTCCGGCAAAGGTGACCAAGGCGCTGGACGCCTATTTCGCCGGTGACCTGACCGCGCTCGACGCCCTGCCCACCGCTACCGGCGGCACGGAATTCCAGCGCGCGGTGTGGAAGGCGCTGCGGACCATTCCGCCCGGACAGACAGAGAGCTACGGCGCCCTGGCGGCGCGGCTGGAACGCCCCGGCGCGAGCCGCGCGGTGGGCCTGGCCAACGGCAGCAATCCTGTCGGCATCGTCGTGCCCTGTCACCGCGTGGTCGGCGCCAACGGCAGCCTGACCGGCTACGCCGGCGGCATGGAGCGCAAGTCCTGGCTGCTGGACCACGAGCGGCGGCACGCCATGGCGGCGGCTTGAGCGCGGTCCTGCACACCCTGTTCGACGGTGAGGCGCTGGGAAGGCGCGTCGAGGAACAGTTCGACGTCGGCGCGGTGACGCAATGCCGGCTGTGGCGCTCGTTCATCAACGACGTCTATCGGCTGGAGGCGAGCGGACAGGTCTGGTGGCTGCGCGTCCACCCCGCCGGCTGGCGCAGCACGGCGCAGACACAGGCCGAGGTCGAGGCGATCCTGGCCATCGCCGCCGCCGGCGGAAGCGTGGCGGCGCCCAACCCGACCCGCGACGGCGGACACCTGTTCGAGGTCGCGGCGAGCGAAGGGCCGCGCAACGCGGTGCTGTTCGCCAACGCGGCGGGCGCGGAACTGGCGTTCGGCAGTGACGACGGTGTCGTCAACGCGGCGCGCTACGGCGCGGCGTGCGCACGGTTGCACAACGCCTGCGAGGGCATGGCGCTGTCGGCGGGACGGATGGCGTGGGACGCGGATTTCATTCTGACCCGGCCGGTGCAATCGTTGCTCAAATGCGTGCGGCCGGGCAACCGCGCCGACCTGCATCGCATCGGCGCGCGGCTGACCGAGGCGCTGGCGTCGCCGGAGCTGACGCGGGGCTTCTGTAACGGCGACCTCAACACCCAGAACATCCACTTCGCCGGCGACAAGGCGACAGTGTTCGACTTCGACTGCAGCGCCACCGGCTGGCGCGCGTTCGAGTTGTCTGCTTTCGCGCGCGGCGTCACCTGGCGCTTGGGCGTAGAACCCGAAGGTGTGATCGCGTCTTTCTACGACGGCTACCGGAGCGAGCGCGGCATCGCCGCCGCCGACATCGAGGCGCAGGCGCCGATGCTGATGATCCAGCGTCTCTGGGTCGGTGCCCTACACTTGGACGGCGCCGACCGTTGGGGCGAAGGCATGTTCGGCCAGCCCTATGTCGACGGCCTGATGATGTGGTTGCGGCAGTGGGAAGGCGCGCTGGATTCTCCGCCGGCCTGGAGCCGGGCCGGCTAGCGCAGTGGCCAGCGCCCGAGCGGAATGTGGCGCGTCTTGCCAAGAAAGCTGTGCATCAGCACGAAGTCGCGCGCCGTCCAGCGGACGGGTTCGATCCCGGTCGGCTCCGCCGGCGCCGCGTCTTGGAACAGGGTGATGTGGGGCGACCGCTGCGGCGTCGCCTGTGCCTTGATCCCGAGTTTGGCCAGTTCCAGCCACAAGGTCTCGCGCAGGCTCATCAGCGCCGGCAGTCCGTCGCTGGGCCGGAGGACGAGGTTGCGCTGCCAACTCACAGCCTCGTCGAACATCACCTCGAACCGACCAGAGTCGGTATTCGCCGCCGCCTTGCAGGCCTTGTAGATCAAGCCGGGCGGAAAACCCGCGTAGTCGCCGATGTGCGCCAGGGTGGCATGGCGCCTGGGGCGGGCCACCGGGCGGCCCGTGACAGACAGGGTTTCGACCAGCGCGTCCATGCGGTCGTTGGCGGCGTCGTCCGGCATGAGGAAGAATAGCAGGCGGTCATGACGCGGCCGCTCCGGCGCAAGGTCGTCGAAGAAGGACGGCTCGGCCATGCGCGGCCTCTCTCAGAGCGGGCGGCGGTCAGGAGTCATGTCCTACCCTAGCACGGGCCGAGGTCAGCCCAATGCGGCGGCGTAGATGTCTGGTTTGAAGCCGACGACCAGGCCCTTGGGCGTCTCCAGCACCGGCCGCTTGATCATGCTCGGCTGGGCCTGCATCAGGGCGATGGCCTTGGCTTCGTCCAGGGCCTGCTTGTCGGCCTCCGGCAAGGCGCGGAAGGTCGTGCCCGACCGGTTGAGCAGCGCCTCCCACCCGACCTGGCGCGACCAGTCCTGCAGCTTGGCGCGGTCGATGCCGGAAACCTTGTAATCGTGCAGAGCGTGAGGGATGCGGTGGCCGTCGAGCCAGTCACGCGCCTTCTTCATGGTGTCGCAGGCCTTGATGCCGTGGATCGTCAGCACCAGAAGCACCAGTGCCAGGGCGGGCGAAACAGGGTGATGACCCGGCCGAAGATGATGACGGCGATCCAGCAGGCGAGCGACAGGGCGGCGATGATCTTGGCCGCCAGCAAGGCGTCGTCGTCCGGCCCGGCGGCCCGCACCCGGCGCGAGGCGATGGCGAAGTAGGCGATCACGTTGATACCGGCCACGATCATGCAGCCGATCTTGAGCTGGAAGGCCGGGTTGAACAGGTACTGATCCGGCATGGCCATGATAAACAACGAGCCGGTGGCCATGCTCAAGGCGTAGGCGGCGACGCCGAGCGGCAGCAGGCGGTGCAAGGTGGCCATGGAGACACCGCGTCCAAGACCCAGCACCCGCAGGTCGAACACGCCGACCGTGCCGAGCAGCATGCTCAGACCCACGAAATGCAGCGACTCCACCAGCGGCCAGCCCCAGGTGGTGTTCATGAATTGATAGACGCCGATCGACTTGGCGAAGGCCTGGATGACGTGCGGATCGATGGTCATAGCAGCAGCACCTTCGCCGTGTAGGCCAGGAACTTGCCGGAGGTTAAGCCCGCGACCAGCAGCATTACTGACAGCACCGCCTGGCGGCGCATCGCCATCGGCGCGGCGCTCGTCGGATCGAGTTCAGACGCGCGGCGCCACAGCGAGCGGGTCAGCACCAGGCCCGCGACCAGGATCGCCAGCTTGATGTAGAACAGCGGATTGAGCAGCGCCTTGGCCGGGTAGCCGGCGACCAGCCATATCCCTGAGACGATGCTGACCGCGATGCTCCAGACGAGCACCGGCCGAAAGCGCAGGAACATCGGCAGCGGCGTCTGCGGCACAAGGCCGAGGACGCGCAGGTTGATGACCGTGGCGGTCCCGACCAGGAACCCCATGCTGAAAGTGTGGGCGATCAGGCCCGCGAACAGGGCCCATTCCGATTCCCGGATCCAGCTGCTGAACCCCGCGTCCTGGAAGACCTGCAGCTGCTCCATGCGACAGGGTCCTAGTAGTAGGCGAGCGTCTCTACGCCGCCTCCGGCTGGGAAGTCGCGGACGTACTTGCCTTCGCCGGAGATATCCAGAATGGCGATGGAGCCGAAGTCCTGGGCGCCGACCAGGGCGGTCTTGCCGTCAGGGGCGAAGGCGAAGCCCATTGGGCCTTCCGGCACGATCACCTGCTTCTGCTTTTTCAGGTTGGAGACCTGCATGACGCTGATCACGCCGGACGGCGTGTAGGACGTCAGCAGCTTCTTGCCGTCGAGCGAGAAACGCACGCGGGTCAGGTGGCTGAGATCGGCGTGGGTCTTGGGGTAGTTCTCCAGCGGCACGTTCTGCAGAATCTTGTCCGTGGCGGTGTCGACCAGCATGATCGACGGCTCGGCGCCCACGGCGATGGCCATGTGCTTGCCGTCGGGCGCGACCGCGATCCCCTCGGCGCCATGCGGGGTGGGGATTCGCCCGATGACCTTGTGCGTCTTCAGGTCGAGGACGGTGACGTAGGGCACGGAGTATTTGTTGCCGGTGTAGGCCTTGGACCCGTCCGGGGTGATCGCCACCCAGTGGCCCGTGCCTTCGGTTTCGATCTTGTCGACGATCTTCAGGGTCTTGGTGTCGACCTTAAGCAGCTGCTTATCCATGTCGCAGCTGATGTAGAGCGTGCCGCCATCGGCGGTGAGCATCAGGCCGTGCGGCGCCTTGTTGGGCAGGACATTGATGACGTCGCGCACCGTCTTGCTGGGCAGATCGACCACCAGAACCTGGGTGCCGGGCGTGGGGTTCTTGCCGTAGACGCCGGGGCCGTAGATGCTGACATAAGCGGTCTTGTGGTCGGGCGAGATCGCCACCTCATGCGGGTTGCGATCGGTCTTGATCGTCTTGAGGGTCGCGTAGCTCACGGGATCGATGAACAGGATCGCGGCGCCGATCTTGTCGACGGCGATGATGCCGGCGTTGCCGGTCGGCGAATTCTGGTCGGCCTGGGCCGGGCCGATGACGGCGAGGCAGGCGGCGGCGGCGAGCGCGATCGCGCTGGCGCGGGTAAGGAATTTCATCAGATCATTTCCTCTCTTGGGAAGTCTTCTCGATCGGTTGCGGATCAGGTCGCCACGCCTTCGGCGGGCATAGTCAGGAACGCGTCGATCGCGTGGTGCAGTTGCCTGTAGCCGGCGCCGGACGCGAGGGCGTGACCGCCGGGGATGACATTGAGCTGCTTCAGGTTCATCTGCAGCTTGTCGAAGAACTCGTAGTGCTCCGCCATGGTGGAGTTCTGGTCGATCAGGCCGCGAATGAGCATGGTCGGCGCCTTGACCTTGGCCGGGTCGACCAGCGGCAGGTTGACCGACATGTCGATGTAGGTGCCGGTCGGGGCGGTGTCGCCGTAGGCCAGCTCCTGCTTAATCAGGGCTTCGATCGCCGGGCGAGAGGCGGTCGGCGGGCCGCCATCACGGGTAAAGATGCTCTCAATCATCTCGCGGTCGCGCTTGCGCACATTGCTGGCGCGCCATTCGTCGATGCGCTTGGCGCGCGCGATCAGGGTCGGCGCCTCTTTACCGGTGTAGGTGAAGGCCCCCAGGATCATCCGGTCGACCATCTCCGGGTGCTGGTTCTCGAAGAACCCGATCCGGATGGCGCCGGCGGATTCGCCGAAGAAATGCACCTTCGTCTTGCCGGTCTCCTTGGTGATCACCCCCATGGCGGCGACCAGGTCGTCGGCGCCGCTGGCGATATCGGAGTTGGAGCTTGTGCGCGAGGACTTGCCGTAGTTCTCGTGGTCCATGGTGAAGACGTCGTACCCGGCGCGGGCCAGGAAGTTCATCATCGAATAGTCCTCGCCCGGGACGCCCAGGTCGTAGGTGCTGAGGGCCGACAGCGACGAGCCGTGCACCAGCATGATCACCGGCTTGGCCGGCTCGCCCGCCTTGGGCTCGCCCTCGCGGCGGCGGTACATCTGCAGCTTCACGGGGCCTTTCATGGCCACATATTCGGCGTTCCACAGCGGCGTCTGCGCGGTTTCCACCGGCGCGGCGGCCTTGGTGCAGCCGGCCAGGGCGACGGCGCCGAGCGCGCCCCCAGCCAACAGCATCCGCCGTGAAGTCGTCAGGCCATGGTCCATGGCACCCCTCCCCAAAGTTATCGCTGGACGATATTTCGTCCGTTGCGGAATTTGTCGCACGAATTTGCGGCTTCACAAACTGCTTCGGTGAGCCTTGTTTTCAGCGGGGCCATGCCGATATTGACCGTAGCCCCATCCCCTTCCGGGCTTCAGCGTCAGGTTCCTCCAATGATCGACCTCCACTACTGGACCACGCCGAACGGCCACAAGATCACGATATTCTTGGAGGAGGCCGGCCTGGCCTACCGGGTGATCCCGGTCAACATCAGCCAGGGCGACCAGTTCAAGCCCGAGTTTCTGGCCATAGCCCCCAACAACCGCATCCCGGCCATCGTCGACCACGAGCCGGCCGATGGGGGCGAGCCGATCAGCCTGTTCGAGTCCGGCGCCATCCTGCAGTACCTGGCCGAGAAAACCGGCCAGTTCCTGCCCGCTGACCTGCGCGGCCGGTTCGAGACCATGCAGTGGCTGTTCTGGCAGATGGGCGGGCTTGGGCCGATGGCCGGGCAGAACCACCATTTCGTGCAGTACGCGCCCGAAAGGATTCCCTACGCCATGACCCGCTACGTCAACGAGACCAACCGCCTGTATGGAGTGCTGAACAAGCGCCTGGCCGACCGCGAGTTCATGGCCGGCGCCTATTCGATCGCCGACATGGCCAGCTATCCCTGGACCGTGAACTGGGAAAAGCAGCAGCAGAAGCTGGACGACTTTCCGCACCTCAAGCGCTGGCACCTGGCCATCAAGGACCGGCCGGCGGTGCAGCGAGCCTATGAGGTGGCGGCGAACATCAACAAGGTGCCGACGGTGTCAGATCAGTCGCGCGACCTGCTGTTCAACCAGCGGGCCACGCCGGCGACCTAGCTCAGGCCGCCCGCACCGACGTCCAGGGCCCGCGGATGGCGAAGGTCAGGCCCGGGTGTTGCACGTTGACGAACAGGGTCGAGCCGTCCGGCGAGAACACGGCTCCGGCGAACTCCGAATTCCCCTGAAACACGTTAAGGGCGATGGTGTAGAGCCGTCCGTCCGGCGAGACGCCCTTGATGTGATTGCGCAGGGTGTCGGAGTAGTTGTCTTCGCAGACGACCAGATGGCCCCAGGGCGCGACGGTCAGGTTGTCGCCCATGTTGAGGGTCTTCTCGTCGCGGCTCTCGACGAATAGCTGCACCCGGCCGGGCGCGTGGTCCTCGGCGCTGGTCCCCTCGTCCGCCGACGGCACATAGCGCAGCACCTGGCCGCGCTGGATCGGCCCGCCGGAGGTCGCGGTGAGGTAGAGTTCGTCCTTCCCCCAGACGACGCCCTCGCCGCGGGACACCCGCACGGCGCCGGCAAGGTGACCGCGGAAGCGCAGGTCACTGGCGGGGCTCTCGACCTCCTCCAGGTCGATCCACCGCACGTCGCGCCAGTCGCCCGTCGTCCAGATGGGCGTGACGTGGTTGGAACTGTCGGCGCTTCGTGCGTCGCGGAACGCCATGGCCTGCAGCCGCCCGCCCCTCGCCAGTTCACCCTTCACGGCGGGAATGAAGCGGTAGAACAGACCGTCGACCTTATCCTCGGTCAGGTAGACGATGCCGGTGCGGGGATCGACGCAGACGGCCTCGTGGTCGAACCGCCCCATGGCCTTGAGCGGCACGGCCTCGACGAGCCCTGAGGCCCGCGACGGGACTTCGAAGACGAAGCCGTGCGGCTGAGCCACGTCGGCGGTCTCGGGCGTGTACTCGGTCTCCTCGCAGCTAAGCCAGGAGCCCCAGGGCGTCTGGCCGCCGCAGCAGTTGGTGTTGGTGCCGATGAGGCTGAGGTGCTGGCGAAGCGTGCGCCGCGTCTCCAGGTCGTAGATGACCGTGGTCGTGCCGCCCGGCAGCGGCCGGCCGTCCTTGAACGTGCCATAGGCCTTGGTTTCATCGAAGGGGCCGCCCCGGTCGGAGTGGACGCCCAGCGGGCCCCAGTTGCGGTGGGTGTCGGTGGTGCTCTTGAGCTCGTGGTTGCGGACCAGGGCCACGCGCGAGCCGCCGAGCGGGAAACAGCCCATGCCGTCGAACTGGCCGGGCACCAGCAGGCCGTCGGCCATGGTCTCGCCGCCTTGGGAGACGATCTGGTAGGAAAACCCGTCCGGCAGGTCGAGCACCCCGGCGGGGTCGCGCTTCAGCGGGCCGTAGCCGATGATTTCGTTGCGGTAGGTCTCTTCCTGGGCGCGGGCATGGCGCGACAGGCCGGAGAACGCCAGGGCGGCGGCGCTCCCGGTGATCAGGGTGCGGCGGTCGAGGTTCATCGGACGGCTTTTGGGATCGAGGACGGAAGCGTCCTTCTACCGCCCCGTTCACAACCGGATTGTGACAGCGGACCCCGATAGACGTAATATCATAGCTATCGCCTCAGTGGCGGATCTGGCTCGACATGTTCTCGGAGTCGTAGTCCTTGCACGGTACGCCCTCGGGCAGGTAGGCGGTCGGGTCGGTGTTGAGCGGCGTCAGCACGGGCGCCATCACCCAGGGTTCGACCAGCACCTCGGGATCGTCGATCGTCACCTGGTAGGACAGCACATCGCCGTCGCGGCGTAGGCGTTCGATGGTGTGTTTCTGGTCCGAGGTGAAGAAGCCGCCGACGTCCAGCCAGGTCAGGTCGTTGAAGCCGACTGAATCGATCACCAGAGTGTCGCGCTCCCACTTGCCGACGCTGTCGCCGTAGTAGGTGACGTCGATGGCCCGGATCGGGTCATGCGGCCGGCCGTCGGTGGGGATGATGCGGTAGTCGGCGGGTTGCGGGCCGCCCTGTGGGCCGCCGCCCGGCCGGTAGAGGAAGATCACCTCGTTTTCCGACTGGACGATCCGTCCCGGCGGCCCGAGCCTGCCGATGCCGTAGGGCTGGCAGCGGAAGATCGGATCTTCCTTGTTGGTGTTCATGTCCAGGTACTGAACCCGGTCCCAGAACTGCGGCTTGTACAGCGGCTGGTCCGGCCGTGAGCGTCCGGTGAATTCGCCGTCGATGGACTGGTTGGTGCGGGCGTCGCACTCCACCTGCGTCGGGGCGCAACGCCGGGAAGCCATCACCACGTCAAAGGCCGCGGCGCGGGGAGCGGGCCCACCGCCCCACATGCCGTTCAGGTCGGGCTTGCCGTCGGGGGTATGGGGCGTGGCTGCCGGCGGCCCGCTCTGGGCGAGGGCCGGCGTGGTCAGGGACGCCAGAGCGGCCGTGGCCGCCAGAATTGCGATCCAGCGAAAAGCCAAAACACCCTCCCCCGATCCGTCTGTGACGGTGAAACAGTGCGCTTTTCCGAGCCCCGGCGCAAGGCGGTCAGGCGCGGGAGGCCGAGGCGGCGGCGTTGCCGCCGTCGTAAAGCCAGCCGAGCGTTTCGTACCAGTCCTCGGCGGACTTGGCCTGCATGACGGCGTTGCGCAGCACGGCGTGAGCGCCTTCGGGGTGATAGACGTGCTTGCCCAGTTCCCGCGACTGCAGCTGCACCCGCGTGGTGCGGTTGACGCGGCGGAGGTTGTAGTCCTCGAAGGCGGCGGCCAGGTCGCCGGGAAAATCGGCCACCGAGTCCCCAAGCTGCACCGCGTCCTCCAGCGCCATGCAGGCGCCCTGGGCGAAGTACTGCAGCATCGGATGGGCGGCGTCGCCCAGCAGCACGACACGGCCGTCGGTCCATTTGGTGATCGGGTCGCGGTCGCAGGTGACCCATAGCTTCCAGTCCGAGCCGTGGCTGATGATCTGGCGGGCCATCGGATGCACGTGCTGGAAGCCCTCGCCGACCTCCTCCTTGGTCACCGGCTGGCCAGCGACAACTTCGGGCGCGTCGCTGTGATAGGTGCAGACCAGGTTGAACACCTTCCAGCCCGACAGCGGGTAGTGGACGATATGGCAGTGCGGCCCGGCCCACAGAGTGGCGGCGTTCCAGCGCAGGTCTTCCGGCATGGCTTCGACCGGGATCACCGACCGGTAGCTGCTGTGGCCGGAGACGCGCGGCGGGCCGTCGGCGGCCAGCTTGGCGCGGACCTTCGACCATAGGCCGTCGGCGCCGATCAGGGCCGATCCACGGACGACCTCTCCGTTGCTCAAGGCAGCGGCGACCGTGGCGCCGTCCTGGTCGTAGTCGACCACCTCGCTGCTGACCGATAGTTCGATGTTCGGATCGGCCTGGCAGGCGTTGAACAGCACCCCATGCATTTCGCCGCGATGGACCACGGCGTAGGGGTTGCCGAACCGCTTGCGGAACGATTCCTCCAGCGGGATGTGGGCGATCTCCTCGGCGGTGAGGGCGTCCATCATGCGCAGACGGTCGACATAGACGGCGATGCCGCGCGCCGCGTCACCGACTCCCAGCCGGTCGAACGCGTTGAAGGCGTTGGGGCCCAGTTGCACCCCGGCCCCGATCTCGCCGAAGGCGCGCGACCGCTCCAGCACCTGGACCTTAAAGCCGTTACGCGACAGGGCGAGGGCCGCGGCCAGGCCGCCGATGCCGCCGCCGGCGATTAGGATGGGAAGGTTGGACGCCACGCTATCTCACTCCCTAAATCTAATATTCAGAGCGGGTTGCGAGCGGAAAACCGCTTCGCACTTTTCCTCAACCGCTTTGGGCGGTCGGCCCGCCGGCTTTGTGGCTCTCATAGACCAGGATCGACCGGGATGTCGAAATGCATCACGTCCTCTCGGACGCCAAGCTTCGAATAGAGGGCGACAGCCGACGGATCGACGTAGTCGGCCTGTACAAAGATGACGTAGGCCCCGCGCCCGGCCCCGATGTCCTGCAGGGCCTCAATCAAGGCGGTGGCGATCCCCTTACGGCGATGGGTTTCGGCAACGGCCAGGTCGTAGATGTAGATCTCGCTGCGGGCCTGTTCGAACTTCTCCAGCTCATAGGCGGCCAGGGCCCCGACCACCGCACCGCCGTCGAGGGCGGCCAGGGCGATGAAGTGCGGCTTGGCCAGCAGGCGCGTCAGATAGGCGTCGTCCGGCCCGCTATAGGTCTGGGGTTCATCGAAGGCTTCGCCGAAGAGGGCGTTGACCGCCTTCATCAACGGCAGGTCGGCGGCGGTAATGCGGCGGATGGCGGGGCTCATCGACCCAGGCTGCGCAATTGCGCCGCGCGGGGCAAGGCGATCCTGGCGAGTCATGGAATGCTTATCGGGTGAACATCGATGTCGCCGCCGGACAATCCGCCTCGGGCGCCGCACTAGCGGGGCTGCGACGCGGGCTGGGCGCCGGCCTGGGCCAGCAGGCCCTGGCAGCGCTGGAGGCGCAAGACTTCGAGGGCGGCCTCGTCCTGGCGTGGCAGGCGATCGAGCGGACCCCGACGGATTCCCAGGCCTGGCGGATGGCGGCCATCGCCCACGAACATCTGGGCCGGCATGCGCAGGCGCTGGACGCCTATCAGAACGCGTTTCAGCACTCCGGCCAGGACGCCGCAATGGCCGGCGACATCGGCCGCCTCGCCCTGCGCATGGGCCTGCACGAGATCGCCGAGAAGCTGCTCGCCATCTATCTGAGCGCGCGTCCGGATTCGCTGGAGGGCCAGATCAACCTGGCGCACGCCCTGCGCGGGCAGCACCGCTATGAGGAGGCCGTGGAGATTCTGCGCGCCGCCGTCCAGACGCACCCGCAGGACGCCGAACTGTGGACGGCGCTGGGCGTGGTTCTGGTGCAGCAGGGCGACGCCGAAACTGCGGCCGTGTTCCTGAACGAGGCGCTGCGGCTGGCGCCGGGCTCGGGCCGCGCCCTCTATTACCGCGGCAATGCGGTTTTCGACCTCGGCGACCCCCGCGCCGCCCTGGACGACTATGCCGCCGCCATCGCCGGCGGCCAGCTTTCGGAGGGCGACCAGCAGAGGGTGCGGTTCGCCGCCGCCCTCTGCCACCTGTCGATGGGCGAACTCGACGCCGGTTGGGAGGCCTATCGCAGCCGCCTGTCGCCCTTCGCCGCCAGCCCGGTGGCGTTCGAGGTGGATGCAGACCCCTTCGACGGTCCGATCGCGGACTTGGCGGGCCGGTCGCTGCTGCTGATGGCCGAACAGGGGCTCGGCGACGAGGTGATGTTCGCCAACACCGTGCCCGACCTGCTGGCGGCGCTGGGGCCGTCGGGGCGCCTGGCCCTGGCGGTGGAACAACGGCTGGTCCCGTTGTTCACCCGATCCTTCCCCGCCGCCACGGTGGTCGCTCACCACACCGAGAAGACCGACAACCTAGCCGTACGCACGGCGCCGGGCCTGGACCCCGCTGTCGACCTCTGGGTGCCGATGGCCGCGCCTTTACAGGCCTTGCGGCGCACGGCGGCCGCTTTTCCAAAAACCAGCTACCTGACCGCCGACCCGGCGCGCGTGGCGCACTGGCGAAGCCTTCTGGATACACGCCCGGGCTTCAAGGCCGGGCTGCTGTGGAAGAGCCTGAAGCTGTACGGCGAACGCCGGCGCCAATTCGCGCCGTTCGAGCTGTGGGCGCCGGTGCTGGCCGTCCCCGGCGTATTCTTCGTCAACCTGCAGTACGGCGACTGCGCCGACGAACTGGCCCACGCCCGCGACACCCTGGGCGTCGATATCTGGCAGCCGCCGGGCATCGACTTGAAACAGGACCTGGACGATGTCGCCGCCCTCACCTGCGCCCTGGACCTGACCATCGGCCTGTCCAACGCCACCCTCAACCTCGCCGGGGCCTGCGGCGCCCCGACCTGGCTGATCGCGCCGCGGGGCGCCTGGACCATGCTGGGGACGAACCGCTACCCCTGGTACCCACAGGCGCGCTGCTTCACCGCCTTCCCGAAGCGCGATGGCGAGGGCGGCTGGCAGGCGGCCATGAAAGACGTGGCGGCGGCGCTGGGCGCTACCGCGCGTAGGTCTTCGGGGTGATCTGGAAGGAGACGAAACGCCACTGGCCGTTCACCTTGCGCGCCACCTGGGTGACGTAGGTGTCGAGCACCGTGCCGGGGCGGTCGGGGTATTCGATCCGGTTCAGCAGGTCGCCGGTCAGCACCGCCACGTCGCCATAGACCCGCACATTGAGCGGTCCGCGCGTCGGCACGCGCGGCGCGGCGGTGACTTCCTTGAGGTAGTCGGCCCGGCCGCCGGTCCTGCCGCCGCCGTAGACGTGCAGATAGTCGTCGGCCAGAACGTTGCCGAGGGCGGTGAAATCCTTGCCGGCGATCGCCGCCGCCCGGCGGCCTTCCAGGGCGATAACCGCCCGCTGGTCGGCGGTGAGGGCGCGCACCGGCTCGGCTGGATAGCCGGTGAAGGCGCCCGCGTTGTTGGGCGGGGCCGGACCCATCGGGGTGGCGTGCATGGACACATAGCGCCAGCCTGCGCCGTCGCGGCGGGCGACCTGGGTCACGTACAGTGTCTGCGCCGCCGCCGGGGCCGCGCCGGGCGCGACGGCGTTCTGGTTGGTCTGCTGGCCTGTGATCACAGCGATATTGCCGTAGGAGCGGACGGTAAGCGGCCCGCGCCCGGTGACGCGCTTGGCGGCCTGCTGGATACCCTGGATGAAAGCTTCGCGGTTATCGACCTTGCCGGTCGAATGCACGTGAACGTAGTCGTCGGTGAGGACCGCCCGAAACGCCGCGGCGTCCTGGGCCGCGATGGCGGTCAAACGGCGGTTTTCCAGGGCGAACAGCTGCGGATCGGGCGCCGCGGCCGCGGGCCGCTGAGCCATGGCCGGCTGGCTCACCAGGACCGGGCTGGCCGCCAGCAGGCCGCCGCTCAGCAGCAGGCCGTACGCCAGGCGGCGTGAAATCGCTTGAACCTTGGTCATTGTCCCCCCCGGCAGCGCGGACCGCTGCGGCTATGTTTTATCGTCCGCAAGTTTGGCCACGGTTTCACCGCGCGGGCAATGCAGGCCGCTAGTCGCCCGCCAGCTTCAGGATCGCGGCCCACTCCGCGGGCGTGACGGGAGACACCGACAGCCGTCCCTGGCGCAGCATGGCCATGCCCTCCAGGGCCGGCGCCGCCTTCATCTCGGCCAGGGTCACCGACCGCTTCAGGGGTCGCACCGGCGCAAGCTCGACAGCGACGAAACGCCCCGCGGGATCGCTGGCGTCGGGAAAGGCGGTGCGCGTGACCTTGGCCACGCCGACGACGGCCAACCCCTGCTGCGAATGGTAGAACAGCACCTCGTCGCCATCGCGCATGGCCTTCAGGTGCAGGGCGGCGGCGTTGTTGCGCACCCCGTCCCAGACGGTGCGTCCGTCGCGGACCAGATCGTCGAAGGAATAGGTGTTGGGTTCAGACTTAACGAGCCAGCGCGCCATGTCACTCCCACTCGATCGTGCCGGGCGGCTTTGAGGTCACATCATAGACCACGCGGTTGACGCCACGCACCTCGTTGATGATCCGCGTGGCGGCGCGGCCGAGGACTTCCCAGGGGAATTCGAAGAAGTCGGCGGTCATGCCGTCGGTGCTGGTGACGGCGCGCAAGGCGCAGACGTTCTCGTAGGTACGGGCGTCGCCCATGACGCCGACGGTCTTCACCGGCAGCAGCACGGCGAAGGCCTGCCAAATCTTGTCGTAGAGGCCGGCGGCGCGGATCTCCTCGAGATAGATCGCGTCGGCCTGCTGCAGCACGGCCACCGCCTGCGGCGTCACCTCGCCGGGGATGCGGATGCCAAGGCCCGGTCCCGGGAACGGATGGCGGCCGACGAAGGCCGGCGGCAGGCCGAGCTCCACGCCGAGGACGCGGACCTCGTCCTTGAACAGGTCGCGTAAGGGTTCGACCAGTTTCAGTTTCATGTGTTCGGGCAGGCCGCCGACGTTATGGTGGCTCTTGATCACCGAGGCTGAGCCGCCGATGCTTTCGATCACGTCGGGATAGAGCGTGCCTTGCGCGAGGAACTGCGCGTCCTCGATTTTACCGGCCTCGCGGTCGAAAATTTCGACGAACTTGCCGCCGATGATCTTACGCTTGCGTTCCGGCTCGGCGACACCGGCCAGGGCGCCGAGGAATTCGTCGCCCGCGTCCACGTGGATCAGCGGAATGTTGTAGTGGTTGCGGAACAGGCTGACGACCTCGTCGGCTTCGTTGAGGCGCAGCAATCCGGTGTCGACAAAGACGCACGTCAGCTGCTCGCCGATGGCTTCGTGGATCAGCACCGCGGCGACCGAGGAATCCACACCGCCGGACAGGCCGCAGATAACCTTCGCCTTACCGACCTGGGCGCGAATCTTGGCGATCATCTCGGTGCGGAACGACGCCATGGTCCAATCGCCGGTGAAGCCGGCGATGGCGTGGGTGAAATTGCGCAGCATCCTGGCGCCCTGCGGCGTGTGCGCCACTTCCGGGTGGAACTGCACGCCGTAGAAATTGCGGCCCTCGTCGGCGATGGCGGCGAAGGGCGCGCCGGTAGAGGCGGCGATGATCTCGAACCCGTCGGGTATGGCGGTGACGCGGTCGCCGTGGCTCATCCACACCGGCTCGGAATGGCCGATGTCGCCGATGCCGGAAAACAGGCGGCTGGCTTTCTTGAGCGCGATCTCGGCGCGGCCGAACTCGCGGTGATGGCCGCTCTCGACCTTGCCGCCGAGCATGTTGCACATCAGCTGCTGGCCGTAGCAGATGCCCAACACCGGCACGCCGAGCGCGAACAGCTTTTCGGTGATGGAAGGGCTGCCCTCTTCCGTCACGCTGGAGGGGCCGCCCGACAGGATCACCGCCTTGAGCGGCTTTTCCAGCGCGGCCTGCGCCTTGTTGTAGGGGACGACCTCGCAGAACACTCCGCTTTCGCGCACCCGCCGGGCGATCAGCTGGGTAACCTGCGACCCGAAGTCGACGATCAGGAGGCGTTCGTGCTGCGCGGTCGGTTCGGTCATGAAAAGCTCCTAGCGCGAGTCCTGTCCGCCGTCATGGGCCAGGATGGCGGCGAAGAAACCGTCGGTTCCGGCGTTCAAGGGCGTCAGGCGCAGGAAGCCTTGCGGCGTGATCAAGTCGGAGAACGGCGCGGGCTGGACGGTGAAGTGCGGCTTGCGCACCAGGAAGGCGGCGATCCGGTCCTCGTTCTCCTCGGCCAGCAGCGAACAGGTGGCGTAGACGATCCAGCCGCCGGGCCTGACGAAGGCGGATGCCTGGTCCAGCACCCCGTCCTGCTCGGCCATGCGGCGTTCCAGCGCCTGGGGCGACAGCCGCCATTTGGCGTCAGGATTGCGCCGCCAAGTGCCGCTGCCCGTGCAGGGGGCGTCGACGAAAACCAGGTCCATCGCGCCCGCCAGGCCCCGGAACGGTTCGCGCTCCATCGGCACGCGAACTTCCAGGTTGCGCACCCCGGCCCGCTCGGCGCGCGGAATGACATCCTTCATCCGCCGGGCGTCGGCGTCGTAGGCGTAGATCTTGCCGGTGTTTTTCATCGCCGCGGCCAGGGCCAGCGTCTTGCCGCCGCCACCGGCGCAGAGGTCGAGCACCTGGGCGTCCATGATGTCGCCGGCGCAGGCGGCGGCCATCTGCGAGCCGGCGTCCTGGATTTCGAACCAGCCGAGCGGAAAGGCGGGAAAAGTCTCCGCCGCCTGGGCGCGAAGCGCGGGGTCCGGTGCAGGCAGGCGCACCGCGGTCGGCAGCAAGTCCAGCGCCTGCGGAGCGATCGGCTCCAGCGCTTCCATCACCTTGGCGCGGCTGGATTTCAGCGTATTGACGCGCAGGTCGACCGGCGCGCGCGTGGCCAGTTGCGCGCCCTGCTCCGCCCGTGTCTCGCCGAACACGCGTTGCAGCGGCGCGTCGAGCCAGTCGGGATAGTCGCCGCGCACGGCATCCGGCGCGCCGTCGAGACTGGCGTCAGCGGTTTGCTCGCCGGCGGTCAGGGCGCCGGGGCCATGGTCTTCGGCGAAGGCGGCGCCGATGCGGTCCGCGTCCCAGCCCCACCAGAATTTCAAGACGCCGAGCACCCGGGCGCGGTTGGTCTCCGCCCCCATGCGCCAGGCCATCGAGCGGCGCTTGCGCAGGGCGTCCAGCACCAGGCCGGAGACGAAGGCGCGGTCCTTGGCGCCGGCGTAGCGCGCGCCGTCCGACCAGCGCTTGAGGGCGATCTTCGCCGGCCTGTGACCGGCCTCGATGTCGTCCAGAACCTCGATGGCCGCCGCTATCCTGCCGCCGTCCCTCACAGGACCAGCGAGATAAGGATCAGCACCAGCCCGATGATGCTGACGATCCAGGCCAGGGAGCGCCAGAGACGGATGCCGCTGGCGTAGAGCGGCAGGTAGGCGGTGCGGCCGGCGACATAGAACACACTGCCCCACAGGCACAGACCGCCGGTCTTTCCGGTCAGGTAGGCGATCAGCACGGCAGCGGCGAAAAACGGGAACGTCTCGCGGTAGTTGCGGAATGCCCGTTCCAGACGGCCGGCGACGCCGGTGACCGGACGCGGCTCGTCGCGCGAACCGCCGGCCCATTTCAGTCCTTGCTGCTTGCGCGCGGCGGCGGCGGCCCAGAACAGGTGGACCAGACCAAGTACGATGGCCACGATCAGCAGGTGCAGTTCGTCCATCGTTTCGTTCCTCGCCTAGACGGCGCTGGGATAGTTGGGCGCCTCGCGCATGATCATAACATCGTGGACATGGCTTTCGCGTAGGCCCGCGCCGGTGATGCGCACAAAGCGCGCCCGCTGCTGGAATTCCGCGATCGTCGGCGCCCCCACATAGCCCATGGCGGCGCGCAGCCCACCAACCAGCTGGTGGATCACCGGCCCGACCGGGCCCTTGAACGGGGTCTGCCCCTCGATGCCCTCGGGCACCAGCTTGTGCGCCTCGCTGACCTCTTTCTGGAAGTAGCGGTCGGCGCTGCCGCGGGCCATGGCGCCGACGCTGCCCATGCCGCGATAGGCCTTGTAGGTGCGGCCCTGGTAAAGGAACACCTCGCCCGGCGACTCCTCGCTGCCGGCGAACATCGAGCCGAGCATTACGGTGGAGGCGCCCACGGCGATGGCCTTGGCCAGGTCGCCCGAATATTTGATACCGCCGTCGGCGATCACCGGCACGTCGCTGTCGCGCGCCGCGCGGGCGGCTTCGGCGATGGCGGTCAGCTGCGGCACGCCCACACCGGCGACGATGCGGGTGGTGCAGATCGAGCCCGGGCCGATGCCGACCTTCACCGCATCCGCCCCGGCGTCGATCAGGGCGCGGGTTCCGTCATAGGTGGCGACATTGCCGGCGACGATCTGCACGCCGTTGGTTTCGCGCCGCAGCCGCGCCACGGCGGCGGACACCTGGGCCGAATGGCCGTGGGCGGTGTCGATCACCACCACGTCGACCCCGGCTTCTACCAGGGCCATGGAGCGTTCGAATCCGGCGTCGCCGACGGTGGAGGCCGCGCCGACCAGCAGGCGCCCCTGGGCGTCCTTGGCGGCGGTGGGATAGGCCTGGGCCTTCTCCATGTCCTTGACGGTAATCAGCCCGACCGCGCGGCCGGCGGCGTCGACCACGATCAGGCGCTCGATCTTGTGCTGGCGCAGCAGGCCGCGCGCGGTCTCCTGGTCGACGCCTTCGCGCACAGTGACCAGCCCCTCGCGGGTCATCAGCTCGGCCGCCTTGGCCTTGCCGTTGGTTTCGAACCGCACGTCGCGGTTGGTGAGGATGCCGACAAGCCGGCCCGATCCGGGCTCGACCACCGGGAAACCACTGATCTGGCGCCGCGCCTTTATCTCGCGCACCTCGTCCAGGGTGGTGTTGGGGTTGATAGTCATCGGATTGATGACCATGCCGCTCTCGTAGCGCTTGACCTGGCGTACCTCGTCGGCCTGTTCCTCGACGGTCAGGTTGCGGTGCAGGATGCCCATGCCGCCGGCCTGGGCCAGGGCGATGGCCAACCGGTTCTCGGTCACCGTGTCCATGGCGGCGGACACCAGCGGGATGTTCAGGCCGATCTCACGCGTGAAGCGCGACGCGGTGTTCACCTCGGTCGGCATGACCTCCGAGGGGCCCGGTTCGAGCAAAACATCGTCGAAGGTGAGACCTTCTCGAATCTCCATGGGAGACCTCCGTTTTGCGGGTCGCTAATCGCCGCAATCGCCGGGGGAGTCAATGAAAGGCGGCGCTGGCCGGGCCGTGGCGGAAATTTCCGACCCGAGGGTGCGCTGTTTCGCCCTGCTCGGATCGGGGAAACATGGTTTAGGTTGTTTTAATCCTGAAGGTCGTGAGGGGCCACGATTGACCACACCCCAGCCCTCGCGGCTGACACCCCAGACGCAGCAGCGCCTGGTGCAGCGCTGCGTTGTCGATTTCCTGCTCGGCCAGATCGGCCGCCTGCACCGGCTCCACGGGGACCTGGTCGGCGGGGCCGTATACTTGGCGATCAAACAGGCCACCGCCGTCGCCCAGAAGCCCAACGGGTCCGAGGCGCCGCCGCGGGCGATCAGCGTGCGCGCCGTGGCCCAGTCGCTGGGCTTTTCCTATGAGACCACCCGCCGCCGGGTGATGTCGCTGGAACAGGCCGGGCTGGTGCGGCGGCTGGGCGAGGCGGGCGTCGCCGCGGTTCCGGGCGCCATCGAGAGCAAGGCCTACCGCGAGGCCGCCGCCGCCACCCACGTCGCGGAGCTGGCGCTCTATGCCAGCCTGGCCAAGCTGGGGATCGTCCTGCCGGACCCGCCGCGCGGCCCGGCGATCGACAAGGCCGAGCTGGATATCGCCGTCGCCGCCCTGTGCGAGGACTTCCTGCTGCGGGTGATCGAGATCGGCGCCGTACCGCATGCCTCCAGCATGGCCGGGCTGGTGCTGGCCGCCATGGTCAGCGCCAACGCCGACCCCATCACCTACGACCCCGAATTGGCGGTCCGCTACGGCCGCGCCGACACCCCACCCCCCGACAGCGTGCGCCGCCCGGCCACCATCACTGAGATCGGCGTGCGCCTGGGAATGCCGCACGAGGTGGCGCGCCGCCGGGTGCTGGGCCTGATCGACCGCGGCTACGCTCGCCGCGTCACCGGCGGCTACATGGTCAATATGGAGGTGCTGCAGTCGCCGCAGATGATGGAGAGCGCGATGATGATGACCCAGCGCTTCGTGCAGATGACCCAGGGACTGCTCGCCCTGGGGGTGCACCCCAACGGCGGCCCTACCCCTTGAAGCCGGTGGCGGCCAGGTAGACCTCCGAGCTCTCGGCCCGGCTGGCCCTGGGCTTGATGTGCTGCACCTTGTCGAAGCGCTTCTTCAGCAAGCTGAGGATTTCGACGGTCTCGCCGCCCTGGAAGGCCTTGGCGACGAAGGCCCCGCCGGGTTTGAGCACCTCGAAGGCGAAGTCGGCCGCCGCCTCGATCAGGCCGACGATGCGGATGTGGTCGGTCTGTTTGTGCCCCACCGTATTGGGGGCGATATCCGATAGGATCAGGTCCGGCGGGCCGCCCAGCGCCTTGATCAGGGCCGGGCCGCAGGCCGGGTCGGTGAAGTCCATCTTCAGGATTTCGATGCCGGAGATCGGATCGACGTCGAGCAGGTCGACCCCGACGATCTGGGTGATGCCGCGCTGCTTGGCCACCTGCAGCCAGCCACCGGGCGCGCAACCCAGGTCCAGCACCCGCATGCCCCGCTTGAGCAGGTGCAGGCGGTCGTCGAGTTCGGTCAGCTTGAAGGCGGCGCGGCTGCGGTAGCCCTTGGCCCGGGCCTCAGCGGCGAAGGGGTCGTTGATCTGCCGCTCCAGCCAAGCCTGCTGGCTGGGGGTGCGGCCCCTGGCGGTTTTCAGCCGCGCCGGGGTGGCGCGGGCGTTGTCGTCGCCGCGCGTTGGCGTGCGCACCATGCGCTTGCGGGGGGGCTCTTCCTCGTTCATGCGGCCGGCCCCGCGCCGCGTGGGCTCCGGCGGCGGCCGCCCCGGCGGCGGCGCGACGGCTTGTCGGCCATCAGCGACAGCAGCAGCCCCTCACGCAGGCCGCGGTCGGCGACGCGGACGCGGTCGCACGGCCAGACCTCCTGCACGGCTTGGAGAATGGCGGCGCCCGCCAACACAAGATCGGCCCGGTCGGCGCCGATACAGGCCTGGTCGGCCCGTTCGGCGGGCGTGAGACCCAGCAGCCGGTCGACCGCGGCGTCGCACTGGGCCCGGGTCATCCACAGGCTGTCGACGGCGTTGCGGTCATAGCGCGGCAGGTCGAGGTGCAGGCCGGCCAGGCTGGTCACCGCCCCGCTGGTGCCGACCAGATGTACGTTTCCCCGCTCGAACACCTCGCGCATCGAGTCGGCCTTGTCGAAGGCCGCGATGCGGCCCTTGACCTCGTCGACCATCTTGCGGAACCAAACAGCATCGGCTCGGGGGCCTTCCGGATAGCGCTCGGCCAGGGTGACCATGCCCACAGGCACCGAAAGCCAGGCGCGGATCGGCAGGCGCGAAGCGGCGAAACGGCGCGGCGGCGCGTCCAGGCCGTCGCGGCCCAGGCCTTCGCGACGAAGATCGACCCAGGAAAGTTCGGTGGAGCCGCCGCCGACGTCCATCACCAAGGCGGCCTCGGCTTCGCGGTCGAGCAGGGTCAGGCAGCCGGCCACCGAAAGGCGGGCCTCCTCCTGCGGGCTGATGATCTGAAGCTGCAGGCCGGTCTCGTCGGCTACCCGGCGTACGAAGGCGGCGCCGTTGCCGGCCCCGCGGCAGGCCTGGGTGGCGATGGCGCGCACGCGCACAGCGCGGCGGCGGCGGACCTTCTCGGCGCAGATCTTGAGGGCGGCAAGGGCGCGGGCCATAGCGGGTTCGGACAGTTGGCCGGTCTGGCTCAGGCCTTCGCCCAGCCGCACGATGCGGCTGTAGGCCTCGACCACCTTGAAACCGCTGGCCGCGGGGGTGGCGATCAGCAGACGGCAGTTATTCGTACCCAGATCGAGCGCCGCGTACGCCGGCGGCTCGATCGGGCGCCGCCGGTGATCCGCAACGCGGACGCCGAGGCTGGGCGCCTCCGACATGGTCAGACCTTATGTCTCGCAGGCGGCCGCCACCGGCGAACGCCTCATTGGCGATCACCATAGCAAGCGCTTTCGCCCCGTGATAGGCGCGGCCTTGCAAGGGGTGCGACAACTGGCGTTCATCCTCCATACAGCTTGTGTGGGTACCATCTGATTCATGGACTCGTTGCTCGCAAAGTTCGCGATCGGCCAAGTGGTCAAGCACCGGATCTTCCCGTTCCGCGGCGTGATCTTTGACGTTGATCCCACCTTCTCCAATTCGGAGGAGTGGTGGCTGGCCATCCCAGAGGACATGCGCCCGCGCAAGGACCAGCCATTCTATCACCTGCTGGCGGAAAACGGCGAAAGCACCTACGTCGCTTACGTTTCCGAGCAGAACCTGCTGGCCGACGAGACCGGCGAGCCGGTGGGCCACCCGCAAACGGCGCTGATCTTCGAAAGCTTCGACCACGGCGCCTACCGCATGCGCCCCCGGGTCAGCCACTAGAGCCTGCCTAGCGGGATCCGGGCGGTTCGCCGCCCGCAGGCGCTTTATCCGATGAGGCCTAGAAGTCTCGCCGCCAGCGGACCGACAGCCGGCCGTCCTGGGAGCCGGCGAGGCGGGACACCAGCGACAGGTTGGGCTTGATGCGCCATTCCACCTGGGCTGCCGGGCCGTCCCGGCCGCCGCCGATGATCTCCACATAGACGTCGTCAGTGACGTATTTTCCGCCCGCCACGGTCATACCTCCTGCCGCGTCGCCGGCGAAGGCGAGGCGGTCGAGCCGGGCGAAGCTGCGCAGGTTGCCGATCACATCGAACCCGCCGCCGCCCGCGAGCGCGGCGAGGGCCGAGGCCAGCTGGGCGGCCTCCAGGGGCGAGAGCTGCGCCGCTGAGGCGCCGAACAGCACCTGCGACAGCACCTCGTCGTTGGGCAAGGCCGGGGACGATGTCAGGGTGATTTCAGGCCGCGCCGCCGTGCCGCCGATATTGACCCGCGCGGTCAGGGCCGGATCCTCGCGCACCGCGCTCAGGTCCAAGCGTATCAGCTCCGGCCGCGCCGCCAGGTAGACCACCCCACGTTCGTCGAACTCGAAACGCTTGCCGGCGAAGTCGTACTCGCCGCGCACCACCCGGGCCGCACCGATCAGCAACGGGCTGTTGGAATTGCCGGTCAGGCGCGCGTCCAGCGACATCTCCACGTCCAGCCCGCGCCCGCGCACGAACACCCGGCGGGGGGCCTTTAGGGTCAGGTCGAAGGCCATTCCCGGACCACGCCGGGGCGGGGCCAGCAGGTCAAGCTGCAGCTCGGCCGGACGGTTGCGCTCGATCACGTCCAGCGCGACCACGCCACTCGGCGTTGGAGTTGTCGCCGACAGGTCGGCCCGGTCGACGGTCAGGGCGCCATCCAGCTTAAGGCGGCCGTCGGCGGCGCGGCTGAGGATGGCTTGGCCGGTGGCCGACGCACTGCCCATGCTGTTGTCGATCAGGCGGAAACCGCGCAAGTCCAGGGTGAGACTGCTGTCGGCGCCGCGCCGCAGGTCGAACCGCCCAGCGGCGGTGACGCGGCCGCCCTGCCCGTCATCGGCGCTGGCGTTCTGAAGATCGACGCCGGTCTGGCTGAGCACCATCCGCAGAGAAACGTGCTGCAGTTTGAGGCCGGTGGCGCCATCCTCGAAGGCGCCTCCGTCCAGGGCGCCGCTGCCGGTGACCCTCGGCTCGGCCAGGCTGCCGGCGAACGCAGCCGAGATATCGGCCCGGCCGCTGAGCGAACGCTCGCCGCCGACCAGCAGGTCCCACAGGGGTTTGACTTCGCCCGCAGCCTCGAAACGGCCGCTCATCGGCCGGCCGCGGTCGACCGCCAGCCGCAGCGGGCTGGCCGAGGCGGCGGCTGGCAGGCTGAATTCGCCCTGAGCTTTCAGGCCTTGCGGCGTCGCGGCCGAGCCGGCCAGCTTTAAGGTTCCGCCGCTGAGGGCGGCGGTGAACTGGCCGTCGAGCGATTGCGACAACGGCGCCCCGCGCTCGCGCGCCGCCTTCACCGCCGCCGTGAGGGTTCCGGTCAGGTCGCCGCCCTGGCCCCGCAGCGACAGTTTCGCGTCGATGCCGCCGGCCAGGTCTTCGTTCAGGGCCGAGAGGTCGGTGCCGGTCAGCACCGCGTCCAGGGTGACGCCCTGCGCTTGCTGTGCCAGGTCGATGTCGGCGCCCCCTTCGCCTACCCGCAGCCGCAGGCGCGCCGAGCGGTTTGGGCCGTCCCAGCGCAGCACCGCCGGCTCGCGCGTGGCGACCCGCGAGCGGCCAAGCTCGCCCGAGCCGTCCAGAGTCAGGCTGAAGCCGGCGCCCGCCGCTGCCGACAGGCGGCCGGTGAGATCAACCCGCCAGCGTCCCGGCCGCGCCGCGCCTCGCGCCTGGATGGTCAGCGGCAGGTCGGCCAACGGGCCGGAACCGGCGATGCGCGCCGTGGCCAGGCCGAGGTTGGCGTCCTTCAGCAGGGCGTTCTCGGCGGTGAGCAGCACCTCGGCGTTGGGCCCGCCGGCAGCGTCGGTGATGCGCAGGGTCCCGCCGATGCGGCCGCTGGTCAGGAATAGGCCCGGGCCGACCGCCAGGGTCAGGTCTGCGGTGGAGGGCGTCGACCGGCGCAGCGACAGTGACCCGGAGGCCTGCACTCCGGCCGCGTCGGCGTCGAGCTTCGTGAGGTCCACGCCCCCGTCGGCGAAGTTGAAGGCGGCGGCGGCTCGCGCCGGGCCATAGGCGCTGTCGGCGGTCAGGCGCACGTCGCCGTCCGAGCCGTTGGCGCCCTTGCGGAAGGTCAGGTCGAGGTGGGCCATGCGCAGCGGCAGGCGCGGGACCGCCACCGTCTCGAAATCCGCCGCCAGCTGCAGCACCGGCGCCTCCATGGCCCCGGTCAGGGCGCCGGTTCCCTTGGCGGCCCCGGTGATCTCCACCGCCCCGGCGCGGAACGGCCCCGCCGCCATCCAGTCGACCTTCAGAGCCAGATTGTCCGAGGAGATAGTCCCGGCCCCGGTCGCCTTGGCGGCGGTTCCGGTCAGGGATGCGTTGGAGACCGACAGGGTTGCGCCGCTTAGCGCGGCGCGGAAGGCCAACTCGGGGGTCGGGCCCAGCAGCCGGTCAGCCTCGGCCAGGCCAGAGGCGAAGTCGGCGCCCTTGCCGTTGAAATTCAGCAGCCACGGCTTGCCGCGCCCGCCCTGGTCGGCGCTGACCGCCGCGGTCAGCCGTCCCTTGGCGTCGGGCCGGATGGCGGTGATGTTGGTCAGGGTCAGGTTTCCCTTGAACCCCAGGCCGCCGAGCAGGCCGCGCGAACCCTGCCCCTCCAGCCGAAGCCCAGAGCCGACGGCGGACACTCGCCGCAGCAGCAGCCGGCCATCGCTCAGGCGGGCGGCCTGAACATCGAGCGTCGGCCGCGCCCCGAGCAGGGCGCCGGCCGTCCCGCCGCCCTGCCCGCCCTGGCCTCGAAGATCGGCGCGCAGGGTCAGTTCGCCCTTGTCCAGGGCCAGGTGCGCCGGGCCGTCGATGCGCGACAATGTGTAGGGACCGGCGGTGAAGCGCTGCACGCCGACCGTCCCGTCCAGGTTCCAGCGCGTCCCGCCGCCGGTCAGCACAGCGCGGACCTGTCCGGCGCCAAGTTTCGGCGTGGCGACAATGCGCGACAGGCTGGGGACGTTGGCTGTGATCGTCAGCCCGCCCGGGCCGACCGTGCGCTTGCCTATGTCGCCAAGTCCCCGGGCGGTCAGGTTGAGATTGTCCCCGGTCAGGGAGGCGGTTAGGGCATAGAAGCCGCCCTGGGCGCGGGCGCCGCCGATGGCGAAACGGGCCTCGCGGCCGAAGCGCGCGGCGTAGGGCGCGGTCAGGGTCGATGCGGTGAGATCAGCGACCCCGCTGGCCCCGCCACCCTTGGCGTTCCAGGCCCCGGCGGCCCGGACCGGATGGGCCCCGCCCAGCGAGGCGTCCAGGGTGAAACGGCCTTCCTGGACGGCGCCGGTGGCGACGGCGTCGAGGGTGAAGGGCTGGCGCGGATCGAAGCCCAGTGCTCCGGCCAGGGCCCCGCCGGCCGCCTCGCGCGCCTGGGCGTTCAGCTTGAGGGTGTCGGTGCGACCAAGGTCGAAGTCCGCCTTGAGATAGTCACCGGCGTGCATGCGGCTGCCTACCTCGAGCCGCCCGGTCATGCCGCCCAGCCGCGGCTTGTCGAAGGCCCCGGCGACATCGTAGTCGCCCCGGCGGCCGCTGAACGCCGGCTCCAGCAGCAGGCGCGTGGCGAAACTGTCCAGGTCGACCGACAGCGGCGCGGCGCGCGACACCTCCTTCTCGGTCAAGGTCGGCCGACGCAGCACGCGCACCTGGTCGGCGGTGACGTTCTCGGCATGGAAGCGGCGGGCGAACAGTTCGGTGGAACGCCAGGTGACGGTCAGGCGGTCGGCCTGCAGCCACACCCCGCGCTCGTCGGAGATGGTCAGTTTGCGGACCGAGAACGCGCGCCAGATGTCGCCGCTAACGCCCTCGATGCGCAGACGGCCGATGCGGCCCAGCTTCAGCCCGCTGGCCCGCGCCTCGACGAACATGCGCCCCTGCGGCGTCACCGCCCCGTAGCGCACCAGCAGGGCGGCTGTCAGCAGCACCGCGGCGATTGCGACTAGGATCACCAGCGCCGGCCCGCCCAGGCGCAGGCGGGTCTTCCCCTTCTTCTCAGGCTTGCTGACTTGTTTCGGGGCCCGGCTCAAAAGCTCTGCCCTATGCTGATGTAGATCTGGAACGCCGGATCACTCTCGCGCCGGTCCAGCGGAATGGCGATATCGGCCCGGAAAGGTCCAAAGCCCAGGTCATAGCGGACCCCAACACCGGCGCCGGCGCTGAAATCCTCGCCGCCCGGAAAACCCAGCCCGCCGACGCCGCCGCCGTCGACGAAGGCCACGGCCGACCACTTGCCGGTCACCTTGCGGCGGATTTCGATCGAGGCCTCGGCCAGGGAAATGCCGCCCACCGGCGTGTTGTCCGACAGGCGGGGGCCGATGGCCTGGTAGGCGTAGCCGCGCACCGACCCGCCGCCGCCGGCGTAGAACCGGCGCGAGGCCGGCACGGCGGGAATGGTCCCGCCCAGGATCGTGCCCATCTTCACCCGTGCGGCGATCACCGTGTCGGCGCGGGCGTCGAGCGGCAGGTAGGCGCTTGCCTGGGCCTGTGACTTCAGGAACACCAGCTGGGCGTCGCCGGCGATGACGGTGGGTTCGGCCCGCGCCTCCACCCGCCAGCCCCGGGTCGGGTTGAGCGGATCGTTGGAATTGTCCCAGGAGAGGGCCGCCAGCCCGGCAAGGGTCGCCAGATTCTTTCCCTCGCCCAGAATCTCGCCGGCGTCGCTGTCGGTCTTTTCGCGGGTATGGGTCAGGTCGAGCGAGGTGCCGAAGGTGCGATAGGAGGTGCGGCCATAGCGGCGGGTCAGGTCGGCGCGCGTGCCGACCCCGGCCTCGTCATAGGCGTCTGTGTTGTTGCGGTAGAGGGAGGCGCCGACTTTCAGGGTCTGCTGGTCGCCATGCCATTGCGGCAGGGCCAGTTCTCCGTCGAGGCGCTGCTGAATCTGGGCCAGGCGGCCGGTGAAGGTGGTGGTGTCGGCGCGGCGCAGGCGGTTGTAGCGCACGAAACGGGCGTCGATGCCCGCCCCCTCGCTGGTGGAGTAGCCGGCGCCCAGTTCGACGGTGCGCGGCAGGCGGTCGGCCAGGCTGACCAACACCGGCCGCGGCTCCCCGGCGATCGACTGGTTTGCCGGTTGCAGGGCGACGCTGACCTGATCGTAGACCCCGGTTTCGCGTAGCCGCCGCTCCAGTTCGCCCAGCCGGTCGGGCGTGTAGGCGTCTCCGAGCCGCCAGGGCGCCAGGGCAGACGCCCAGGCGGGATTGGTACGGCCACGGGTCGACAGCTGCACCGCGCCCAGCCGCACCAGCGGGCCCGACGCGATCCTGAAGGTCGGCTGCAGGGTATGGTCAGCATGGTCGGCGATGACCTCCCGCGCGCCCGCGGCGGCGTCGGCGTAACCGTGCAGTTGAAGCGTCGCCACCGCGCGCCCCTCCGCGGCCAGCACGTCCACCGCGCGTCCGGGCGCGCCTCGCGAAAGCCCCAAGACGTTGAAAGCCATGGCGGCGCTGGCCGCGTCCGGCGGCGTGTCGGCCCAAATCACCTGCGGCCGGGCGATGACGAAGCGGGGTCCCGGCTCGATTCGCACCAGGGGCCGGTTCGCCCCGCCTTCTTCCCGCAGGTCGGCCTCGACCTGGTGGCCGTAGTAGCCT
>CANJOB010000012.1 GCA_947475655.1 Caulobacterales bacterium | reverse complement strand
CCCGAGGTGCTCGACATCGGCTGCGGCGTCGGGGTTCAGCTCGAGCGCGTGGCGGCGCGGACCGGCGGTCGGCTGGTCGGCAGCGACATCTCGCCGAGCGCCTGCGCCACGGCGCGGGACCGGCTGGCTGCGCACTGCGCCCGCGCCACGATTCTGCAGTCCGATGTGCTCGACCTCGACCCCGCCGCCCTGGGGACGTTCGACGTCATCTACGCCGTGGGAATCATCTATGTGACCCCGCCGGCGGTGCGGGAGCGGATATTCGAGCTGATCGGCGCCTGTCTGAAACCCGGCGGCGTGGCCGTGCTGTCCTACTACAGCGGGGCCATGGGGGCGTTGCGGCCGCAGCTGAACCGCATGGTCGCGACGGCGGTCGACCGCGCGCAGCCGCCCCGCGCCCAGGCCGCTCAGGCGCGCGGTTTCCTGCGCAACCTCGCCGGCCAGTTTTCGCCGCAGGACAACGGCCTGCCGGCGCAGACGGCGCGGATGATCGCCGCCTACCCCGACGACGCCACCCTGTTCCACGAGACCCTGTGCGAGCAGATCAGCGTGCTCTCCACCGGCGAGGTGGAGGCCGCCCTGGCGGCGCGAGGTTTGCGGTTCATGAGCTACCTGCACCCGATGCCCTACGCCGGCCTGCCCACCTCGGCCGAGCGGGCCAGGGGCGCTGACCTGTTCGACTTCATGTACGGCGGCTATCGCTATGCGGCCTATCTGAAGGCCGGCACGCCCGAGGCGCCGCCCTCGGCCGCCCTGGCGCCGCGCTGGCTCAGCGGCCTCAAGCGCTCCGGCCCGGCGGACTTCCACGACCCGGCCCTGGGATCGGTGCGGGTGGCCGACGCCCGCGTCCAGGCGGCGCTCGAAACCTTAAGCCGCGGCCCGGCCGGCCGCGCCGAACTAAACGCTGATGCCGCCCTCGACGCCGAGTTGCACAAGTTGTGGCAGGCCGGCTGGCTCACCCCGCTCGGCGGCTAGCGGCTCTAATCGCGGAATTTGGTTCGCGCGCCGGGAACCGTTTCTCCAGTCGAGCTTTAATGGAGGTTCGGCCTGGGGCGGCGCGCGGCGGAAAGCCTGCGCTCGCCTGAGAAATAATCCGGTCCGGGGGGATAATGGGGCTCGCACAGCATAGGCGCGACAGGCTCAGGCGTCAGGGTTCCGCCCTGGCCCTGGCGGTCGCCACCCTGTCGGCGGGCGCGGCCCGGGCCCAGGATGTCGACCTCAGCGGCCTTTCCATCGAGGAGCTGGTCGACCTGCAGGTCACCTCGGTGTCGCGCCGGCCGCAGTCGGTGGCCGACGCCCCGGCCTCGGTGTTCGTCATCACCAACGAGGACGTGCGCCGCGCCGGCAAGGTCAGCCTGCCCGAGGCGCTGCGGCTGGCGCCCAACCTCCACATCGCCCAGCTGGGCGCCGGCGGCTACGGCATCTCCGCCCAGGGCTTCAACCACTCCACCGGCACGGCCAACAAGCTGCAGGTGCTGATCGACGGCCGCAGCGTCTACACCCCGCTCTATTCCGGCGTGTTCTGGGACGTGCAGGACATCCTGCTGGAGGACCTCGACCGCATCGAGGTGCTGAGCGGGCCGGCGGGGACCACCTGGGGCTCGAACGCCGTCAACGGGGTCATCAACATCACCACCCGCGACGCGGCCGCGACCCAGGGCTGGATGGCGCGGGCCACCGGCGGCGGACGCGACCGCCAGGCCGCCCTGCGTTACGGCGGCAAGCTGGGCGCGGCGGGCGCCTACCGCGTCTATCTGATGGGGTCGGACTTCGGCTCCAGCCGCCAGGTCGTCGGGGCCCAGGTCAGCGATTCCCGCACCATCGCCCAGGGCGGCTTCCGCTACGACTGGCAGGGCGACGGCGCCCGCCTCACCCTGCAGGGCGACGCCTACGACGGGCAGGGCCAGGCGGTGGCCGGCGCGGCGGCGCGGCCCTCGGTGGACGGCGGCAATATCGGCGGCCGATGGGAGAAGACCTTCGCCGACGGCGCGGTGCTGGCCATGCAGGCCAGCTACGATCAGAGCGGGCGCACGGTGGCGACCGGGATCAAGGACCGCCAGCATATCTACAGCTTCGATGTGCAGCACCGCTTCGCCGCGGGCGAGCGGCACGACATGGTGGTGGGCGCCGACTACCGCCTGTCGCGCGACCGTTTCGCCGGCGCGTTTCGCACCAGCTTCCTCGATCCGGCGCGGCGAACGCTGAAGCTCGGCAGCCTGTTCGCCCAGGACGAGATCGCCCTGTCGCCGGCCGTGCACCTGATCGCCGGGGTGCGGGCCGAACACAACAGCTACACCGGCCTCGAAGTCATGCCGAGCCTGCGTTTGCGCTGGACCCTGTCGCCGCAGGCCATGGTCTGGGCGGCGGCCTCGCGCGCGGTGCGGACGCCGTCGCGCTTCGACGTCGATCTGCAGAATCCCGGCCTGATCGCCGGCGGGCCGGACTTCGGCTCCGAGGACCTGATCGCCTACCAGGTCGGCTATCGCGGTACGCCGACGCCGGGGACGGTGCTGTCCGCCTCTGCCTTCTACAACGTCTACGACGACCTGCGCACCGCGGAGTCGCGCGGCCCGGGGGCCTTCCCGCTGGAGATCCGCAACGGCATGGAGGGCGTGACCTACGGCGTCGAGGCCTGGGGCAGCTATTCGATGGCGGAGTGGTGGCGCCTCAGCGCCGGCGCCTCGCTGCTGCACAAGGACCTTAAACTCAAGCCCGGCAGCCGCGACATCTTCGGCGTCGGCTTCGCCGGCAACGATCCCAAGCGCCAGATATTCCTCAAGTCGCAGATGAACCTTGGGCAGACCGTCGAAATCGACATGAACGCCCGCGCCATCGGCAAGCTGGCCAGCCCGGCCGTGCCCGACTACGTCGAACTGGAAACGCGGCTCGGCTGGGCGGTGACGCGGCGTCTGGAGTTGTCCGTAGCCGGCTTCAACCTGCTCGAAGACAGCCACGTCGAATTCATCAACGGCTCGGTCACGCCGCGCGCCATCCGGCGCGGCGTGGATGTGACGGCCCGCTTTCGCTACTAGAGCCTCAGGCGAAGTGTGTGCGGTTCGCCGCCCGGACAGGCTCTTCAAAAAAACTAGGCGGCCGCGTCGGTGTCGGCGGAGATTTCCTCGAGCGTGTGGCCTACCGCCTTGTTGCCATAGTCGACGGCGATGTCGCCCAGCGACAGGATGCCGGCCAGCTTGCCGGCCTCGTCGGTGACGATCAGGCGGCGCAGCTGGTGGCTGGCCATGTGGCCGGCGGCGTCGGCCAGGGCGTCGTCCGCCTTGCAGCTCTGCACATCCTCGCTCATGGCGGCGGAGATCGGGCCATTGAGATCGCCGCCCTCGGCGACCACGCGCAGGACGATGTCGCGGTCCGTGACCAGGCCGACCACCTTGCCGTCGTCGAAGATCGGCACCGCGCCGGTGTCGATCCGTTTCATGATCCCGGCGACGGACTTGATGCTGTCGGTGGGTTTGGCCGTAATGACCTGGGCGGTCATGGCTTCGCTGACTTTCACGGCTATACCTCGATGTGGAGTGAGGCCTTACAAACCCCTGGCCGGCGGGCCTGTTCCCCCTAGGCTCAAAGCGAGGCGCGACGTGATCCCCTGGGAACAGCTCGGAACGGCCAAGATTCCAGGCGCGGACGGCGAGCTGCGCCTGCTGCGGCGCGGCTCCGAGTATTCGATCATGACCGGCGGCATCACCCTGATGAACAGCCGCATGAGCGGTTCGGAAAAGGCCCTGGCCGACCTGACCTGCGCCCCGCTGGCCGACCGCGCGGCGCCGGTCGTCCTGATCGGCGGCCTCGGCATGGGTTTCACCCTGCGCGCGGCCCTGGCGATTCTGCCCGCCGACGCGACCGTCGTCGTCGCCGAGCTCGTGCCCGCCGTGGCGGCGTGGGCGCGCGGTCCCATGAGCGATATCTTCGCCGGCTGCCTCGACGATCCGCGCACCCGGCTTGAGGTCACCGACGTGGGCGCCCTGATCCAGGCGGGCGACAAGAACTTCGACGCCATTCTGCTCGACGTGGACAACGGACCCGGAGCCCTCGACCGCCCGGAAAACAACAGCCTCTATTCGATGGCTGGCCTCGCCGAGGCCAGGCGCGCGCTGAAGAGCGGCGGCGTGCTGGCGGTGTGGTCCGCCATGCCCGACACCGAGTTTTCAAAACGCCTGTCGAACGCCGGATTCACCGTCGACGAACACCGTGTCCACGCCCACCGCAAGGGCAAGGGCTCGCGGCATGTGATCTGGCTGGCCAGGGCCTAGCCGAGGAAGAAATCCCGCAGCGCCGCCGTCGTCTCGGCCGGCTTTTCCTCCGGCAGGTAGTGGCCGCAGTCGAGCGCGAAGCCGCGCACATCCGTCGCCCACTCACGCCATGTCTCGACCGGATCGCGCCAGCGGTGGACGGCGCCCTTGGCGCCCCACAGGGCCAGCAGGGGCGCGGTGATCCTGTTGACACCGTAGTCAGCGCGGTCGGCTTCCAGATCGACCGTCGCCCCCGCGCGGTAGCATTCGCACATGGCGTGGACGGTGGCGGCGTCGCGGCCGACGCGGCTGTATTCCTCGCGTTCCGCTTGCCCGAACAGCATGCGGTTGCGGCCGCGGAACAGCACCAGGTCCGGATCGAGGGCGATGATGCGCTCCGGCACGGGCCCGGGCTGGGCCAGGAAGTACCAGTGCCAGTAGTCCATGCCGAACGTCATGCCGTCGACCTGCTGGTAGCAGACATAGGTCGGCACGATGTCGAGCACCGCCAGCTTGATCAGGGCGTCCGGGTGATCCAGCGCCAGGCGATAGCCGACCCGGCCGCCGCGGTCGTGGCCGGCGAGGTGGAACCGCTCATGGCCGAAGTGGGCCATCAGGGCGACCATGTCGCGGGCCATGGCGCGCTTGGAATAGGGCTCGTGGTCCGGCGTGGTCGGCGGCTTGCCGCTGTCGCCGTAGCCGCGTAGGTCGGCGGCGTAGACGGTGAAGTCGGCGCTGAGGTCCGCCGCGCATTGCGCCCACATGGCCTTGGTCTGTGGAAAGCCGTGCAACAGCAGGAGGGGCGGGCCGGACCCGCCATGGCGCACGTCGATGACGGTCTCGCCGCTGTCGATGCGGTCGTGGGCGAAATTCTCGAACATCGGCCATGCTTGCCAGGAATGTCTGGCGCCCGCCACAGGGCGGGTCGAGGAAAAGTGCGGAGCGGTTTTCCGCCCGCGACCCGCTCCGCTAGTATGGGCGCATGGCTCCAACCCCGATTCGCTGCACCTGGCCGGGCATGAACGGCAATGCGCTGTACGAGGCCTACCACGACGAGGAGTGGGGCGTGCCCGAGTACGACTCCCGCGCCCTGTGGGAGAAGCTGGTGCTGGACGGGTTCCAGGCCGGTTTGAGCTGGATCACCATCCTCAAGAAGCGCGAGGCCTTCCGCGCCGCCTTCGCCGACTTCGACCCAGTGAAGGTGGCCGCGTTTGGGCCGAAGGATCGCGCGCGGCTGATGAACGACGCCGGTATCATCCGCTCCAACGCCAAGATCGACGCCGCCATCTCCGGCGCGCGCCTCTACCTGGACATGCAGGAGAGGGGTGAGGACTTCAGCCAGTTCCTGTGGAGCTTCGTCGGCGGAAAGCCGATCCAGGCCAATTCCAAACCGGGGTCGCCTGCGACCGTCGATTCGCCTGAAAGCGTCGCCATGTCGAAGGCGCTGAAGAAGAAGGGCTTCAAGTTCGTCGGCCCGGTGATTGTGTACGCCTTCATGCAGGCTGTGGGCATGGTCAACGACCACCGCACCAGCTGCTTCCGCCACGCGCCGATCAAGGCTATGCGCCGCTGATGGGAAAAGGCCCTGACATGATGCTGGAGAAGGCCTTTGCGATGCAGGGGCTGGTCTGCGGCGTGGACGAGGCCGGACGCGGGCCCTGGGCCGGGCCGGTCAGCGCCGGGGCGGTGATCCTCGATCCGAAGAAGCGCATCGCGGGCCTCGATGACTCCAAGAAGCTGACCCACGCGCGGCGCTGCGAGCTGGAGGTCGAGATCAAGGCCAAGGCGGTCGCCTTCGGCGTCGGCTTCGCGTCGGTGGCCGAGATCGCCGAGCTGAACATCCTGCATGCCACGGGCCTGGCCATGTGCAGGGCCATCGAGGCCATGGGTGTCGCGCCCGACCACGCCCTGGTCGACGGCAATTACGCTTTCAAGCTGCCCTGCACGGTGAAGACGGTCATCGGCGGCGACGGCAAGAGCAAGTCCATCGCCGCGGCCTCGATCCTGGCCAAGACAGCCCGCGACCGGCTGATGGAGGCGATGGACGGCCAGTACCCCGGCTACGGCTTCGCCAGCCACAAGGGCTACGGCGCGCCGGTGCATATCGCGGCCTTGAAGACGCTGGGCCCCTGCGCCGAGCATCGGATGACCTGGGCCCCGATCCGCCTGTTGCTGAGCGGCGAGTCCTTCAGTGAAGACAATCTGTTAAGCGCTGAGTAACCACGTTTCCTAACGGGGGCGAAACCCTGTTGGCCGCAAGGATTCACCATGAATCCGAAAGCGCCACAGCTTCCCGCCGGTTTGCCGCTGGACACCATCCTGCAAGGCGACTGCATCGAAGTGATGCGCGGCCTGCCGGACAAGTCGGTCGATCTGGTGTTCGCCGACCCGCCCTACAATCTGCAGCTCGGCGGCGATCTGCTGCGGCCGGACAATTCCAAGGTCGACGCGGTCGACGACCATTGGGACCAGTTCTCGTCCTTCGCCGTCTACGACCAGTTCACCCGCGAATGGCTCACCGAGGCCCGCCGCGTGCTCAAGGACGACGGCGCCCTGTGGGTGATCGGCAGCTACCACAACATTTTCCGCGTCGGCGCCTCCCTGCAGGACCTGGGCTTCTGGATCCTCAACGACGTGATCTGGCGCAAGACCAACCCAATGCCCAACTTCAAGGGCACGCGCTTCACCAACGCGCACGAGACCCTGATCTGGGCCGCCAAGGGCGCCAAGGGCAGCAAGCGCTACACCTTCAACTACGACGCCATGAAGGTGTTCAACGACGACATCCAGATGCGCTCCGACTGGACCATCCCGCTGTGCACCGGCGAGGAGCGGATGAAGGGCGCCGACGGCCACAAGGCCCACCCGACGCAAAAGCCGCAGGCCCTGCTGCACCGGGTGATCCTGTCGACCACCAAGCCGGGCGACGTGATCCTCGACCCCTTCTTCGGCGCCGGCTCGACCGGGGCGGCGGCCAAGCGCCTGGGGCGCCGGTTCATCGGCATCGAGCGCGAGGCCGAATACGTCGAGGTCGCCAAGGCCCATATCGCCAAGGTCATTCCCACCGCGCCTCAGGACCTGGAGGTCATGGGCTCGAAGAAGACCGAGCCGCGCATCCCGTTCGGCCAGATCATCGAATTCGGCCTGCTGTCGCCCGGCGACGTGCTCTACCGCTCCAAGGGCGACCTCTCGGCCCGGGTGCGCGCCGACGGCAGTCTGGCGGTCGGCGACCAGACCGGCTCGATCCACAAGATGGGCGCCATGCTGGAAAAGGCCCCGGCCTGCAACGGCTGGACCTACTGGCACTTCAAGACCGACAACGGCCTGGCCCCCATCGATGTGCTGCGCGCCAAGGTGCGGGCGGAACTGGCGGCCTAGTCATCCGCGCCTTGCGGGCTTACATCGGGTTTCCCATTCGAGGAGAAGCCCGACCATGACCATCAAAGCCGGCGACAAGCTGCCCGAAGCCACCTTCATGACCTCGGGCCCGGACGGCAACAAGCCGATCACCACCGACGAAATCTTCAAGGGCAAGACCGTGGCCCTGTTCGCCGTGCCCGGCGCCTTCACCCCTACCTGCTCGGCCAAGCACCTGCCCGGCTTCAAGGAGAAGGCGGCGGAGTTCAAGGCCAAGGGCGTCGATACGATCGCCTGCGTCTCGGTCAACGACGTGTTCGTGATGAAGGCCTGGGGCAAGGACCAGGGCATCAACGACGAGGTGCTGCTGCTGGCCGACGGCAACGGCGCCTTCTCCAAGGCCATCGGCCTCGACTTTGACGGCAGCAAGTTCGGCATGGGCCCGCGCTCGCAGCGCTACAGCGCCATCGTCAAGAACGGCGTGGTCGAGAAGCTCAACGTCGAGGAAGCCGGTCAGTTCGAGGTCAGCTCGGCCGACTACATGCTGGGCCAGCTCTGAGCGATTCCGAACAGGCGGCGGCTGTCCTTGCGGACGGCCGCCTCGTCATCCTGCCGACCGAGACCGTCTACGGCCTGGCGGCCGACGCATCCAACGCGGCGGCGGTCGCCTCGCTCTATGCCGCCAAGGGCCGGCCCGCCTTCAACCCGCTGATCGCCCATGTGGCGGACCTGGAAACGGCGCGGCGCATCGCCGTTCTGGACGAGCGCGCCGGCGCCCTTGCGCAAGCCTTCTGGCCCGGCCCCCTGACCATCGTCGCCCCCATCAAGGATAGCAGCGCCGTCTGCGACCTGGCCCGCGCCGGGCTCGATACCGTGGCGGTGCGCGTGCCCGCTCATCCGGTCGCGCGCGCCGTACTGGCAGCCTTCGGCGGCGCCGTGGCCGCGCCGTCCGCCAACCGCTCCGGACGGCCCAGTCCGACCACGCTGGAGGACGCCGTGGCCGAGACGGGCGAGGCCGCCGCCCTAGCGCTCGACGGCGGGGCTTGCGCCGTGGGTCTGGAATCCACGGTCATCGCCCTGCTCGACGGCCCGCCCCGGCTGCTGCGGCCGGGCGGGATCACCCGCGCGCAGATCGAGGCGGTCATCGGCCCGCTGGCCGAGGCGCAGGCCGACGCCAAGCGCTCGCCCGGCCGCCTGGCGGTCCACTACGCCCCCGACGCCCCGGTGCGGATCGATGTGACGGCGCCCGCCGACGGCGAAGCCTTCCTGGCGTTCGGCCCCGCGCCCGACGGCGAGCGGGTGTTCAACCTCAGCCCCACCGGCAGCCTGACCGAAGCCGCCGCCAACCTCTTCTCCATGCTGCGCGCCGCCGACCGCACGGCGCCATCCGCCATCGCCGTGGCGCCGATCCCCGACGAGGGCCTGGGCGAAGCGATCAACGACCGCCTGCGCCGGGCGGCGGGGTTCGTGGGATAGCAAGAATGCCGTCACCCTCGGGCTTGACCCGAGGGCCCATTATCACGGTCGATCATGGGTTTTCTGGACGGGTCCGCGCTTATGGGTCGTCGGATCAAGTCCGACGATGACGGGAGGGGAGTGGCGCACTAAGACAGACATCCATGCTGATGCTGCTCTCCCCCGCCAAGTCGCTCAATTTCGAAGCCGCGTCCGCGCGCCTGCCGCTGACCCAGCCGGTGCTGAAGGACGACATCGCCGTCCTCGACGCCTACACGCGCAAGCTCACCCCGCGGCAGCTGAAGAAGATGATGGGCATCTCCGACGCCCTGGCGAGCCTCAACCACGAACGCTTCCAGGCCTTCGACCCGGCGGTGGACGACGGACTGCAGGCGGCCATCGCGTTCAACGGCGACGTCTACCTGGGGCTGTCGGCGCGCACGCTGGACGCCAAGGCGATGAAGTGGGCGCAGGATCGCCTGCGGATTCTCTCCGGCCTCTACGGCGTGCTGCGTCCGCTCGACGCCCTGCAACCCTATCGCCTGGAAATGGGCGTTCGGCTGAAGACCAAACGCGGCGCCCACCTGGCCGATTTCTGGAAGGGGCCGGTCGCGCGCCTGCTGGAGGAAGACGCGCGCAAGCTTTCCGACCCGACCATCGTCAATCTGGCCAGCCACGAATACGCCTCGGCCATCGACCGCGACGCGCTGCGCGTGCCGATCATCGACGTCGCCTTCAAGGACGAGAAGGACGGGGTGCTGCGCATCCTGGGCCTGTACGTCAAGAAGGCGCGCGGGCGCATGGCGCGCTATGCCATCGACCACCGCATCGAAAAGGCCGAGGGCCTCAAGGCCTTCGACCTCGACGGCTACAGATTCCAGCAAGACCTTTCCACCGACGACAGCTGGGTCTTCACCCGGCCGCAACCGCCCCCGCTCAAGCGCTAAGAGGACACACCCATGGACCTGAAGCTCAAAGGCCAGGCGGCCCTGGTCACCGGCTCGACCGGCGGCATCGGCCACGCCCTCGCCGACGCCCTGGCGGCCGAGGGCGTCAATGTGGTGCTGAACGGCCTGGGCGACCCGGCCGCCATCGAGGCGGCCCGCGCCAAGATGGCCAAGGACCACGGGGTGACGGTGCTCTACCACGGCGCCGACATGACCAAGCCGTCGGAGATCGCCGACATGGTCGCCTATGCGGTCAAGGAATTTGGCCGGCTCGACATCCTGATCAACAACGCCGGCATCCAGCATGTGGCGCCGATCGAGGACTTCCCGCTCGACCAGTGGGACAGGATCATCGCCATCAACCTGTCGTCCGCCTTCCACGGCATGCGCGCGGCGATCCCGACCATGAAGGCGCAGAAGCGCGGCCGGATCGTCAATATCGCCTCGGCCCACGCCCTGATCGCCTCGCCGTTCAAGTCCGCCTATGTCGCCGCCAAGCACGGCATCGCCGGCCTGACCAAGACCGGGGCGCTGGAGCTGGCGACCTTCGGCGTCACCGTCAACGCCATCTGCCCCGGCTATGTGAAGACGGCCATCGTGGAGAAGCAGATCGCCGACCAGGCCAAGGTGCGCGGCATGCCGGAAGACCAGGTGATGAAGGACGTGATCCTGGCCGCCCAGCCGAGCAAGCGGTTCGTCACCGTCGAGGAACTGTCCGGCCTGCTGCTGTATCTCGTCTCCGACGCCGGGGCCTCGACCAACGGCGCCATGATGACCGCCGAGGGCGGCTGGACCGCGCAGTAGCCGAAATGGAAACCGTCGTCGCCGCCGGCGTGGTCTGTTTCCGCGGCGGCGAGGTGCTGCTGATCCGGCGGGGCACGCCGCCGCGGGTGGGCGAGTGGAGCATGCCGGGCGGGCGGCTCGAGCCCGGTGAGGACCCCGCCGACGCGGCCCTGCGCGAACTGAAGGAAGAGACCGGCGTCGACGCGCGGCTGCTCGGCCTGATCGAGATCGTCGACACGGTGATGGGCGACCCGCCGCGCCTCTATCTGCTGCACGACTACGCGGCGGTCTGGCTGGCCGGCGAGCCGGTCGGCGCCGACGACGCGCAGGAGGCGGCCTTCGTGCCCCTGGCGGAAGCGATCGAGCGTGTGTCGTGGAGCGAGACGGCGCGGATCATCGAAGAGGCGCACCGGCGCTTCATCGCCAGTTGAGCCAAGCGGCGCCATAATGGCCGCGATGCGTTGCCTGACCGCCCTCCTCGCCCTGCTGATCGCCGCCCCCGCCGCGGCCCAGGAGCGCGCGCCCGCCGAGCGGCAGACGCTGGGCGAACTGGCCTACGCCATCGGCGAGACCCACGCCCTGCGCCAGCTCTGCATGGGCCCCACAGACCAGTACTGGCGCGACCGCATGCTGCGCCTCACCCAGGTCGAGGACGCCGACCCCGCCTTCGAGGCGGTGATGCGCGAGCGGTTCAACACCGGCTACGCCGCCGGCCAGGGCGCCGCCGTCGAGTGCGGCCCGGCCAGCCACCGCGCCGAAGCCGCCGCCGCCGCGCGTGGCCAGGCCCTGGCGGCCAAGCTCTCGACCATCATGCGCAAGATCGATCCACCGGTGGCGGGGGACGAGCCGGTTCAATAGCGCCGGTCACCAAATGATCGTCATCCTCGGGCTTGACCCGAGGACCCAGGAACACGAACCCGTCCGGCTAGCCACGATCTGCTGTATGCATGGGTCGTCGGATCAAGTCCGACGATGACGACGTTTAGGAAGCCGCCTTCGCCTCGATCAACCCCTTGCGGGCCAGCCCGTCGGCCCGCTCGTTCAGCTCGTGCCCGGCGTGGCCCTTGACCCAGCGCCAGTCGACCTGATGTCGCAGCCGCGCCTCATCGAGGCGGCGCCACAGATCCTCGTTCTTGACCGGCTTCCTGTCGGCGGTCTTCCAGCCGCGCGCCTTCCAGCTGTGCAGCCACTGGGTGATGCCGTTGCGCACATACTGGCTGTCTGTGTGCAGCTCGACCTGGCAGGGTTTCTTCAGCACCTCCAGCGCTTGGATCGCCGCCATCAGTTCCATGCGGTTGTTGGTGGTGTCGCTCTCGCCGCCGCAAATCTCGCGCTCCTTGCCCCCGTACATCAGCACCGCGCCCCAGCCGCCGGGGCCGGGGTTTCCGCTGCAGGCGCCGTCGGTGAAGATCACCACACCTGGAGTCATGCCGGTCCGTCGAACAGATGCAGGCCCTCGCGGTGCACGGCCAGCTTGCGTTCGTACTCCAGCGGGTCGTGCGGCTTGACCAGGGCGCCGGCGGGGGTCGCGCCCCAGTCTTCCAGGCGGGTGAGGAAGAACCGCATCGCCGCCCCGTGCGCGAGGATGGGCAGGGCATCCTTCTCGGCGGCGGTCAGGGGCCGGCGGCTCTCGTAGCCGTGCAGGAAAGCCCGCGCCGCGGTGAGGTTGAAACTGCCGTCGGCCTCGAAACACCAGGCGTTCAGCGCCACCGCCACATCGAAGGCCAGGAAATCGTCGCAGGCGAAATAGAAGTCGATGGCGGCGGCGAACAGCGGGCCGTTGAAGAACACGTTGTCGGGGAAGAAGTCGGCGTGGATGGGCCCGAACGGCAGGCCGCTGGGCCATTGCTTTTCCAGCAGGGCGAGATCGTTCTGAATCGTCTTTGACAGGCCGGGTTTGAGCTTGTCGGCTTCCCCCACCAGCGGGGCGAACTGGGCCGTCCAGTAGTGCTGGCCAAGATTGTTGGCCCGCCGCATCGGAAAGCCTTCCGCCGCCTGGTGCAGCCAGGCCAGGCCCGCGCCGGCCGAGCGGCGCTGGTCATGCGTGGGCTTCTTGACCGACAGGCCGGGCAGGAATTCGACGATGGCGGCGGGCTTGCCGGCGATGCGGCCGAGCGTGGCGCCGCGCCTGTCCGCCACCGGCTTGGCGCTGGGAAAGCCGTGGTGGGCCAGATGGTCCATCAGGCCGAGGAAATAGGGCAGGTCGGCTTCGTTCGACCGCGCCGGTTCATAGACGGTGAGGATGAACCGGCCCTTGTCGGTCTCCAGCAGGTAGTTGGAGTTGCTGACCCCCTCGGCGATGCCCTTGAACGCCGTTGCGCGGCCAAGGTCGAACCCTTCGAGAAAGGCGGCCAAGTCGTCCTCGGCGATTTCTGTGTAGACGGCCATCAGGCGGGGGCGGTGGTCAGGGCCCTGGGCAGCTTGAAGGCGACGGTCTCGGTCACCGGCGCCACGTCCTGCAGCTCGATCTCGAACCTCTGCCCCAGGGCCGCGATCAGGTCCTGCACCAGTTCCTCGGGCGCCGAGGCGCCGGCCGTGACGCCGACGGTGGAGACGCCCTCCAGCCAGGCCGGGTCGAGTTTGGACGCGTCGTCGATCAGCCGCGCCGCCGCCGCGCCGCCGCGCAGAGCCACCTCGACCAACCGCAGCGAGTTGGACGAGTTGGGCGAGCCGATCACCAGCACCAGGTCGCAGCGCGCCGCCATCTGTTTCACCGCCTCCTGGCGGTTGGTGGTGGCGTAGCAGATGTCGTCCTTGCGCGGGGCGGCGATCTCCGGGAAGCGGGCCTTTAAGACCTCGACGATCCCGGCCGTGTCGTCGACCGACAGGGTGGTCTGGGTGGCGAAGGCTACGTTGGCGGCGTTGACCGGCTGATAGACCCGCGCGTCCTCGGCGGTCTCGATCAGGGTCACCGCCCCCGGCGGCAGCTGGCCCATGGCGCCCACCACCTCCGGGTGGCCAGCGTGGCCGATCAGCACGATCTCGCGCCCGGTGTCGAAGTGGCGCTGCAGCTCGAAGTGCACCTTGGACACCAGCGGGCAGGTGGCGTCGAAATAGGTCATGTCGCGGGCGCGGGCCGCCGCCGGCACCGACTTGGGCACCCCGTGGGCCGAGAACACCACCGGCCGGTCGTCCGGAACCTCGTCCAGCTCCTCGACGAACACCGCGCCCAGGCCGCGCAGGCGCTCGACCACATGGCGGTTGTGCACGATCTCGTGGCGGACATAGACCGGGGCGCCGTGCTTTTCGATCGCGCGCTCGACGATCTGGATCGCCCGGTCGACCCCGGCGCAGAAGCCGCGCGGGCTGGCCAGCATCAGGGTCAGGCGGGGCTTTGGGGCGGCGTCCATGGCCGCAAACTAGGGTGGTTGGGGCCCCGCCGCCAGGGCCGGACCTTCGCAACTGCGAACTTTTGCCCCTCCGGCTTCGTTGCGGGCGGGCGCGGTTGGCTCTATGACTTTGGCGCTGTTTAGGGATTTTCCGTTCCCGAAGGGTATGTCCATGTCCCGCCTCACCTCCGCCGCCCTCTGCGCCCTGGCGCTGGTCATCGCCATCCCCGCCGCCCCGGCCTTCGCCCAGCAGGGCGGACGCGGCGGCCAGGGCGAGCCTGATCCCGCCGCCGAGGATGCCGCCCGCAAGAAGCGGGAGGAGGAGTGGGGCAACGCCCGCGCGCCCCTGCCGGCCCTGCGCAACGCCGGCCCCTGCCCGTTCGTGAAGGTGCTGTACGACGCCGGCCGCTTCGTCGACTTCAAGGACAACCGCGAAGCCGCCACCGCCGTGGCCTACACCGGCGAGATCCAGGGGGTGTCATCCTCCTGCACCTACAAGGACGCCGACCCGATCAAAGTTTCGGTGCAGATGCTGTTCGCGCTCGGCAAGGGCCCGCAAGCCGCCTCCGCGTCGAAGTCCTACCGCTACTGGATCGCCGTCACCCAGCGCAACGAGCGGGTGCTGGCCAAGGAATACTTCGACCTGCCGGTGACCTTCCCCGCCGGCCAGGATCGCACCATGGTCACCGAGACCATCAAGGAGATCATGATCCCGCGCGCCGACATCAAGACCAGCGGGTCGAACTTCGAGGTGCTGATCGGCTTTGACGTCACGCCGCAGATGGCGGCCTTCAACCGCGACGGCAAGCGGTTCCGCGTCAATGTGCAGACCCAGGCCGCCGCCGGCGGAGCCCCCGCCACGCCATGACCGATCTTAGGCGGCAGCTGACCGACGCGAACACCGCGGTGTTCGCGGACCTTGGACTGCCTGTCGAATACGCCCGGGTCACCGCCTCGGACCGCCCGGACCTGGCTGATTTCCAGAGCAACGGCGCCATGGCCGTGGCAAAGATCGCGCGCCAGCCGCCGCGCGAGATCGCCGTTGGCATCCGCGAGAAACTGACCGGCCACCCGCTGCTGGCGTCGATCGACATCGCCGGGGTCGGCTTCATCAATTTCCGCGTCAGCGACACGGCGCTCACCAACCGCGTGCAGCAGATCGCCGACGATGCGCGCGCCGGAGCCGGCGAGGTCAAGGCCGCGCGCCGCGTGCTGATCGACTACGGCGGCCCCAACGTCGCCAAGCCGATGCATGTGGGCCACCTGCGCTCCTCGATCATCGGCGAGGCGATCAAACGCATCTACCGCTTCCGCGGCGACGTGGTGATCGGCGACGCCCACTTCGGCGACTGGGGCTTCCAGATGGGGCTGCTGATCGTCGCCGCCACCGACGAGAACAAGGACCTGGCCGACGTCGTCACCTTCATCGACAAGGGCGGCGACATCGCCACGGCGGCCAAGGCCATCGACAAGTTGATCGACCTCGACCTGCTGGAGCGGCTCTATCCGGTGGCCGCGGCCAAGGCCAAGGAAGACACTGACTACCGCGACCGCGCCCGTAAGGCGACGGCGGACCTGCAGTCCGGCCGCGAGGCCTACCGCGCCCTTTGGCGCCAGTTCGTCATCGTCAGCCGCGTGGCGCTGGAGCGCGAATTCCACGCCCTAAACGTCGACTTCGACCTGTGGAAGGGCGAGAGCGACGCCAACGACCTGCTTAGGGACATGGCCGAGGAACTGGCCGACAAGAAGTTGCTGATCGCCGACCAGGGGGCCCAGATCGTCCGCGTCGCCCGCGACGACGACAAGCGCGAACTACCGCCGCTGATCGTGGTCTCATCGGAAGGCTCGGCCATGTACGGCGCGACCGATCTCGCCACCATCGTCGACCGCCGCAAGACCTTCGATCCGGAACTGCTGCTGTACTGCGTCGACCAGCGCCAGGCCGACCATTTCGAACAGGTGTTCCGCGCCGCCTATCTTGCCGGCTACGCCGCCGAGGGCACGTGCGAGCACATCGGTTTCGGCACCATGAACGGGCCCGACGGCAAGCCGTTCAAGACCCGCGAGGGCGGGGTGCTGAAACTGCACGACCTGATCGAGATGACCAACGCCAAGGCGCGCGAGCGGGTGAAGGAAGCGGGCCTGGGCGCCGAGCTGGAGCCCGAGGCCTTCGAGGACATCGCCCGCAAGGTCGCCGTCGCCGCGCTGAAATTCGCCGACCTGCAGAACTACCGCGGCACCTCCTACATCTTCGACCTCGACCGCTTCACCAGCTTCGAGGGCAAGACCGGGCCGTACCTGCTGTACCAGGCGGTGCGGGTGAAATCGGTGCTGCGCCGCGCCGCCGAGGAGGGCCACGCCGACGGGCCGATCCAAATCCGCGAACCGGCCGAGCGCGACCTCGGCCTAATCCTCGACGGCTTCGACGCCGCCCTGATGGAGGCCTACGACAAGAAGGCCCCCAACTTCATCGCCGAGCACGCCCATAAGCTGGCCCAGGGCTTCTCGAAATTCTACGCCGCCTGCCCGATCATCGGCGCTCCAGACCCGGACACCCGCGCCTCGCGCCTGGCCCTGGCGGCGGCGGCGCTGAAGCAACTGGAAATCGCCTTCGATCTGCTGGGGATCGAAGCGCCGGATCGGATGTAGCCTAGGGCCCGGCGACGACGCGCGGCGCGCCGCGCCTAAGCCGTTCCTATCCAATCGCCAGTCAGGCTCGCCGCGTTGACGCCCACGAGAACCATGGTCGCGTCGCCGACATGGATCACCGCGTCGGCGCCGGTCTGTTCGATCGTCCAGGCGTGGCCGTCCTCGATCAGAATGCGGTCGCCCTGGGCGCGGTTGAAGTCCGTCACCCGGTCTGTCCCGGCGTCGGCGAAGGTGATGAAGCGGTCGGCGCCGGCGCGCCGCCGGACAGGGTGTCGTCGCCGCGGTCGCCCGAAACGATGTCGTCGCCCTCCTCGCCAAAGACGAGGTCGTTGTCCTGCCCGCCGCGCACCCAGTCATTGCCCACGCCGCCATAGGCCATGTCGGCGCCCCGATTGCCGTGAACGACGTCGTCGCCCTCATCCCCGAAAACGGTGTCGTTGTCCTGGCCGCCGACGACCCAGTCACCTCCGGTCAGGCCGTGCATGATGTCGGCGCCTTGGTTGCCGAGCATGTCGTCGAAGCCGCTGCCGCCGGTCATGGTGTCGGCGCCTTCCCCGCCGCGCAGGCAGCTGCCGGTGCTGAAGCGGAGTTCCACGCTGATGACGTCATCGCCCGCGCCGCCGTAAATGGTGTCATGGCCGGCGTCGCCGCTAAGCTGGTTGGCTCCGGCGTCGCCGATCAGCAGGTCGTCGAAGCGCGTTCCGACGACGTTCTCGATGCTGATCAGGGTGTCCACGCCCTCGCCGCCGGGCTTCCGCCCTGGGTATACCTGGGTCGGCTTGAGGTGCGGCCTAATATGTTCCCGTTGTGTTCTTGACTAAAGATGGCGACATTATACTTCCCGTACCCGGGGCGAAGAGCGATGAGTCGCTCAACCCATTCCGCCCCGCAGTCGAAAGGCTTCGCTCTCAAGCAGGCAGACGGCCAAATCGACCTGCCGGCCAAATTCTTGAAGGACATCCCCGGCTGGGATTCCGACAAGGGCTGGAACATCGCCGAAGGCTACAAACATGGTCACCTCAATATCCATCTTCACATCGGGGTCGTGGGGAAGCGTCCCCAGGGTGTACTCGAATTCGCCGCTCTTGATGGGGCGCGGGTAAAAACGAGCACCTCCCACCTTCCCCTCCATCCTAATCGACGAGAGGTGAACCTCGGGCATGGCGACGAGGGAGACGGCGTGCTTTGTCGAGTTCGCGAGCTTGCTAAGAGCGCAGAACTCGTCATTGCCACCGGGGTAGGAGTTCCCTCTCGGGTAGATTTGAAACCCTTCAAGGAGCTCGTGCAGCGGCGCAGGGTATCTCGGATTATTTTGAACCCTCTCGGCGAGGTTGGCCGGATGGCTCCCGACGGGGAAGTAAACTTTCCCAGGCTCGCCACCGCCCACAAGATCGCAGGCGGCGCGAACGGCGTGATCGGCGGCGTGTTTGATCTCCCACAAGGCATTAGTGGCGAGCTTTCTGAGCTTATCCGGCAAGGGGGGTACGATCAGCTTGAGCTGTTCGCTTTGGGAGTCCGCGTCTACCTCTCGGAACATGGTGTGAGGTTCACCGCCGAAGGTTTCTTGGCAAACGGCATCGAAATCCTCGATGTCTGCGTGCGCCCAGCGCAATAGATCACGTGCGCTTTGAAATTCCGCAGTCACCGAGGCGCGGTGCGCTTTCGTGGCTGGAGGGCTTTGCCCAAAAGCCGATCAAACGCTGCCCCATCCTCTGTGGGGCTTAGTTCTCCAGCGTCCTGCATTGCCTTTGCGGCGTCGATAAACCGCCGGCTTTGCTCCTCGTCCTCGTTCTTCGGCTTTGGTGTTTTCGCCATCAGGCTTGCCTACTAGCTGTCCTATAGGTGAGCCGCTTGCCGACCACACCGCGCAGCAGGTTATCAGAACGGGCGACATCGCCAACGCCCAAGGCGATGCGGTTGGAATAGCGGAAGTCAAACTCCGCCAGATAGCGGTGCATGTGCTTCTTGGAGGCGTGCTGATAGACGCCCCGCATGCCGCGCTTGAAGATGCTGAAATAGCCTTCCACGGTGTTGCTGTGGATGGTCGGGTCCACCTTGGAAACGTACTCGCCCTTCACGTGGATCACGCGGCCATGTTCGGCCATGGTGGCGCCGACGCGGAGATAGACGTTCGCCTCATCGGTCATGAGGCGGGCTTCCTTGGAAATGTTCGCTTCCACAATCGCGGTAATGGTCTTGGCGTTGACGAAATCCACCACGCGAGAACGGGCCGCGCCGCTGTCGCGGTCGATCAAGGTGAGCACCTTGATCTTGTGGCCGCCACCAGCCTTGCGGAGCGGCTCTTGGGGGGCACGACCGATATAGGTTTCGTCGGCTTCCACCGCGCCACCGCCCGAACCGAACGGCGCCAGATCGCCAGAGCGCATCGCCTCCCGAATGCGGTGAGCGAGAAACCAGGCAGTCTTGAGGGTCACGCCCAGGGTGCGGTGCAGCTGGTTGGCGCTCACGCCCTTCTTGGACGAGGCCATCAGGAACATGGCTTGAAGCCAATAGCGCAGCGGAACGTGGCTGCTTTCAAAGATGGTCCCGACCTTCACAGTGAAGGGCTTGCGGCACTGGTAGCACTTGTGGACGCCGATGCGGGTAGACGCCCCGCCCATCTTGCCGATGCGCTCAAAACCGCCGCAGTGCGGGCAAACCGGACCTTCCGGCCAGACGCGCGCCTCAACGTAGGCGTAGGCGGCTTCTTCGTTGTGGAAGTGCGGGGCGGAAAGAACCGACATCGGGGTAACTCCTTATGGGAATTACACTAACCGATTAAGTGGGTACGTCAAGTATATTAGCGCCCTAAAGATTGATTGGGCGCGAGGCTCATTCGGCATGTTCATTGAACTTTCCATCATTTGGTATCGCTGGCGCATCCGGCGACGCATCCGCAAGCACGGATGGACCGCGACATACGTACGGATGGGAGACTACGGCGACCTCGCCTATTCCACTGGCTTTCAGGATTCGATCGGATTCCCTGAGGTCATCATGTTCGGCTTCGATATGGAGAGTGCGAACGCATTGATCGGTGAGGCCCGGTTAGACCTCAAGGGTGGTAAACTCGTTTTGTTCGACAAGGCGCCCTGGGCCGCCATACCGGGGGCTCGCCCCATGGTGTGGCGCAAGGTTCATCCGAGCCAAATCCGCCGCGAACATTTCAACGTCGCGATTTACGAGGGCGAACGACGGGGACGAAGCCGGGCCGAAATCGAGGCCTATCAGCTATTGATCAGCGACGAGAACAACTGCTTCCCCTGGGAAGCTGGCTACGACCTCGACTATCGACCTCGCCAGCCCGCGCTCTACGAGCCCTATGTTGGTCCGCCTGACGACGACTGACCCTTGGCCTTGATCGTCGCGAAGGGGAATTTTTGCGGGCCGTTGACTCCCTCCCCGTCTGCGCCCAGCCTCGCATCAACTCTCGCGGGAGAGGCCGGGTCTTCGCATCCGGCGCCGAAGGCGCAACCGCCCCGGAAACGCTCAGGCAAACGGACCGCGAAAGCCTAGGAACGCTGGAAAGCGCAGCCCAAAGCCGGGATTGCGCGCCGAAGGAGCAAGGTGGATTTCATCCACCGAAATCTCTCAGGCCCAAGGGACAGCGGGGGCGAATCGTCCAGACCATCCGGATGCGTCGCCGCGGAGCCCTGTCCTGTGTCCAACGATCTTCAATCGACGCTGTTCACCAGCCGCCACGCCGAGCTTGGCGCGCGCATGGCGCCGTTCGCCGGCTACGACATGCCGATCCAGTACGCCGACGGGGTGCTGAAGGAGCATCTGTGGACGCGCGAGAACGCCGGGCTGTTCGACGTCTCGCACATGGGCGCGGCCCTGCTGATGCTGAACAACGGCAGCGGCGACGCGGACGCCGACCACGCGAGCTTAAGCGCCCTGATCGAGCCGCTGGTCAGCGCCGACATCGCGGGCTTAAAGCCCGGCCAGATGCGCTACGCCCTGCTGCTCAACGGCGATGGCGGCATCGACGACGACCTGATCGTCACCCGCCTGCCCGAAAGCCCGGGCGTGCTGTACCTGGTGGTCAACGCCGGGACTAAGGCAGCCGACTTCGCCCGCATCGCCGCCGCCGTCGGCGCCAAGGCGACGCTACAGCCGTTCGAGGGCTGGGCCCTCCTGGCGCTGCAGGGGCCCAAGGCGGCCGAAATCCTCAGCGCGCTCATCCCCGGTGTCGAGACCCTGGGCTTCATGCGGACCGGCCAGTTTCTAACCCCCGTGGGCCTGATCATCATCTCGCGCTGCGGCTACACCGGCGAGGACGGGTTCGAGGTCCTGCTGTGGCCGCACGCCGCCGAGACCCTGTGGGACAAGCTGCTGACCCATGATCTGGTCAAGCCGATCGGCCTGGGCGCGCGCGATTCGCTGCGGCTGGAGGCGGGCCTGCCGCTGTACGGTCGTGATCTGGATGCGACCGTCTCGCCGGTCGAGGCAGGACTCGATTTCGCCGTCTCCAAGCGCCGCCGCGCCGCCGGCGACCTGCCGGCCCGCATCAGCAACGAGCTGGAGAGCGGCCCCAGCCGCGTGCGTGTCGGTTTGCTGGTCGAGGGCGCCCCGGCCCGCGAGGGCGCGGCCATCGCCACGCCTGACGGCGCGGTGGTCGGCGCCGTTACCAGCGGTGGTTTCTCGCCCAGCCTTGGTCGCCCCATCGCCATGGGCTTCGTCCCGCCCGCCCTGGCCGCGCCGGGGACCAAGCTTACCGTGATCGTGCGCGACAAGCCGCAGAGCGCCACCGTCACCGCCCTGCCCTTCGTTCCCCACAACTACGCCCGCAAGCCCTGAGCCGGAGAGAGACCCGATGCGCTTCACCAAGGATCACGAATGGGTCGAGCTCGACGGCGAGGTCGCCACCGTCGGGATCACCGCCTATGCGGCCAACGCCCTGGGCGACGTGGTGTTCGTCGAACTGCCGGCCATCGGCAAGGCGCTGAGCCCCGGCGAGGCCATGGCGGTGGTCGAGAGCGTCAAGGCCGCCTCCGACGTCTATTCGCCGATCGGCGGCACGGTGGTGCAGGTCAACGACGCCGTCTCCGCTGAACCCGACCAGGTCAACGCCATGCCGGAAGCCGGCGGCTGGCTTGTAAAGCTCAAGCCCGCCGACCCGACCGCCATCAACGCCCTGATGGACCGCGCCGCCTACGAAGCTTTCCTGGAAACACTCTGACATGCGCTACCTGCCCCTCACCGACCATGACCGCGGCGAGATGCTCGCCGTCATCGGCGCCCCGTCCGTCGACGCCCTGTTCGAGGACGCCGGCGGCTCCCTGCTGGACGGCCTGGTCGACCTGCCGCCGCACGCGGGCGAGCTGCAGGTGCGGCGCGCGCTGGAAAGCCTGGGGGCCAAGAATCACGCGGCGGGGGCGGGACCGTTCTTCTGCGGCGCCGGCGCCTATCGCCATCACATCCCGGCGTCCGTCGACCACCTGATCCAGCGCAGCGAGTTCCTGACCAGCTACACCCCGTACCAGCCGGAGATCAGCCAGGGCAGCTTGCAGGCCCTGTTCGAGTTCCAGACCCAGGTCTGCGCCCTGACTGGGCTCGATGTCGCCAACGCCTCGCTCTACGATGGCTCCACCGCCGCCGCCGAAGGGGTGCTGATGGCCAGCCGCATCACCGGGCGCAAGAGGGCGGTGCTGTCGGGCGGGCTGCACCCGCACTACGCCCAGACGATCCAGACCCTGGCCACGGCGGCGGGCATGGTGATCGAGGCCCTGCCGCTCGCCGTCGACGGCGAGGCCGCTGTGGCGGATTCCATCGGACCGGATGTCGCCTGCGTGGTGGTGCAGACCCCCAACCTGTTCGGCACGGTCACCGACGTCAGCGCCATCGCGGAGGCCGCCCACGCCGCCGGCGCCCTGCTGATCTGCGTCACGACGGAATCCCTCTCGCTGGCGCTGCTGAAATCGCCCGGCGAGATGGGGGCCGACATCGCCGCCGCCGAGGGCGCGTCGCTTGCCGGCGCCCTGAACTTCGGCGGGCCGTACCTGGGCCTCTTCTCCGCGCGGCAGCAGTTCCTGCGGCAGATGCCGGGGCGCCTGTGCGGCCAGACCCTGGACGCCGACGGCAAGCGCGGCTTTGTCCTCACCCTATCGACCCGAGAGCAGCACATCCGCCGCGAGAAGGCGACGTCGAACGTCTGCACCAACAGCGGCCTGGTGGCCCTGGCCTTCACCATGCACCTGACCCTGCTGGGCCAAACCGGCCTCAAGGATCTGGCCATGCTCAACCACGCCAAGGCGCGGCGGCTGGCGCGGTCCATGGCCGCCCTGCCCGGGATGGAGGTGCTGACACCCCGCTTCTTCAACGAGATCGCCGTGCGCCTGCCGGTGGATGCCGCGCGGGTGGTCGAACGGTTGGCCGCCGACGGCGTGCTGGCGGGGGTGCCCATCTCGCGCCTCAGCCGCGGCTTCGACGACGTGCTGCTGATGGCGGCGACCGAGACCTGCACCGACGAAGACATCACGGCGGTGACCAAGGCCATCGAGGGAGTCCTGCCATGAACGCGGTCAGCATCGGCCGGCCGACCCGGCCCGAGGACGCCCTGCCGGAGCCCGAGGGCTTCGCCTCCCTCAACGGCGGGCGCGGCCTGCTGCAGGACGAGCCGCTGATCTTCGAGCTGGCCGGGGACGACCCCGCCCAGTGGGACAAGACCGGCGTCGACCTGCCGGAGGACGCGGAGGCCGCCGACCTTTCGGACCTTGCCGGCCTGATCCACACCGCGCCGCTGCGCTTGCCCGGTCTGTCGGAGCCGGAGACGGTGCGCCACTACGTGCGGCTGAGCCAGAAGAACCACGCCATCGACCTGGCGCTCTACCCGCTCGGCTCCTGCACCATGAAGCACAACCCGCGCCTCAACGAGGCCATGGCGCGGTTACCGGCGCTTTCCGACATCCACCCGCTGCAACCGCAGTCGACCGTGCAGGGCGCCCTGCGCTTGATGAGCGAAGTCGCGCGCTGGCTCAGCGTCCTCACAGGCATGCCCGCCGTGGCCCTGCCCCCGCGCGCCGGGGCGCATGGCGAGCTGTGCGGCCTGCTGGCGATCCGCGCCGCGCACGAGGCCAAGGGCGAAGGCCATCGCAAGACCGTGCTGGTGCCCGCATCCGCCCACGGCACCAACCCCGCCACAGCGGCCCTGGCCGGCTACGGCGTGGTCGAGATCAAACAGACTAGCGATGGCCGCGTCGACATCGCCGATCTGGCCGCCAAGCTGAACGGCGATGTGGCGGCGGTGATGGTGACCAACCCCAACACCTGCGGCCTGTTCGAGCGCGAAGCGATCGAGATCGCCCGCCTGACCCACGCGGCGGGGGCATACTTCTAAGGCGACGGTGCCAACTTCAACGCCATTGTCGGCCGGGTGCGCCCGGGCGACCTCGGCGTCGACGCCATGCACATCAACCTGCACAAAACCTTCTCCACCCCGCACGGCGGCGGCGGGCCGGGCGCCGGGCCGGTGGTGCTCAGCGCCGCGCTCGCGCCGTTCGCGCCCAGGCCCTGGATCGTCGCCGACGGCGAGGGCTTGAGGCTGGAGGAAGACGACGCCGAGGTCGGGACCGGCCGCATGGCCGCCTTCCACGGCCAGATGGGCATGTTCACCCGCGCCTACGCCTACATGCTCAGCCACGGCGCGGACGGCCTGGCGCAGGTGGCGAAGGACGCGGTGCTGAACGCCAACTACCTCAAGGCGCGCTTGAGCGGGGTTCTGTCAGCGCCCTACAGCGGCCCCTGCATGCACGAGGCCCTGTTCGACGATGCCTGGCTGGAGGGGACCGGCGTCACCACGCTGGATTTTTCTAAGGCCCTGATCGACGAGGGCTTCCACCCCATGACCATGTACTTCCCCCTGGTGGTGCACGGGGCGATGCTGATCGAGCCGACCGAGACCGAGAGCCGCGCCGAGCTGGACCGCTTCTGCGACGCCGTCCTGGCCCTGGCCGGGGCCACGAAGGGCGGGGACCGGAGCCGTTTTACCGCCGCGCCGCACCTGGCGCCGGTGCGCCGGCTGGACGAAACCCTTGCGGCAAGAAAGCCACAACTGCGCTGGGTTCCTGTGGCGCCGCAGCCACGTGCGGATGAATAGCGGAGGCCGCGCGTAGTCCTCCAGGAACAGGGGTCTTTACGGTCCGTTGCCTCGGACACATATCAGCACAGCGCGTGGCCCAGCTTCGATGTTCGAAGCCTCCGGCCTTTCGCCCTTGTCACATCAACAAAGATCATGCTCCTCGCCTTCGTCATGCCCATCCATCGTCGATCAGAAGCCGACGAATTCGCACGGGAGCTGCTAACGCGGCTGTCGCGTTGGGTGCTGCTTGCCGTCGGCCTGGCGGTGGTGGTGCTCGGCATCGCCATCTCGCCCCTGCCCGGCCCGGGCGGCATTCCGGTCATCGTCGTCGGGCTGATGATCGTGTTGCGCAACTCGTTCGCGGCCAAGCGCCGGTTCGTCCGCTTCCAGCGCGCCCACCCGCGGCTGGTGTTCCCGATTCGCCGTCTGCTACGGCGCGAGCCGGAGGTCATGCCCGTCGCCTGGCAACAGGTGCTGAGGATGGAGCGTCTGGTCCTGCCGGTCCGCTGGCGCGTCTGCGGCCGCCTGCGCCGCTCGATGCGGCGTCGGGCGCAGCGCAAGGTGAGGACGGCTTAGGCCATCACGCTCATACCGGCGAATGCCGGGATGAGGGGGCTACTGAAGCTTGGAAGCGATCTCGCCGATGGCCCGGTCGGTCTGGGCGTCGGTCTTCGAGCCGGCCAGGCGCGCGGCCAGGATGGATTCGGCGGCCTGGGCGGCCATGTCGACGGCGGCGGCCTTCACCTGGGCGGCGGCCTCGGCCCCCGCGGCTTCGATCTTGCGCTCGGCCAGGGCGGCGCGGCGGGCCACGGTCTGTTCCAGCTTGACCTTGGCCTCGACGGCGAGTCGCGCGGCCTCGTCCTTCGCGGCGGCCAGCATCTCGCGGGCCTGGACCTCGGCCGCCTCGCGCTGGGTCTTCACCGAATCCAGCAGGGATTGGGCTTCCTCACGAAGGGCGCGGGCCTCGTCCAGTTCGGCCTGAATCTGCGCCGTCTTGGCGTCGAGCGCCTTGAACAGCGCGCCCGGCAGCACCTTCATCCAGACCAGCAGGCCGATGAAGACCAGCAGGGCGACCAGGACCCAGAACTCCGGGTTGGTCAGGGAAAACAGACTTTCTTCCACCACCGGCTCCTTAAGCGATCTTGGCCAGGGCCGACTTGACCTCGGCGTCGGTGGCCGCCTTGCCGGTCAGGCGGGCGGTGATGGCCTGGGCGGTTTCGGCGGCGATGGTCGAGACGTTCTTCATCGCCTTGTCGCGGGCGACGCGGATCTGCGCCTCGGCGGCATCGAGCTTGGCGTTCAGGTCTGCTTCCTGCTCCGCGTCGCGGGCCGCCGCTTCCGCCGCGGCCTTGGCCTTGGCTTCGGACGCGGTTTTCAGCGATTGGGCGCGAGCGGCCTTGGTCTGCGCCTCGGCTTCCGCCGCTTGGGCCTGGGCCTCGTCGCGCAGGGCCCGGGCGTCGGCGATGTCGTCGGCGATGACCTTGGCGCGGTTGTCGATGGCCCCGCCGACGCGCGGCAGCACCAGCTTCGACAGGGCCACGTAGAGCACCGCGAAGATGATCAGCACCCAGACGATCTGGCCCGGCCACCAGGCCGGGTCGAATTGCGGGAGACCGCCGGCGGAGACGTGCTCCGCCGCTGCCTGGGTGTGCGCCGGTTCGGCCATCGATACGGCCTTAGACGAACAGGATGATGAAGGCGATCACGAGGGCGAAGATGCCCAGGGCTTCGGTCAGCGCCATGCCCAGGAACAGCATCGGGCGTTCGCCGGCGGCGGCCGACGGGTTGCGGATCGCGGCCGACAGGTAGTTGCCGAACAGGATGCCCAGGCCGATGCCGGCCCCGATCATGCCCAGCATCGCCAGGCCGGCGCCGATGTATTTGGCGGCTTCTGCTTCCATGGGTCGAGTTCCTTATAAGAGATGAGACGGGTTGATGTGGGGCCGTCAGTGGCTGTGCAGGTTGACGACGTCGTTCAGGTACACACAGGTCAGCGCCGCGAAGACGAAGGCCTGCAGGAAGGCGACCACGAATTCCAGCGCGGTCAGGGCGACGACCGAACCCAGCGAAATGCCGGCGCCGACGAAGCCGAGGCTGGCCAGGCCGCCCGTGGCGCCGAGCGCGCCCAGCGACACCACGAAGGCGGCGAAGATCTTCAGCACCACGTGGCCGCCCAGCATGTTGCCGAACAACCGCAGCGCCAGGGTGACGGGGCGCACCAGGAAGGAGATGATCTCGATCGGCACCATCAGGAATAGAAGCGGCCACGGCACGCCCGACGGGAAGAACAATTTGAAGAAGCCCAGGCCATTCTTGGCGAAGCCGACAATGACCACTGTCAGGATGGTCAGCAGCGCCAGGGTCGCCGTCACGGCGATCTGCGAGGTCGGGGTGAAGGGGACGATGAACATGCCGAGCACGTTCATGGCCAGGATGAAGGAGAACAGTGTGAAGACGAACGGCATGTACTTCTTGCCATCGTGGCCGATGATCGAGCTGGCGAGGCCGGCGACCAGGCCGTAGAGGCTCTCGCCCACCACCTGCAGACGGCCCGGCACGACACTGCCCTTGGCGGCGCTGGCCATGAAGCCGATCACCACCACGGCGGCGATGGCCATCCACAGGATCGAATTGGTGATCGAGATGTCGATCGCCCCCAGACCCGGAACGTTGACCGGCGGCAGTTTCACGATCGTCTTGATCGCGAACTGGTGCATCGGATCGATGGCGGCCATCTAGTCGTCAGTCCCCAAGTTTCGGCCCGAAAATCCCGGGCGTGTCGTCGTCTTCATCATCATCGACCGCCGGAGCGGCGGAAGGGGCTGATCTGCCCTGCGACATCCGGCTCGCGCTCCGGACCACCGTGTACACGCCCAGCCCGGTTCCGATCAGCAGACCGCCGACCAAGCCCCAGGGACTTGAGTGCGCGAAGTGATCGAACAACCAGCCGAACGCCAGCCCACACAGCACGCCACCGATCAGGTTGGCCAGAAGGCGATAGCCGTCCGCCGCACCACTCTCGGTCGCCAGGCCCGCGCCCTTGGCCAGGCGCCGCTTCGCCTCGAAGGCGCCGATCCTTTGCTCAAGACGCGAAAGCGCCTCGTGCTGGGGATCGTCGGCCCCGTTTTCTTCCGGCGTTTGCATGGAAGCGGTCAGGTCCGATGGCGGCCGGGCGTTCCCGGTCCGGGCTTGATCGCGGCGGAACCTATAGGGGCGAGGGCGGTGCGTCAAGGCTGGCCCGCGACGCGCTAAGTTACGGAAATCTATATTGTATCAGACCACCTCAAAGCCTGGCCAAAAGCTGCGTTACTGCGCCGCAAGCGCTTCGGCCGCCCGCAGGTCGACCGAGACCAGTTGCGAGACCCCGCGCTCGGGCATGGTGACGCCGAACAGGCGGTCCATCCGGCTCATGGTCACCGCGTTGTGGGTGATGGCGATGAAGCGGGTATTGGTGCGCCGGCGCATCTCATCCAGCATGTTGCAGAAGCGGTCGACGTTGGCGTCGTCCAGCGGCGCGTCGACTTCGTCCAGCACGCAGATCGGCGCCGGATTGGCCAGGAAGACGCCGAAGATCAGGGCGCTGGCGGTCAAGGCCTGCTCGCCGCCGCTCATCAGGCTCATCGACGCCAGGCGCTTGCCGGGCGGGCAGGCGTAGATTTCTAGCCCCGCCTCCAGCGGGTCGTCCGATTCGACCAGGCGAAGCTCGGCCTGGCCGCCATCGAACAGGGCGGCGAACAGGGTGCGGAAGTGGCCGTCGATGACGGTGAAGGCCGCCATCAGCCGCTCGCGTCCCTCGGCGTTGAGGGCTTCGATGCCTTCGCGCAGGCGCGCCACCGCCTTCGACAGGTCCGAGCGCTCGCTGCGCAGGGCGTCCAGGCGCGCGGCCTGCTCGCCGGCCTCTTCCTCGGCGCGCAGGTTGACCGGGCCGATGGCGTCGCGGTCCTGCTCCAGATTGACCAGGTGCAGCTCCATGCCGGCCCCGTCGCCGGGGATGGCCACAGCCTCGTCGGCCAGCTGCTGGCCCAGGGCCTGCGGCTCCATGTGCGCGGTCTCGCGGATGCGCGCGGCGGTCTCGTTCAGGCGCTCGCGGGCGGCATCGAGCCGCTCGGCGAGGGCGGCGCGGATTTCGCGCGTCTCGGCGGCCTGGGCGTCGGCGGCGCGCACGGCGCGGTCGGCCTCGTTGCGGGTGTTCTCCGCGGCGGCCAGGGCGTCGGACGACTTGGCGCGGCGCGCCTCGGCGACGGAGAACTGGTCGAGCAGCGTCGCGTGCTTGGCCTGCAGCGCCTCGGGCGCGGTCTTGGCTGTGGCCAGGGCGGCGGTGGTCTTGACGCTCTCGGCCTCCAGGGCGGCCAGGCGTTTGGCGGCGGCGGCGGCCCGCGTGGCCCAGTCGTCGCGGTCCTGGGCGGCGGCGTCGCGGCGGCGGATGCGTGCGGCCCGCTCGCCGACCTCGCGGTCCAGCTCGGCGCGGGCTTCGGACGCGGCCTCGCGGGAAACCGTGGCCGTGGCGCGGGCGGCTTCCAGGTCGCCGGCGCTGTCCTGCGCCGGGGCCAGGGCGTCGAGCGCGGCTTGCGCGGCGGCAAGCGCGGTCTCGGCCTCGGCCTTGTCTGCCTCGAAGCGGGCGACCGTGTCGTCGAGCGACTGGCGGCGGGCGTCGCGGCGGGCGGCCTCGCGGGCGATGGCTTCCAGCCCCATGCGCGCCTTGGCCAGGGCTTGGTCGGCTTCGGCCGGGCCGCGGCGGGCCTCGCGCACGGTGGCGTCGCTGTTGAGCATCGCCTGGGCGGCCTGCTGGTGCGTCTCGGCGGCGATGCGCGCCTTGGGCTCCAAGGCCTCGATCTCGCCCTCGACCTGCGCGAGGCGGTTGCGCTGCTCCAGCCGGATCGCCGCCGGGCGGGGCGCGTCGGCGCGCGAGGTGAAGCCGTCCCAGCGCCACAGATCGCCCTCGCGCGACACCAGCCGGCAGCCGGGCGGCAGGGTCTGTTGCAGCCGCTCGCCATCCGTGCGGTCGACCAGGCCGGTGAAGGCCAGGCGGGTGGAAAGCTGCGCCGGGGCGCCGATCAGCGGGGCCAGGGGCTCGACGCCCTTGGGCCATTCGGGGCCGGCCATATCGCGGCCGGCCCAATAGGCGGCGGCCTTGGCGTCCAGGGCCGCGTCAAGGTCGTCGCCCAGGGCGGCGGCCAGGGCGGCCTCCAGGCCGGGCTTGGGCTGCACGGCGTCCAGCGCCTTGGGGTAGCCGCCGCCGGCGCGGGGCGCGCTGAGCTGGGCCAAGCCGCGGGCCTCGGTCTTCAGCCGGCCGAGCTGGTCTTCGGCGGCGCGGGCTTCCTGGCGGGCGGAAGCTTCGGCGGCGGCGGCCTGTTCGCGCGCCGATTCGGCGGCCTCCAGCGCGGCGCGGGCCTGCGCCAAGGCCTGCTCGGCCTCATCGAACGTGGCCTGGGCGGCGCCCTGGGCCGGGTCGGTCATCGCGGCGATCTCGGCCCGCTCCTCGCATGCCATGTCGAGCGCCCAAGTGGCGCGGCCCAGGCGGACGCGGGCGTCCTCGACCCGCTGCTCGGCGCCGTCGCGGGCGGCCTCGTCGGCGGCGATGCGGGCGGCCAGGGCCTCGACGGTCGCTTGGGCGGCGGCGCGGGCGGCCTCGGCGGCCTGCGAAGCTTCGCGCAGGCGCGGCTCGTTTTCCGGGGCGGCGGCGATGGCGGCCTCGATCTGCGCCAGCTCGGCGGCCAGGCGTGTCACGGCGGTCCCGGCGTCCTCGACGATCTGGGCTTCTCGCGCCTGGTCGGCGGCGGAGCGGGCCAGGTCGGCGGTCAGGCGCGCGGCCTCTTCCTGCGCCGCCTTGGCCTGGTGCTCCAGGCGGTCGCGCTCGATGGCCAGCTGGTTCAGCACGGCGGCGGCGACCATCTCCTCGTCGCGCAGCGGCTTGATCGCGGCCTCGGCCTCAAGGGCGGCGGTGCTGGCGGCGGCGGCCTCGCGGGTCGCGGCCTCGACGGCGGCGGCGGCGGCGGCGGCTTCCTGTTCAGACGCGGCCAAGGCGTCGCGCGCGGCGGCCCAGCGGGCGTGCAGCACGGCCGACTGCAGGCTGCGGATCTGCGCCGCCAGCCGCTTGTACTTCTCCGCCTGCCGCGCCTCGCGGCGCAGGCGGGCCAGGGTCTGCTCCAGCTCCTTGGCCACGTCGTCGAGCCGGGCGAGGTTGGCTTCCGCCGCGCGCAGGCGCAGCTCGGCCTCGTGGCGGCGGCTGTGCAGTCCGCTCACCCCGCCGGCTTCCTCGAGAATGCGGCGGCGGTTTTGCGGCTTGGCGGCGATCAGTTCGGAGATCTGCCCCTGGCGCACCAGGGCCGGGCTGTTGGCGCCGGTGGAGGCGTCGGCGAACAAGAGCTGCACGTCGCGCGCGCGCACCTCGCGGCCGTTGACGCGGTAGGTTGAGCCCGAGCCGCGGTCGATGCGGCGCACCACTTCGAGCACCGGGTCGGGGAAGCCCGGCGCGCGGCCTTCGCTGTTGTCGATGGTCAGGGCCACCTCGGCGTGGTTGCGCGACGGCCGCGCCCCGGTGCCAGAGAAGATGACGTCGTCCATGCCGTCGGCGCGCATGGCCTTGGCGCTGTTGGCGCCCATGACCCAGCGCAGGGCTTCGAGCAGGTTCGACTTGCCGCAGCCGTTGGGGCCGACCACTCCGGTCAGGCCCGGCTCGATCTTGAAGTCGGTCCCTTCGACGAAGGACTTGAAACCCGAGAGGCGAAGCTTCTGGAAGTGCACGGCCTTGGCCTACTTCCCGGCCTGGGCGGCGGCGATGGCCGCGTCGAGCTTTTCCAGGGTTTGCTCGCCCGGCAGCTTAGTCCCGTTGACAACGAAGGTCGGCGTGGCCTCGATCTGGCCGAGGTTGGCGTAGCTCTCCACCCGCCCGTACAGCGCCTGCAGCGCCCCCTGGTCGCTCAAGCAGGCGTCGATCTGGGCCTTGCTCATGCCCGCCTTGGCGGCGATGGCGGTAAAGGGGCCTTCCAGATTGCGGCGGCGGTAGATTTCCGGCTGGGCGGCGAACACCCCGTCGACCACCTCGAAATATTTGTCCTTACCGGCGCAGCGGGCCAGCAGGGCGCCGCCGGCCGCCAGCTCCGGCGGGGCGGTGATGAATTCGCGGTACACGAAGCGGACCCGGCCGGTGTCGACGTACTTGGCCTTGAAGGCCGGCCAGACGTCCCGGTTCCAGGCGGCGCAGTGCGGGCACGAGAGCGAGGCGTACTCGATCACCGTCACCTTGGCGTTAGCGGATCCGAGCACCATGTCGTCGGCCGTCACCGGCTGGGCCAGCGCGGGCGCTGCCAGGCAGAGCATCAAGCCAATGAAGGCGATCAGGCGGCGGAAGCTACGCAAGGTTTCTCATCCATGCCGCGCGCACAGGCGCGGGAGGGGAGCAGTAAACATCGATTCCAAGGCCCGTCGATGGGCGGCGGCGCCGCAGCGACCCGCTTATCAACAGGCGTTTCGCCCTACTTCGGCGCGGCCTTGGCGATGGCGGCGTCGAGGCTGGCCAGGCTCTGCTCGCCGTCCAGTTTGGTCCCGTTGACCACGAAGGTCGGGGTGCCGGTGATCTGCGCTTCCTTGGCGTACTTCTCGACCCGGGTCTGCAGGGCGTTCAGGGCCTTCTCGTCGGAGACGCAGGCGGTGAACTGGGTCTCGCTCAGGCCGGCCTGGGCGGCGATGGCCACCAGGGGGGTGCGGATGTCGCCGGTGCGGAAGATCTCGTCCTGGGCGTGGAACACCTGATCGAGCACGCCGAAGTACTTGTCCTTGCCGGCGCAGCGGGCCAGCAGGAAGCCGGCGGCGGCCAACTGCGGCGGGGCGGTGATGAACTCGCGGAACACGTAGTTGACCCGGCCGGTGTCGATGTACTTGGCCTTGAAGGCCGGGAAGACGTCCTTG
>CANJOB010000011.1 GCA_947475655.1 Caulobacterales bacterium | reverse complement strand
ATCAGCTTCGTCGCCACCGCCGCCAGTTCCGGCGAGAGCGGGTACATGTGGGCGTATTGCAGGATCTGTTTGCAGATCAGCTTCAGCCTGAATTCGAAGTCGGGCTCGGGCAGGGTTCCCAGCAAGGGCTGGTTCAGCGGCGGCATGGTCCCGCGCTGGAATTCCAGCGCCATGCTGACGCGCGGGCTGGCGGCGAAACTGCTGCTCTGGCTGCCCCAATGCAACACCGCCTGGTTCCAGCAGAGCCAGTCGCCAGGAGCCACCGGCAGGGCGCGGATCGCCGGCAGGTCGATCTGGTACTGGCCGTCGCGCTCGGTCCCGTAGGTAGGGTCGCGGTCGGCCGGCAGGACGTACATGCAGCTGGCGTCAGGCGTGGCGGGGGTGAGCGGAATCCAAACGGTCAGGGACAGCGGTGTCTTGTCCGGCGCCAGGCTGCGGAAGCCCCGGTCGCGGTGCGGGCGCCAGCCGGCCTCGCCGCCCTTGGGGTCGACATGCCAGGCCCAGAAGTCCGGCAGCACCTGATAGTCGGGGCCGAGCAGGCTGGCGATCATCCGCGTCTGGCGGTTGAAGGCGGCCCAGGCCTGGTCGAACAGGAAGATGAACACCGGCGGCGCGCCGATAGCGGCCAGTTCGGTGACGGCCTCGGCCAGCGGCGCGGCGAGGTCGGCCAGGCCGGGATCGGAGCCTTGGAAATAGCCTTCGCGCCGCATGCGGTCGCCGGCGACGACAGCGGGCTCGTTGGCGAGTGGAATGGCGGTGAAGTCCTGCGCTGGGGCGCCGATGGTCAGATCAGGAAAGCGCGCCCGCCAGAAGGCGGGGTCGGCCAGTTTTTCGAGCGGCAGGATGGCGTCCATGGCCGCCTATAGCACGCGGGCTAGAGGCCGCGCACCGCCCGGTCGAGGTATAGGATGGCGCAGACGATATGGTAGAACGAGCTTGCTGGCGCCGGCTCCTGCACGAAGCTTCCGTCCGGGTTCATGCGGTCGCGCCACAGCCCCTTCACCGGCGTGTCGAAATATTTGAACAGGCCCTCGGTCCCGGCGGCGACCCCGCCCGCATGACCGGCCAGCACATGGGCCTTGATGCGCTCGGTCTGCGGCCACAGCCGCGCCTGGGCGTCATAGACGTTCATGTCGTCGAGCAGCTGGTTCATGGCCACGCCGCGCGCCGGATCGACCCCCGGCCCCTCGCCGATGGCGATCATGCGATGGGCGGCTGCCGCCGCGTCCTCGCGCCCGGCGATCTTGGCCCAGCGCAGCAGCAGCCAGGCCCATTCGAACTGATGGCCCGGCTCGACGATACGGCCGTCGACCCCCTCGACCGCGTTCCAGTCGCCGTCGAAATATTCGCGCAGGCCGCCGCTCACGGGATCGATGAATTTGGTCAGGGCCAGCTGCGCGATCTCGTCGGCAAGAGCGCGCCACCGCGGCCCACCGCCGCCTTCCGTCCAGGCCAGGGACGCCTCGAACAGGTGCATGTGCGGGTTGGACAGCAGGGGCAGGACGCGCGGGCTGGCTTCTTCGAAACCGGCCAACGGGTGTTTAAGTTGAGCCTTAAGCTGCGCCAGCAAGGTGTCCGCGCGTTGCAGCAGCTCCGGTGGCCGGTCCAGCGCCGCATAGGCGGTGGCCAGGGCGAACAGGCCGAACGCCTGGTCGTACAGCACCACGCTGTCGTCGATCGCCGTCCCGTCCGGCGAAACCAGGGTGCGGATCAGGCCGTCGGGGCGGAAATAATGCGCCAGGTACCAGTCGAGCCCCGCCTGCACCGCCTCGCGCCACGGTCCGTCCCAGCCCAGTTCGCCGGCGACGGCGTAGGCGAACACCTGCCGCGGCTGCACCCGCGCCCGGCGCTGGACGTCGAGGGGCGAGCCGTCCAGGTTCAGCTTCTCGTGGAAACCGCCGCGCGCGTGATCGTAGCCCTGCTCCCACCACAGCGGGTAGGCCTCGTTCAGCAGCCAGGATTTCAGCCGGTCGCGGGCGGGCGTGAAGGCGGAAGCGGGCATCTTAGTCTCTCAGCGAAGAAGCGCTCGTGCTTGTCTCAAGGGCGGAGAGGGATCACAAGACGGGGGTTCAACTCCCGCAGGGCTATTTCCGATGCAGATCTTCCTCGACACCGCCGAGGTCGCGCTCCTCAAGGCCGGGGTCGCCAGCGGCCTGGTCGACGGCGTGACCACCAACCCCAGCCTGATCGCCAAGAGCGGCCGGGATTTCAAGGAGGTGATCGCCGAGATCTGCGACTTCTTCAAAGGCTCGGTCAGCGCCGAGGTGGCGGCCCTCGACGCCCCGACCATGATCGCCGAGGGCCGGGTCCTGGCCAAGATCGCGCCCAATGTGACGGTGAAGGTGCCCCTGACCCGCGACGGGCTGATCGCCACCAAGACCCTGAGCGACGAGGGCGCGGAGGTGAACGTCACCCTGTGCTTCACCGCCGTGCAGGCCATGCTGGCCGCCAAGGCGGGCGCCACCTACATCTCGCCGTTCATCGGCCGGCTGGACGACATGGGCTTCAACGGCATGGATCTGATCGAGGAAATCCGGGCGATCTACGACATCTACGATTTCCGCACCAAGATTCTGGCCGCCAGCATCCGCAGCCCCCAGCACGTGCGCGACGCCGCCCTGGCCGGGGCCGACTGCGCCACCATCCCGGTCCCGGTGTTCGACGCCCTGTTCAAGCACCCGCTGACCGACAAGGGCTTGCAGGACTTCCTCAAGGACTGGGCCGGGACGGGCCAGAAAATTCTCTAGCTGAGCAGCAGCCGGAACCCGCGGGGCGAGATTTTCGTTGCATCGCACAAGAGTCTGTTCGCAATTGCGGCAGACGGACCCTATCTGTGTGACAGCGTGCAACCGGGGAGCGGCCAATGAGCAGCGTCGACGCCACCGAAATCCGCCTGGCCGGGCCTGAGGACGACGACCGCCTGTCGCGCTTCATCCACGGCTTCCTGACCCGCAACGGCTTCCCGTTCGTGATGGTCAGCCAGGAAATCGACCAGGCCGGCGGCTTCAAGCGCGTGGTGTTCGAGGACGGCGCCCTGGGGGCCAAGTTCGCCAGCGAATGGCGCGAGACCGCCTCCGCCTAGGCTCGCGGGAAACAGTCGGTTACCAGGATTGTGTCGAAAAATGTTGCAACGCGGCGTAAGCGCGGCCGCATGAGCAACCTGCCCTTCATCGACCTCGCCGCCCAGCAGCGCCGCATCAAGCCGGCCATCGACGCCGCCATCGCCAAGGTGCTGGCCCACGGCGGCTATGTGATGGGGCCGGAGGTGCGCGCGTTCGAAGGCAAGCTGGCGGCGTTCGGCCAAGCCCCCCTGGCCCTGTCGTGCGCCAACGGCACCGACGCCCTGGCCCTGCCGCTGATGGCCTGGGGCATCGGCGCGGGGGACGCGGTGTTCTGCCCCTCCTTCACCTTCACCGCCACGGCGGAAATCGTGCCCTGGACCAACGCCGAGCCGGTGTTCGTCGATGTGCTGGCCGATACCTACTGCCTCGATCCGGCGGCGCTGGAGGCGGCTGTGGTCGCGGTGAAGGCGGCGGGGCGGCTCAAGCCCGCGGCCGTGATCGCCGTCGACCTGTTTGGCCAGAGCGCCGACTACCCGGCCCTGAAAGCGGTCTGCGACCGTCACGGGCTGAAGCTGATCGCCGACAGCGCTCAGGGCTTCGGCTGCACGCTCAATGGCCATCACCCGATCCACTGGGCCGATGTGACCACCACCAGCTTCTTCCCGGCCAAGCCGCTCGGCTGCTACGGCGACGGCGGGGCTGTGCTAGCCAAGGATCAGGGCTTGTGGAACCTGATGGACAGCCTGCGCGTGCACGGCAAGGCGGTGGCCGGCGACGGGATCGACACCGGCGGCCATGACCCGAAATACCTCAACACCCGCATCGGCATGAATTCGCGGCTGGACACGATCCAGGCGGCGATCCTGATAGAGAAACTGGCCATTTTTCCTGAGGAGATCGTGCTGCGCGAGGCGGTGGCGCGGCGCTACGCCGCCGGCCTGGCCGGCTCGAAGGCCCAGGCCCCGAAGGTGATCGAGGGCGGCCAGTCGGTCTGGGCGCAGTATGTGATCGAGCACCCCGACCGCGACGGCCTGGCCGCGCACCTGAAAAGCGAATGCATCCCCACCGCCGTCTATTACCCGGCGCCGATGCACATCCAGGGGCCCTACGCCGGCTTTGAGCGCGGCCCCGGCGGTCTGCCGGTGACCGAGGCCGCGGCGGGCCGGGTGCTGGCCCTGCCGATGCACCCGTATCTGGAGGCGGCGGATCAGGACCGGATCATCGGGGCGATACGCTCCTACTAGTAGTCATCGTCGGACTTGATCCGACGACCCATGCACACAGCAGATAGCGATTAGCCCGGTATTATGGCGCAAACGCCAGAAGCGTTGCCGTGAGTTCGGAGTCCGGGCAATGATCCGGGGATGGACCTGCGCTCCCGTTTCAAGGCGGCTAAGGAAATCCTCTGGGATCAGTGGTGGTTTCGCCTCGCGCTCGGCGGATGGTTTCTACTGGCCAGCTACGACACGTTCAGCGGTGTTTTTTCCCAAGTTTGGCCAAACCACTATCTGCCCTCCATCGGGGAAATGGTGATGGGCGGATCGCATCTTTTGCCCTGGTGGGGGTGGCTTCTGATCTTACAGGGCATCGTGTGGCTCGCCCTCGCGGACTATGTGATTCGACATGTTACGCAGCACCCCGTCCCGGTGATTACGCCCGCTATCGGCCCATCTGTTGTTGACGCCCTACGCGAGCAGAAAAGGGCTACGGCTCGGGAGGCTAGTCTAAACTGGTCCAAGTCTCGCTCGTTCGAGCTTTGGCAGGCGGCCTCTCTTTGGGTCGAAATCATCCCCCCAGCCACCTATCTCCTTCTTTCATCGCCCGCTCAGGCCTGCATGGCGCGATTGAAGGCCGCCATTTTGAGTAAGGAACTGATACCCGAGCCGGACACGAATCCGCTGGCCCACTTCGTAGATAGGCCCATCAACCACTATGTGCGGGTGAGCCGGGAAAATCTGAAAGCCTACGCGGAAGCCCAGGGCGAGCGGCCCATGTTCCTGTTCGGCTTCATCAGTCCAGACGTAGCGTCGTCGTCCCCAGCGCCTTCATCGCCGCCAGTAGAAACCAAGCCGGAAAAGCCCCCCGGTTGATTTTGACCTGAACGGAAGCCTCAGTTTCCGGCAATCCCATTTCGGTTAGGCGCTTGGCCAACTCACCATGACGCACGCCAGCACGGGCCATCTCGCCCTTGAGCGTGCGTTTGGCCAGGTCGGCCCATTCGTCGCTTGATGCGGCCATAATCGTTTCCTGATCGGTTCGGACAGAAAACGAACATATCTGTTCGATTTCCTATTGCAAGTGATCGCCGCCTTCCATACACATGTGTTTGCCAAACGAACAGATGTGATTGCAAATGGCCCAACACTTCCTTCTCTCCCGCGCCGCCAAGACGCTCTCTCTCGCCACGGTTTTCCGCATGACGGACGATCAAGCCGAAAAGACGTTCCGCCAAGTGCGCTGGCCGGAGACGGACGGGGAGCCGATTTGCCCTTTCTGCGCCAGTGACGACGCCTACGATTGCCGCCGTCCCAACGGTTCGGCCCGCTTCCGTTGCCGGGCCTGCGCCAAGGATTTCACCATCACGTCGGGGACGCTGTTCGCCTCTCACAAGCTCCCGCTCCGCATGTATCTGGCCGCCATCGCGATCTTCTGTAACGAAGTGAAGGGCAAGAGCATGTTGGCGATGAGCCGCGATCTGGGCCTCTCGTATAAGGCCGCTTTTGTCCTCTGCCATAAGCTCCGCGAGGCGATGGCGCTGGAAATGCGCGGGCGCACGCTGGGCGGGGAAGGCGAGACGGTCGAGATCGACGGCGCTTACTTCGGCGGCTACTCCAAGCCCGCTAATCAGGTCGAGAACCGCCGGGATCGCCGCCTTTCCGAAAACCAAACCGGCAAGCGCCGGGTCGTGGTCATCATCCGCGAGCGTGACGGCAACTCCCTCCCGGCGGTGTTCCGTAGCGAGAAGGCCGCGACCGCCTTCATCAAGTCTCATGTCGCCCCCGGAACGGTCGTGAATGCCGATGAGGCTTCCTCATGGGACAGCCTGCACGCCAAGTTTGAAATGAAGCGCGTCAACCACAGCGAGGCCTATTCGCTCGACGGGGCCTGCACCAATTGGGCCGAAGAATACTTCTCCCGTCTGCGCCGCGCCGAAGTCGGCATTCACCACCACATTTCCGGTCCCTACCTGCTGCGCTACGCCCAAGAGGCTGCGTGGCGCGAGGATAGCCGCCGGGTCGCCAATGGTGAGCAAGTCCAGCGGGTCGCCCATCTGGCCCTGGCCGCCAAGCCCAGCGTCGATTTCTCCGGCTACTGGCAGCGCCACCTGGCGGCGTAGTCGCGGCTTAGCTTCCGTGGAATAATCGGCGATATGGGATTTCCCGTACCGAGCCCAGCGACTCCCAGCCCGCACCCCACCGGGTGACTAGTGAGGGGGTGTTGACAGAGGGGGTGGATCAGACCTAACCATGGCCTGTGACCGCTTCCAATTCCGAATCCCTTGTCCTGAGCCTGACCGCTGACCAGCTCGCTGATTGGCGCCGGGAAATCGTGGAAATCGTACAGGAGTTGGACCGGCTCACCGAGCGAAAAGCCCATCTAGAGGGGAAAGTGGCGGCTTATATGGTCTTGGCCCAAGATGCCGCGCCGCTCGAAAAGCCCAAGGACGCCTCGCTGACCGAGTGGGTGATTACCGACAACACCACCCTGGCCGCCGCCGTGAAAATCTCGCTCGGCCTCCAGGTAGTCGGGAGAACAACCATGGAACTGAGCAGCCACCTGAAGCAAACTGCGATAAGAGCGAAAATCGTCCGAAGCCCCGGCGCCATATATACGGTGATCAAGCGGCTGGTGGATTTGGAAGAGATCGTGAAGCACGGAACCCTTCTCTATGCGCCCTCGGTGTATCAGAGGGTGAAGAGCGGCGAATTGATTGATCCCAGGTTCGCTGCCGCAAGGGACACCAAGCCCGATTTCCGGACCGTTGTCTTGGAGGCGCTGAGCGGAGCCCCACGGGGGCTGACGGCGGGTGAGCTACGCGACCAGCTCAGTACGCACCCGGACTACGGCGCGCGGGTCAGCGCCCGGCCAAACTACGTCTACAACAGCCTCAGCCGCATGGTTGAGAGCACCCAAATCAAGCGCGTCGGAACGCGTTACTACCTGTCCGACGCGGAAGTGGCCCCCTCGCAAAACGAGGAGGCCACCTTGATCTAGTTTGGGGACGGAGGGCTGGTGCCCAGGAACAACCTGCAATGTCTCCCCTGGGGTTCGATTCCCCCCGTCTCCACTCCATTCCGTCCGAGGGACGATTGCATCTGACCGCAATCCCTCGGTCGCCACCAACAGGGGCCTATCGGCACCCCATAGGAGAACGCCATGTGCTACGCCGCCGCATAACCGAACGGGGCAGTCCGGCCCCTTCCACAAGGGTTAGGAACCGGAGCGCGTCGGGGGTCCACACCCCGGCGCGCCTTGGCGCGTTTATAGGGTCGGCGCCTTCACCCTAAAAGTCAAGAGTCCTTGGAATCCTTAGGCTTTGCCGGAGGAAGCAACCTGTCACTTAGCTTTGCGAAAGCGCGCTCGCCCTCGACGGGGTCGAGTTCGCCAACGCCCAACCCTTGCGGCCCCCGGCCAACGGAACCTCAAACAGCGTCCCCTTGGCCTTCATGCGGCGCAGGCAGAGACGCACGCGCTGTTTGAGGGTTCGGCGCATCTCTGTGTCGTCGGGATTGAGCCCGCGCCCGTCCATGACGGCTTGGGCGAGGGAGGCGGTAGCAACAGGCCCAGGCGCTTCCCTGAGGGCATCCAGCACCACGCGGCTGATCTCCCCCCGGAAGGCTATGGCGCGCGGCGGGTAGGGCTTGGAGCCGGTCGGAATGGCCTCGGGATCGAATAGCCGGATCACAAGGTCCAAGGCGTCCAGTTCCACGACAAGCTGGCGCATCTGGCCTTGGGCGTGTTCGATCCGGCCCGCGATCTCCCGGCGCTTATCCAGAAGTCCCGAAACCGTATTGGGGCGTTCCATCTGGCCAGTTTAGGCCGGGAGCCCTACCGTCGCCTCAGAAAGCCCGTGGCGTTTGCGCCATAATACCGGAAAAGTGTAAGGACTGATCGTCCCCACTCCGCTCATCCCGGCGCAGGCCTGGACCCAGGTTTTTGCGTGATGGAGTCCGCTAAGGGGCAACCCGTCGATAGTCGAAGGACGCGATGCCTCAGCCCCTGTCACAACTTCCGCATGTGAAGGCCTACAGCTTGCAGAGCGGTCTCGCCTGCGACGCGCGTCCAGAGCATGCGATGCTTGCACTCAAGATAATTCTCGCGAGCTCCTGGGCCGAACTACTGCTAGCGCAAATTGTTCTTTGCTTGGCTCCGCAAGTAGCTGATCGGGTGGCGAAGGTGCTAGTCAGCCATCAAAGCGATGCAAAAAAGTCGCCGCATTCGAAACCATCGCAGCGATGTTTTTGACGCAAGATCGGCACGACCTATTGCGAACGATTTTGCAGAAACATGGCAATACGATGAAGCTTCGCAATCCCTTCGCCCACAGCCGGTTTGGTCATACCGACGATGATGCGGATCTGTTGTTACTGGTTGGGGCCAAAGACGACATCCGGTTTCAGGGAAAAATGTTCGAAGGCGGCGAGCCACGCCTCGCCCCAGATATACGAGAATATACTCTGGCTTATCGGCGCGCAGAGTTGATCAATATTTTGGAAGTGATTGAGCTGGCAAACATGGCTCTCGCCCGTTTTAGGCCGCTCATAATGCCGGACCATACGGATGAGCAAATCAGCATGATCACCGAGCAGGTGATGTCTGATCTGGGCAGGCTGGAACTATCACTTTCCGCTATTTCCACAAACTAACCGCCTCGGGCTCCATACACGTCGCCGCCATTGGCGCTCGCGCACTGCAGCGCCCGAACGCGGCCTCCCACCTCAAGACCCAGTTGTCGCGATTTCCAAGACGGCCTACGGTCGACCTCCAAGGGGCTTCGCGAACATAAGCGCCCCAGGTGGGAGATTAAGGTCATGGCGCGCATCGCGTGGAAACTCGCTTCGGCGGCGGCTTTGGCGGTCCTTTTAGGAAGCGGCCCGGTCCTGGCGCATCATTCCTACGCCGCCTTCGACCGCACCAAGGAAGCCACCATCAGCGGGGTCGTCGACGAGCTGGAATGGACCAACCCGCATGTGTGGATCTTCATCTGGGCCCCGCCGCCGGGCGGCGGCGCGCCGGTGCGCTGGGGGTTCGAGGGCGGCGGCATCGGCGGCATGACGCGGGCCGGCTGGTCGAAGAACACCATCCATCCGGGCGAGAAGATCACCATCACCCACAACCCGATGCGCGACGGCAGCCACGGCGGGGGATTCCTCAAGGCCGTGCTGGAGAACGGCAAGACCGTCGGCGACACCTAATGACCATGATGCAGGGCATCAATGCGCGATGGCGCCGCGCCGGGCTGTCGGCCTGCGCGGCGGCGATACTGGCGCTCTCCGCGACGGCGGCGTTCGCGCAGAAGAACGACGACAACATCTACAACGCCGAGGCCGGGAAACCCGCGCTTGGCGGTTTCTATCGTCCCGTGCCGGGCCTGCGGCCGATCTATTTCGTCGACGGCAAGCAGCTGCCGCGCCGCGACATCGAACAGATGCAGGTTGGCTTCCCCTACAAGAGCGACTGGGCCGCGGCCTTCGCCGCCCGCCAGGCCTCGGCCCGGGCGCAGAAACCCTATGGCGAACCCGGCGGCGCCTGTTGGCCGCAGGGCGTCTACCACGACTACATCGGCTATCCATCGCCGATCGAGATCACCCAGACTCCGGGCCGCTTCCAGATCGTGCATGAACGCCTCACGCAAGTGCGGCGGATTCACACCGACGGGCGGCCGCATCTGGCCGGCGACAAGCTGGTCCCGACATCGCACGGCGATTCCATCGGCCGCTGGGAGGGCGACACGTTGGTGGTCGACACCATCGGCGTGCGCCGCGAATTCAGCCTCGGCTTCAACATGCCGCACTCCGAGCAGCTGCATCTGGTCGAGCGGTTCCGCAAGACCGACGCCGACACGCTTGCGATCGACATCACCATCAACGATCCGGTCGGGCTGGAGCGGCCGGCGACGACGACCCTGATCTACAAGCGCTCGCCGCCGGGAGACCGCACGACGGAAGACTTCTGCGTCGAGAACAACCGCAACACGCCCGACGAGAACCAGATCGTCACGGTGGATATGGGCAAGCGGCTGAAATACGGCTTCGACCTGCCGGACGACGCCTGGTCGGAGAACGCCGAATGACCCGCCAGCTCAGTGTCGCCTGCGCGGCTGCGTTCCTGTTCGCGGCCACGGGCGCGGGGGCGCAGACCGCGCCGCTCAACGGCTACTACGCCGACCCGGCGCATCCGCCGATCGGCGGCTTCTGGCGCCCGGCGCCGGGACAGCGGGTGGTGTTCAAGGTCGACGGCAAGGCGCTGCCGCCGGTCGACGCCAACCGCCATCAGGCGGGATTCCCCTACAAGCCGGCCTGGGCGAAAGTCCTGGCAGACCGCTATGCGGCCGACCTCAAGGGCGCACCCTACGGCAACCCCGACAACAGCTGCTGGCCGGCCGGGCCGATCGACGACTACGTGCTGCGCGACGACCTGAGCGGCATGGAGGTGGTGCAGACGCCGGGCCGGGTCGAGCTGGTGTTCGAATACCAGACCACCGTGCGCTGGATCTACGCCGACGGCCGGCCGCACCTGAAGGGCGACGAACTGCTGCACACGGTCAAGGGCGATTCCATCGGCAAGTGGGAGGGCGGCGTGTTCGTCGCCGACACCATCGGCGTGCGCCCGGAGATGACCTTCGGCTACAACCTGCCCCACTCCGACAAGGCGCACCTCGTCGAGCACTTCAGATTAGTGGACCGCGACACCCTGCGGATTGACGTCGACATCACCGATCCGGTCGCCCTGACCAAGCCGGTCACCGCGACGCTGCTCTACAAGCGCGCCGACCCGGCGACGATCACCGAGAAAATCTGCCCGGAGGAAAACTGGCAGAAGATCGTCGGACCCGACCTGGTGGTGCGGCCCGATCCCCGCGTGAAGAAGCGCTACGGCTTCGACTTGCCGCCGGTGCGGTAGGCGGTGGGCGAGCCCACGCCCTGGCGTCGCCAGGTTCTGGGAAAAGGCAGGCTGGGACCGAGATAGCCACGACGGCGACCGGCGTTTCTATGGCGCGAAGACCAAATCCGACTTCGGCTTCGCCGGCATGACCGTATTGACCAGATAGGACGAACAGCCAGTGATGAACGAGGTGCTCGCCGCCATCAGCAGACCGTACAGCACCGGCATGACTGGTGCGTTCGGCCCCAGGACCGCATTGGCTCCCAGGAACACGGGCGGAAAGACCAGGATATAGGCCGTAAGCACAGCCGCAAGACCGTACCCGGCCAAGCCGTGGCTGGCCTTCCACGCACCCACGGGATCGACTTCTCTCCCCGCCACAGACGCCGGCGTGAACAGGAGCAGCCGTCCCGTCATGGCGAACAGGACTCCGAACAACGCGCCCGCCAAGGCGCCGCAGATCATCAATTGGGATTCCTGTCCCAACGGTCGCAGCAAGTAGTAAAGTCCGGCCACCACGCCCGCCCCGACGGCGAAGGCAGCGACATAGGCGATGAGCAATATCAGCCGCGTCCCGTAGACCAGGGCTTCCGCCTCGCCCAGGCTGAATCCGAGCCAGCCGAGTTTGAAACCCCTGTCTCGATCAAGAAACGCCAGCCGCAGTCCGGAGGCCTCGAACAGAAACAGCAAACCGCCGGCCACGAGTCCCAAGCCGATGGCCGAAGCGCTTTCCGGGTCGCTCAGTTCGAAGATGAAGCGGAGCGCGTAGGCGATCACCACGACCACGAGAAGACCAGGAGCCCGCCGCCAGTGCCGGGGCAGGAATTTCGCGCCGGCGACGATCATAGCCCAAAGCTTGACGCCAGACGGCCGACGGCGGCCGTCCCAGACCACCGCGCCGACCAGGGCGGCGACCAGAGCCCCAAGCGTGACGGCGATCATGGCCGTCGTTGGCGGACCGGCGCCGTCCGGGGTCTGCGCCATCGCGCCGCCAGCAGCTGCGGCCGACGAACCAAGCACCAGACAAAACGTCTCCAAGCCACGCTTCATGGTCCGCCCTCCCGGTTGAAAGGACCATTTCACAAAGAGAACAAACCAGCAACTAAAAGCTTAACCAAAGTCTCCACAGTTCGCTTCGGTCCAAACCTTCCGAATCCCCCCTATCCCGCTAAACATGGGACGATGGACGACGCCTCCCCCGCAGCGCCCGAGTTTCCAGACGCCGCCGGCGCCACGCCGGTTATGCAGCAGTTCTTCGACGCCAAGGCGCAGCAGCCCGACGCCCTTGTGTTCTTCCGCATGGGCGATTTCTACGAGCTGTTCTTCGACGATGCGGTGAAGGCCTCGGCGGCGCTGGGCATCGCCCTGACCGCGCGCGGGTCACACAACGACCGGCCGATCCAGATGTGCGGCGTGCCGGTGCATGCGGCGGAGGCCTATCTCGCCAAGCTGGTGCGGTCCGGCTTCAAGGTCGCCCTGTGCGAGCAGATGGAGAACCCGGCCGAGGCGCGCAAACGCGGCGGCAAGGCCATCGTCCGCCGCGAACTGGTGCGGGTGGTCACGCCGGGGACCCTGACCGAGGACAGCCTGCTCGACGCGCGCGGCGCCAACCGCCTGGCCGCCGTGGCGGTGCGGGCCGGCACGGCCGCCGTCGCTTCGGTCGAGCTTTCCACCGGCGAGGTCGAGGTGCTGAGCGTGACGCTCGACGGCATCGCCGCGGCCCTGGCGTCCCTGGGCGCCGCCGAGGTGCTGGTCCCCGCCCGGCTGTTCGCGGATGAAAGCCTGGCAAGCGTCCTGCGCGGCATCGGCGGCATGGTGCAGCCCATGGCGTCCGCCCTGGCCGAACCGCACGCCAGCCGCAGCCGGTTGCAGCGCCTCTACGGCCTGCAGACCCTGGACGGGTTTGGCGAGTTTTCAGCCGCCGAGATCAGCGCCCTTGGCCTCATCGCCGCCCACCTGGAGACGACCCAGGCCGGCAAGGCGCCGTCGCTGCGCCCGCCGCGCCGCACCGCCCAGGGCGAGGTCATGGCCATCGACCCGGCCGCCCGCACCAGCCTGGAGATCGAGCGCAGCACGTCCGGTTCGCGCGACGGATCGCTGCTGGCGGCCATCGACCGCACGGTCACCTCCGGCGGGGCGCGGCTGCTGGCCAGCCGTCTGGCGCGGCCGCTGCTCGACCCGGCCCGGATCGACCGGCGGCTGGACGCGGTGGAATGGTTCTTCGAGCGCAGCGATTTGCGCCGCCGCATGCGCGAGGGGCTGAAAAACGCCGGCGACCTGGAGCGGGCTTTTTCTCGTCTCGCTCTCGGCAGAGGCGGCCCACGCGACCTCGGCACATTGCGCGACGCCTTGATCTGCGGCGAGAAGCTGGGCGGCCTGGCGGCCCAGGCCGGCGATCCGCTCAACATCCCGCCCGACGCGGTGCAGTCGGCGCTGCAACGGCTGACCGTCTCCCTGCATCCGGAGCTGGCGCACTATCTCGCCGCCCTCGAAGCCGGCCTCGGCCCCGACCTGCCGGCCCAGGCCCGCGACGGCGGTTTCGTCGCTGCCGACGTCCGCCCCGAACTCGACCAGGCCCGCGCGCTGCGCGACGACAGCCGCCGGGTGGTCGCCCAGCTCGAACAGCGGCTGATCGCCGAGAGCGGCGTATCCCTGAAAGTCCGCCACAACGCCGTGCTGGGCTATTTCGTCGAGGCCACCGCCGGCAAGGCCGACCCGCTGTTGCAGCCCCCGCTCAACGCCATCTTCATCCACCGCCAGACCATGGCCAACCAGGTGCGGTTCACCACCGTCGAACTGGCCGACCTGGACGCCCGCATCGCCGCCGCCGGCGAACGCGCCCTGGCCATCGAGGTGGAAACCTTCGAGGCCTGGCGCGAACAGGCCGTCAGCCTGGCCGCGCCGATCCAGGCCGCCGCCGCGGCGCTTGCGTCCCTCGATGTGGCCAGCGCCGTCGCCGAATGGGCCGCCGACTGCGGCGCGGTGCGGCCGCGCGTCGACCTGTCGCTGGCCTTCGAGGCGGTGGCCGCGCGGCATCCGGTGGTGGAGGCGGCGGTCAAGCGCGCGGGCGAGCCCTACACCCCCAATGACTGCCGGCTCGACGCCGACGGGGCGGCGGGGCCCAGGCTCTCCATCGTCACCGGCCCGAACATGGCCGGCAAATCGACCTTCCTGCGCCAGAACGCCCTGCTGGCGGTGCTGGCCCAGGCCGGAGCCTTCGTCCCCGCCAAATCGCTTCGGCTGGGGGTGGTCGACAAGCTGTTCAGCCGCGTCGGCGCCGGCGACGACCTGGCGCGCGGGCGCTCCACCTTCATGATGGAGATGGTCGAGACCGCCGCCATCCTGATCCAGGCCACGCCCAGGTCGCTGGTGATCCTGGACGAGATCGGCCGCGGCACCGCCACCTACGACGGCCTGGCCATCGCCTGGGCCTGCGTCGAGGCCCTGCATGAAACCAACCGCTGCCGCGCCCTGTTCGCCACCCACTACCACGAACTGGCGGTGCTGGAGGGGCGCCTGGCGCACCTGTCCAACCTGTCGATGAAGGCGCGGGAGTGGAACGGCGAACTGGTGTTCCTGCACGAGGCGCAGGAGGGACCGGCCGACCGCTCCTACGGGGTGCAGGTGGCCAAGCTGGCCGGGGTGCCGATGGCGGTGGTGGTGCGCGCCCGCGAGGTGCTGGATAGACTTGAACGGGAGGGGCGTTCCGCCAGCGGGCTGGAGGCCCTGCCGCTGTTCGCCGCCTTCGCCGAGGAAGCGGCGCCCGACCCGGTCGCCAACTCCGCCGTGGCCAAGGCCGTGGCCGAGCTGGACATCGACCATATGAGCCCGCGCGAGGCGCTGGACACGCTGTACCGGCTCAAGGGGCTGATCTAGCCGCGCCAAGCTCCTTTCCCCCTGGATGGGGGAAAGGTTGGGATAGGGGGTGAACCGCTGTCCGCCACCCCCAACCCCCCGCCCTTCCCCCATGAAGGGGGAAGGGAGCATTCCTGGCGTTTGAAAGACATTCGCCCGCGCCGCCCGCTTAAACCTGCGACAACCCCCGCGCCCACTTATATGGATGGGCGAACACCGGTAACCCTGCGAGCCCATGCCCCGCCGCCTCAAGCCCACCAAGCTCGAATACGTCGTCGACGGCCACGCCCTGCGCGCGCGCCTGTCCGCCGCCGCGCTAGACGCCCTGGGCGATCCGGTCGAGCAGCGCCGCCGGGCGCTGGATATCCTGCGCCAGTCGCTGTTCCGCGGCCGGATGATCGCCAAGGAGAGATTAGAGAACGGCGCCGGCGGCATCGAGACCGCGCGGCTGCTCAGCGGGGTGACCGACACGGTCGTCACCGCCCTGTACGACTTCACCACCGTGCACATGTTCCGCGCCCGCAACCCGACCGAGGGCGAGCGCCTGTGTCTGCTGGCGGTGGGCGGTTACGGGCGGGGCACCCTGGCTCCCTACAGCGACCTCGATCTCTTGTTCCTGCGCCCCTACAAACAGACGCCGCACGCCGAGAGCGTGATCGAGTTCATGCTCTATGCGCTGTGGGACCTGGGGTTCAAGGTCGGCCACGCTTCGCGCACGGTGGAGCAGTGCATCAAGCTCTCCAAGGCCGACTTCACCATCCGCACCTCGATCCTGGAAGCCCGCCGCCTGACCGGCGACGAGGACCTGGCGCGCGACCTGGACAAGCGCTTCCGCGAGGAGGTGATCAAGCCCGCCGGCTCGGCCGCCGCCTTCGTCGCCGCCAAGCTTAAGGAACGCGACGAGCGCCATGCCCGCGCCGGCATGAGCCGCTACATGGTCGAGCCCAACGTCAAGGAGGGGAAGGGCGGTCTGCGCGACCTGCACACCCTGATCTGGGTCGCCGAATACCTGCACGGCGTCGACAGCGATCATGTGTTCAGCCTCGACATGTTCGACGAGCGCGAGCGCCGCACTTTCAATCGCGCGCTCGACTTCCTGCACGCGGTGCGCGCGCATCTGCACTTCACCACCGGCCGGCCGGAAGAGCGCCTGACCTTCGACCTGCAGCCGGAGATCGCTCGCCGCATGGGCTATGGCGACCGCACCCGCAGCGGAGCCGACCAGCCGGCGGTGGAGCGCTTCACCCGCCGCTACTTCTTGATCGCCAAGGAGGTCGGCGCCCTGACCCGCGCCTTCACCGCCAGCCTGGAGGCCAACCACCTCAAGCTGGAGCCGCGCGGCCTGTCGCGCTTCCTGCCGCGCTCGGGCAAGACCCGCCGCAAGACCATCGACCACGAAGGCTTCTTCGAGGAGAACGGCCGCCTCAATATCGAGGACCCGTCGGTATTCGAGTCCGACCCGGTCGACCTTATCCGCCTGTTCCACGTCGCCGACCAGCGCGACCTCGACATCCATCCCGAAGCCTTCACGGCGGTGACGCGGAGTCTCGGCCTGATCACCGCCCGCGTGCGCAAGGACCCCGAGGCGGTAAAGGCGTTCCTCGATGTGCTGGCGCGCGGGCGCGACACCTACCGCGTCCTGACCCTGATGAACGAGAGCGGGGTGCTGGGCCGTTTCATCCCGGAATTCGGCCGCGTCGTCGCCCAGATGCAGTTCAACATGTACCACTCCTACACGGTGGACGAGCACACCCTGCGGGCGGTGGGGACCATCAGCGACATCGTCGCCGGGCGGCTGGCCGACGAGCATCCGCTGTCGGCCTCGATCATGCCGCTGATCGACGATCGCGAGACGCTGTTCCTGGCCATGCTGCTGCACGACACCGGCAAGGGCGGACCGGACGGGCAGGAGATCGGCGGCGCCCGCGCGGCCCGCGCGGTGACCGAGCGCATGGGCATGGACAAGGCCAAGGTCGACCTGACCGCCTGGCTGGTCGAGCACCACCTGGTGATGAGCGACTTCGCCCAGAAGCGCGACGTGGCCGACCCCGGCACCGTCGCCGCCTTCGCCAAGATCGTCGAGAACCCCGAACGCCTTCGCCTGCTGCTGGTGATCACCGTGGCCGACATCCGCGCGGTGGGCCCCGGCGTGTGGAACGGCTGGAAAGGCCAGCTGCTGCGCGAGCTTTACGCCGCCACCGAGGCGGTGTTCCGCGGCGGACGCGGCGCCGAGGGCGCGGCGAATGTGCGCCGCCACCATGCCGAACAGGCCGCCGGCGCCCGCGCCGAACTGCTGGCCGCCGACCCGCCCGCGGAAACCTGGGCCGCCGAACTTGAAGACGCCTATTTCGTCGCCTTCCCCACCAGCCAGCTGATCGCCCACGCCGGCCTGTCGCGCCGCGCGGCGGCGGAAGGCGGGGCGGCGGCGGAGGCGCGCATCGACCGCGCGGTCAACGCCGCCGAGGTGGTGGTGGCCGCCAAGGACCGGCCGGGCCTGTTCGCCGACCTGGCACTGGCCATCAACAGCCTGGGCGCCAATGTGGTCGGGGCGCGGGTCTTCACCTCCCGCTCGGGCCAGGCGCTCGACGCCTTCTATGTGCAGGACGTCACCGGCGAGCCGTTCGGCTGCGACAACCCGCGGCTGCTGCAGCGGCTGGGCCAGGTGCTGGAGGCGGCGGCGCGCGGCGAGACATCGAAGCTCGAGGCGCGGCGGCCCTATGAGCTGGGCCGGGCGGCGGCCTTCTCCATCGCCCCCTCGGTGGCCGTCGACAACGACTCCTCCGAACATTCGACCGTGGTCGAGGCCTCGGGCCGCGACCGGCCCGGCGTGATGGAGGCCCTGGCGCGGGTGCTGGCCAAGGCGGGGCTGTCGATCCAGTCGGCGCACATCGACAACTACGGCGAGCGGGCGGTCGACGCCTTCTATGTGCAGACCCTGAGCGGCGGCAAACTGACCGACGCCAAGCGCATCGCCGCCCTCAAGGCCAGCCTGCTGGCGGCCATGGACACCCCCGAGCCGGACACGGCCCAGCCGCGCCTGCAGCGGGCGCGGGCCAGCGCGGCGCGCTAGGGGCTTAGATGGGCGGGGGCGCTAAGAAGGAACTGGTCAAGGAGGGCGGAATGATCCGCTCCTCGATGATCTTCTCGTCCCTGACCCTGGTCAGCCGCTTCCTCGGTTTCGCCCGCGACGTCTTCATCACCGCCAAACTGGGCGCCAGCGCCACCCCCGCCGCCGACGCCTTCCAGACCGCCCTGGCCTTCCCCAACCTGTTCCGCCGCATCTTCGCCGAGGGGGCCTTCGCCGCCGCCTTCGTGCCGGCCTATTCCAAGTCGTTGGAGATCGATGGCGAGGAGACCGCCGACCGCCTGGCCGGCGACGCCATGGCCACCATCGCCGCCGCCACCATCGTGCTGACCGTGGTCTGCTGCCTGGCCATGCCGTGGCTGATGTACGGCATCAACTTCGGCTTCGCCGACGACCCGGTGAAGTTCAAACTGGCGGTGATCCTGACCCAGATCACCATGCCCTACCTGCCCTGCATGGCCATCGTCGCCCTGATGTCGGGGGTCTTGAACACGCGCGGGCGGTTTGTGCTGTCAGCCGTGGCGCCGGTGGTGCTGAACCTCTGCCTGCTCGTCGCCGTGATCCCGCAGCACGACCCGGTCGCCGCCGCCTACGCCTGCTCCATCGCCGTGATCGTCGCCGGGGTGCTGCAGGCGATCCTGCTGGCCTGGGGGGTCAAGCGCACCGGCGCGCGCATCCGCTGGCGGCTGCCGACCCTGACGCCCGCGGTGAAGGAGCTGGTCGGCCGCGCCGTGCCGGGCGCCATCGCCGCCAGCGCGGTGCAGGTCAACATCTTCGTCTCCTCCAACCTGGCCAGTTTCGAGAACGGCGGCCGCACCTGGCTGGCCACGGCGGACCGGCTCTACCAGTTGCCGCTGGGCCTGGTCGGCGTCGCCATCGGCGTGGCCCTGCTGCCGCGCCTGTCGCGCGCCGTGCATTCGGGCGACCAGGCCTCGGCGCAATCGTCGATGGACCAGGCGGTGACCTTCGCCATGGCCCTGACCCTGCCGGCGGCGGCGGCCATGGCGGCGATCCCGGGCTTCCTCTCCGACGCCCTCTATGTGCGCGGGCAGTTCACCGCCTTCGACGGACAGCAGACGGCGGCGGCGCTGTTCTTCTACGGCCTGGGCACCCCGGCGTTTGTGCTGCAGCAGCTCTATTCGCGCGCCTATTTCGCCCGCCAGGACACCAAGTCGCCGATGCGCTTCGCCCTGATCTCCATGGTGGTGAATATCGTGCTCGGCGTGGCGCTGTTTCAGGTCATTGGCGTGCCCGGCATCGCCGCCGCCACCGCCCTTGCCTCCTGGATAAACGTCGGCCAGATGGCGCTGCGTCTGAGCCGGCGCGGCGACTACAGCCCGACGAAGGCGACCTGGTCGCGGCTGGCGCGGATCGGCGTGGCGACGGCGGTCCTGGCCGCGATGCTGATCGCCGCCGGCCACTGGCGCGCCTTGATCGAGGAGCCGTTCCAGCTGTTCCACCTCAACGGCAAGGCCGTCGGGGCCAAGGAGATCGCCCTGGCCCTGACCGTGGCCGTCGGCGGCCTCGCCTACCTGCCGCTGCTGTTCGCCACGGGGGGCCTCAAGCTCGCCGAGGTGAAGGCCGCCCTGCGCCGCCGCACCGGGCCGGTGGAGGAAGACCTCGGCAACACCCCCTCGGGACCCGGTCTGCTCTAGGAGCGAACTTGTGGCGCCGGGCCGGACCGGTTAGAGCCGCGCCATGACCGACCATGCCCCCGTCGCCTACACCGGCCCGCAGCGCGTGCTGAGCGGCGTGCAGCCGTCCGGCGCCCTGCACCTGGGCAACTACCTGGGCGCCCTGGTGAAGTTCGCCCGGCTGCAGCACGGGCAGCCGACCTTCATCTTCGTCGCCGACATGCACGCCATCACCGTGTGGCAGGAGCCGGCGAAACTGGCCGCCCAGACCCGCGAGATCGCGGCCGCCTATCTCGCCGCCGGCCTCGACCCGGCCAAGGCGGCGATCTTCCCGCAGTCCGCCGTGCCGGAGCACGCCGAACTGGCCTGGATCTTCAACTGCGTCGCCCGCCTGGGCTGGCTCGACCGCATGACCCAGTTCAAGGAGAAGAGCGGCAAGCACAAGGAGCGCTCCAGCGTCGGCCTCTACACCTATCCGGTGCTGCAGGCGGCCGACATCCTGGTCTACAAGGCCACGCACGTGCCGGTCGGCGAGGACCAGAAACAGCACCTGGAACTGACCCGCGACATCGCCGCCAAGTTCAACCACGACTACGACGCCCCAGGCTTCTTCCCCCTGCCCGACCCGCTGGTGCAGGGGCCGGGGGCGCGGGTGATGTCCTTACGCGACGGCTCGGCCAAGATGAGCAAGTCGGACGAGAGCGACTATTCGCGCATCAACCTGACCGACGATTCCGACACCATCGCGCAGAAGATCCGCAAGGCCCGCACCGATCCGGCGCCCCTGCCGGAGACTCTGGAGGAACTGGCGACCCGCCCCGAGGCCGACAACCTGGTCGGCATCTTCGCGGCCCTGTCCGAGCGCACCAAGCTCGATGTCCTGACCGAATACGCCGGCCAGGGCTTCGGGACCTTCAAACCGGTGCTGGCCGACCTGGTGGTCGCCACCATGGGCCCGGTGACGGCGAAGATGCGCGACTACATGAACGACCCGGGCGAGATCGACTCCATCCTCGCCACCGGCGCCGCCCGCGCCCGTCAGGTCGCCCGCCCGGTGGTCGACGAGGTGCGCAAGCTCGTGGGGTTCTGGGGGGCCTGAAAACCCGCTCGGAATTGAGGAAACTTGCGGAGTCGGCGCTCTAGCGCCATTTATCCCCCATGTTCATCCAGACCGAAGCCACGCCCAATCCGCAGGTGCTGAAGTTCCTGCCCGGCCGCGCCGTGCTCGACGACGGCGGGGTCGAATTCCCCGACGCCGAGGCCGCCGCCCGCTCGCCCCTGGCCAGCGCCCTGTTCGCCCTCGACGGGGTGACGAAGGTCTATCTCGGCGGCGACTTCCTCACCGTGGGCAAGCGCGACGACCGCGACTGGGCCCATCTGAAGGCCCCGGTGCTGGCGGCGGTGATGGATCACTTCACCAGCGGCCGCCCGGTCCTGCTGCGCGAGGACGGAACCGCCGACGAGACCGTCTATGAGGGCGACACAGCCCAGGTGGTGGCCGAGATCAAGGAATTGCTCGACGCCAAGATCCGCCCCGCCGTGGCCCAGGACGGCGGCGACATCGTCTTCGACCGCTTCAACCCTGAGACCGGCGTCGTCTACCTGCACATGCGCGGCGCCTGCTCGGGCTGCCCGTCCTCGGCCATGACCCTGAAAGCCGGGGTCGAGAACATGCTCAAGCACTACGTGCCGGAAGTGACCGCCGTCGAAGCCACGCTGTAAGGCGGACGATCGGGTGATCGTCCTCGCCCTCGATACCTGCCTGTCCGCCTGCGCCGGGGCCGTGGTCCGCGACGGCGAGGTGCTGAGCCGCGCGGTCGAGCCGATGCAGCGCGGCCATCAGGAGCGCATCGCCGGCATGACCGATGAGCTTATGAAAGCCGCCGGCCTGAGATTTTCCGACCTCGACCGCATCGCCGTCACCGTCGGCCCGGGCTCCTTCACCGGCCTGCGCATCGGCCTGGCCTTCGCCAAGGGCCTGAGCGTCGCGCTGGACAGGCCCTGCGCCGGGGTCGGGGTGCTGGAGACGCTCGGCCGCCAGGGAGGCAACGGCCGCGTCCTGGCCGTCCTGGACGCCCGCGCCGGCCAGGTCCACTGCCAGGCTTTCCAGGATGGCGCGCCGGCCGACGACGCCGTGACGCTGGACATCGAAGCCGCCGGCCGGCTGGAGGCGCCCCAGGTGCTGATCGGCGACGGCGCGGCCTTGCTGGCCGCCGCCTTCCCCGCCGCACGGCAGGTCATGCCGGAGGCCTGCGACCCGACGCTGGTGGCCCTGCTGGGCGCCCGCGACCCGCTCATCCCCGCCGATCCGGTCTATATGCGCCACGCCTATGCGTGAGGCGGCGACAGTGGACGCAGCCCTGCTGGCGGCGCTGCACGCGGGCTCGTTTCCCCGGCCCTGGAGCGAGGAAACCTTCGAGGTTTTCCTGGGCGACCCCACCGTGGCGGGGCTGATCGCCGGGCAGGACGGCTTCATCCTTTGGCGCGGTGTGGCCGGCGAGTCGGAGATCCTGACCCTGGCCGTGGCCACCGCCCAGCGCCGCCGGGGCCTGGCGAAAGCCCTGCTCGGCGCGGCCCTGACCCGAGCGTCGGAGGCCGGATCAACGGAAATGTTCCTGGAGGTTTCCAGCCGCAACCACGCCGCCGTCGGGTTGTATCGGGCCGCCGGTTTCGAGGACGCAGGCCTGCGCAGGGGCTACTACGAAACGGACGGGGATCGCGAGGACGCCCTCTTGATGCGTCTTTCCTTAACAGCGCCGCCGCCGCCGACTATAAGCTGAAAAACGACCGCCCCCCGTCCTGGAGCTTCCCTTGGATCGCCTCGAAAAGCTGTGCATCGAAAAAGGCATGCGGATGACCGAGCAGCGCCGGGTCATCGCCCGCGTGCTGTCGCGCGCCGAGGACCATCCGGACGTGGAGGGGCTGCACCGGCGCGCCCACGCCATCGACCCGCACATCTCCATCGCCACGGTGTACCGCACCGTGCGGCTGTTCGAGGAGAGCGGCATCATCGAGCGCCACGATTTCCGCGACGGCCGCTCGCGCTACGAGGAAGTGCCCGATCACCACCACGACCACCTGATCGACATGAAGACCGGCAAGGTGGTGGAGTTCACCGACGACGAGATCGAGGCGCTGCAGAACGCCATCGCCAAGCGTCTGGGCTACAAGCTGATCGACCACCGGCTGGAGCTGTACGGCGTTCCGATCGAGGAATGACGCGCATTTCGAGCGAAGTGGAAACCGGTTCGCGTGAAGAAATGCGCGCACAGAAAGATCTAGAGCGCATAGGCGCTCTGGGGGAAGAAGTCAAAGCCGCCCCGCCCCGGCGGCTCTACATCAAGACCTACGGCTGTCAGATGAACGTCTATGACAGCGAGCGCATGGCCGATGTGCTGCGCCCGCTGGGCTATGGCCTGACCGACAGTCCCGAGGGCGCCGATCTGGTGGTGCTCAACACCTGCCACATCCGCGAGCGGGCCACCGAGAAGGTGTTCTCCGAGCTGGGCAAGCTGAAGGCCATGAAGGCCGAAACAGGCGGGCGGATGAAGATCGCCGTCGCCGGCTGTGTCGCCCAGGCCGAGGGCGCCGAGATCATGCGCCGCCAGCCGGCGGTCGATCTGGTGGTCGGACCACAAGCCTATCACCAGCTGCCCGAGCTGATCGCCCGCGCCCACCGCGCCGACGGCGAGGCCCTGTCGGCCGACTTCGCCCCGGAGGCCAAGTTCGACGCCTTAAGCGCCGGCGGGGCCGAGCGCCAGGTCAACGGCGTCACCGCCTTCCTCACCGTGCAGGAGGGCTGCGACAAATTCTGCAGCTTCTGCGTCGTGCCCTACACCCGCGGCCCCGAATGGTCGCGCCCGGCCGCCGCCATTCTGGCTGAGGCCCAGGCGCTGGCCGATCAGGGCGTGCGCGAGGTCACCCTGCTGGGCCAGAACGTCAACGCCTACGCCAGCGAGATCGGCGGCCTGGCCGACCTGGCCCGGGCGCTTTCCAGGATCGATGGCCTGGACCGCATCCGCTACACCACCAGCCACCCGTCGGACATGCGCGACGACCTGATCGCCGCCCACGGCGAGATCGAGGCCCTGATGCCCTACCTGCACCTGCCGGTGCAGTCGGGGTCGGACCGCATCCTGAAAGCCATGAACCGGGGCCACACCGGCGACAGCTATCTGGCGCTGGTGGGACGCATCCGCGCGCAACGGCCCGACCTGGCCCTGAGCGGCGACTTCATCGTCGGCTTCCCCGGCGAGAGCGACGCCGACTTCGAGGCCACCCTGGCCCTGGTGGAGGCGGCGAACTACGCCAGCGCCTTCACCTTCAAATATTCGCGCCGCCCCGGCACCCCCGCCGCCGCCATGAGCAGCCAGGTCGACGAGGCGGTGAAGGCCGAGCGCCTGGCGCGGCTGAACGCCCTGATTGAGGCCCTGCGCCAGGCCTTCAACGCCGCCCAGGTCGGCCGCACCCTCAATGTGCTGATCGAGCGCAAGGGCCGTCATGCCGGCCAGATCGGCGGCCGCAGCCCCTATCTGCAGGCGGTGCACCTGGACGGCGACGAGCGCCTGATCGGCCGGATCGTCCCGGTGCGGATCGACAAGCTTGGCCCCAACGCCCTGTCTGGCGCGTTAGAGCCGGATCGTTCCAAATCCTTCGAGGCGGCGTGAGTCAGAGCCCGGAATTCATCCCCCTGTCCGACCTGGCCGTGCGCGCTGTCGCCGGCGCCGGCGGGCGCCACGCGGCCCTGATCGAGGACGGCTTCAAGGTCCTGATCGAGACCCCCGGCGGCGGCGTCTCACTGGCCGGCGACCCGCGCGGCAAGGCCGCCGCCAAGCGCGCCATCGCCATCCTGAGCGAACGGGCCGACGCGGGGCTGGATGTCGCCGCCGCGGACGTGCGCGCCGCCATCGGCCAGGCGCGGGTCGGGGAGACCAAGGGCTCGCTGTCGGCCGGCCGCCGCGGCCCGGTCTCGCCGCGCACCGCCGGCCAGGCCCGCTATCTGGACGCCATGACCGACCACCCGCTGGTGTTCGGCCTCGGCCCCGCCGGCACCGGCAAGACCTTCCTGGCCGTGGCCCACGGCGCCGGCATGCTGATGCGCGGCGACGTCGACCGCCTGGTGGTCACCCGCCCGGCGGTGGAGGCCGGCGAGCGGCTCGGCTTCCTGCCCGGCGACCTGACCGAGAAGGTCGACCCCTACATGGCCCCGATCTGGGAAGCGCTCAGCGACATCCTCGGCGTCGACCAGATGCGGCGGCGCCGCGACAAGGGTGAGATCGAGGTGGCGCCGATCGCCTTCATGCGCGGCCGCACCTTAAGCCACTGCTTCGTCATCTGCGACGAGGCCCAGAACGCCACTCGCCTGCAGATGAAGATGGTGCTAACCCGCCTAGGGGAAGGCTCGCGCATGGCGGTGACGGGCGATCCGACCCAGGTCGATCTGCTGCGCGCCGCCGACAGCGGCCTGGCCCACGCGGTCGGCCTGCTGGAAGGGGTGGAGGGCGTGGCGGTGGCCCGCTTCACCGCCGCCGACGTGGTGCGCCACCCGCTGGTCGAGCGCATCGTCCGCGCCTACGAGGCCGAGACCCCGTGACGGATCGAATAGAGGTCGAGGTGGAGGAGCCCGCGTGGGACGCCGCCTTGGCCGACGCCGCCGGCCTGGCGCGCATCGCCGCCGAGGCCGCCCTGGAGGACGCCGACATTCCCACCGGCGGGGTCGCTGTCCTGCTGACCGGCGACGAAGCCGTGCGGGAGCTGAACGCCCGCTTCCGCGAGAAGGACACCGCCACCAACGTGCTGTCCTTCCCGGCGGCGGCCATGCCAGGCGAGAATGGGCCCGAAAACCACCTGGGCGACGTCGCCCTGGCCTACGGCGTCTGCGCCCGGGAGGCGGCCGAGCAGGGCAAGACTCTGGCCGCCCATCTGCAACACTTGGTGGCGCACGGGGTGCTGCATCTAGTAGGCTTCGACCATGAGACGGACGACGAGGCCCAGACCATGGAGGCGCGCGAGCGCCAGATCCTTGGCCGCCTGGGCGTCGCTGATCCATACGCCTGACGCATAAGGCCTCCACACACCCCCCATGTCGAACCCCGAAGACCCTCCCAGTACGGCCGCCGCGGCGCCCGCCAGCCGCGGCTTCCGCGCCCTGCTGCGCCAGATCCGCCGCCGCGGCGTCAAGCCCGAGCCCGAGCGCAACGGACGGCCCGAGCCCGGCAACGGCGAGCCGGACCTGGTCGACCAGGCCCACGCCTTCCAGACCGTCCGCGTCGCCCAGGTCATGACGCCGCGCACCGACATCACCGCCATCGAGATCACCGAGCCCTTCGCCGCCGTGGTGGCCCGTTTCGCCGAGTCCGAGCACTCGCGCATGCCGATCTACCGCGACACCATGGACGAGCCGCTGGGCGTCGCCCACATCAAGGACGTCTTCAAGCTGCTGGCCGAGCAGGACGGCGAGAAGCCCGGCCCGGACGATCCGGTGCTGCACAAGCTGCGGCGCGAGACCCTGTATGTGCCCGCCTCGATGCGCGCCGCCGACCTGCTGCTGCGCATGCGCTCCAGCCGTATCCACATGGCGCTGGTCATCGACGAATTCGGCGGCACCGACGGCCTGGTGACGCTGGAGGACCTGATCGAGGCGGTGGTCGGCGACATCGACGACGAGCACGACGAGGCCGAAGCGCCGGACGTGATCGAACGCCCGGGCGGGGTGTTCGAGGCCGCGGGCCGCACCCCGCTGGAGACCCTGGAGGCCGCCGTCGGCGTCGCCCTGGCGCCCGAGGACCTCGAGGAGGAGATCGACACCGCCGCCGGCCTGGTCACCACCCTGGCGGGCCGCGTGCCGCAGCGGGGCGAGGTGATCGCCCATCCGGCCGGGTTCGAGATCGAGGTCACCGACGCCGACCCGCGCCGGGTCAAGCGCATCCGCCTACGGCGGGTGGCCGAGCCTGCGCCCGCCGCCCCCGACGCGGCGTGACCTTCTCGAAAGCCTGGGTCCGCAGGACCCTCGCACTGGCTTGTGGCGCCGCCGCCGCCCTGGCCCACCCGCCGTTCGGTTTCCTGCCCGGCCTGCTCGGCTACGGCCTCTTGATGCGGCTGATCGACCGGGTCGAGGGTCCGCGCCCGCTGCGGTCGGCCTTCCTGGCCGGCTGGCTGGCCGGCGCGGCCTATTTCGCGGTCGGCGTCTGGTGGGTTGCAGAGGCCTTCATGGTCGATGCGGCCCGGCAGGGCTGGATGGCCCCGTTCGCCGTGGTGCTGCTGTCCGGGGGCCTGGCCCTGTTCTGGGGCGCCGCCGCCGCGCTCTACGGCCGCCTGACGCGCGGATCGGCCAGTTTGCGCCGGGCGCTGATCTTCGCCGGCTGTTTCGCCGCCCTGGAATGGACGCGCGGCCACATCCTGACCGGCTTTCCCTGGAACCTGCCCGGCGAGAGCTACCGCGCCGGCTCGGCCCTGTCGCAGGGCGCGGCCCTGATGGGGGCCTACGGCCTGACCTGGCTGACCCTGGCGGTCTTCTCAGGGTTGACCCTGGTGCGCGAAGGACGGCGCGGCTTGATCGCCGCCGGGGCCGCGGCCCTGACCCTGGCTGCCCTTTGGGGCTACGGCGCCCAGCGCCTGCACGGCGCCGCCGCCCCCGCGCCTGACGCCCTGGTGGTGCGGATTGTTCAGCCCGACGTGCCGCAGTCGGCCAAGTACGACACGGCCATGTTCACCGACATCGTCGGCCGCTACACCCGCCTGACCCCCTCGCCGGGCCGCCCCGCCGACATCGTCATCTGGCCGGAGGGGGCTATCCCCGCCGCCCTCGACGACTACCTGAGCCCCGCCGCCTGGCCCAGGGCCCAGATCGCCGCCGCCATGTCGCAGGGCCAGATACTGCTGGTCGGCGGCTACCGCCAGGAAAAGGGTAAATATTACAACAGCCTGGTCGCCCTACGCGGGCCGGAACTCAGCGTTCAGGGACTGTACGACAAGCACCGGCTGGTGCCGTTCGGCGAGTACCTGCCGCTGGAGCCGCTGTGGATGGGCGTCAAGCAGATGGTGGCGGTGGGCGACGGCTTCAGTTCCGGCCCCCCGCCGCGGCCGATCCTGATCGGCCAGGGCCAAATAAGGGTCCAGCCGCTGATCTGCTACGAGAGCCTGTTCCCCGGCTTCGTAAGCCGGAGCGCGGACATATCGGGGGTCCGCGCGGCGCTCATCGTCAATGTTTCCAATGATGCGTGGTTTGGTCGCACCTCCGGCCCATTGCAGCATTTGAACCTCGCCAGCTACCGGGCGATCGAGGCGGGTTTGCCCCTCGCCCGCGCCACCCCGACAGGGGTCTCGGCCCTGGTAGATGCCTATGGCCGTTCGGATTCCAAGGTTAACCTGGGCCTTGGCCGCATGGGCGCCATAGAGGGTCCCCTGCCCCCCGCCCTGGCGCCCACCCCGTATGGGCGATGGGGGGACGGGCTGTTTGCGGCGTTTCTGTTGATCTCAATCGCCATGGCATGGAGACTTGACGGACGGCGCGGCATGGCGGAAACGGCATAGCCTAGCGGGCGGGCAATATAACGGCCCCCAAGCAGATCGAGATCGATGCGCGACACCGACGACCGATCCCCGAACCCTATCGACCTGCACGTCGGTGCGCGTATCCGCACGCGGCGCAAGATCCTCGGCGTCAGCCAGGAGAAGCTGGCTGAATGCCTCGGCCTGACCTTCCAGCAGGTGCAGAAGTACGAGCGCGCGGCCAACCGGGTCAGCGCCAGCAAGCTGTACGAGATCGCCGCCGCCCTGCAGACCCAGATCGCCTATTTCTTCGAAGGCCTGGCCGACCCGTCCCAGGCGGCGGGCGAGGCCATCGACAACGGGGCCGAGCAGTTCGTGCACGACTTCCTGACGACCCCCGAGGGCCTGGAGCTGGCCGGGCTGTTTCCCAAGATCCGCCGCGGCGCGGTGCGCCGGCGCGTGCTCGACCTGGTCCGCTCCATGGCCGACGAGGAAGCTGAAGCCGCCAAGGCCTGAGGGCCGCGTTTCAGGGCGCCGTGATGCGCTTGCGGATATAAACATTGCTTTATATGGTTCCGCGCGATTGGACCTGAGTAGGTTCCGAGGAGCAGAGCTTTGACCCGTCCGTCCTATATCTTCACCAGCGAGAGCGTTTCCGAGGGCCACCCCGACAAGGTCGCGGACCGCATCAGCGACGTGGTCGTCGACGCCTTCCTCGAACAGGCCCCCGAGGCCCGCGTCGCCTGCGAGACTCTGGTCACCACCAACCGCATCGTCCTGGCCGGCGAGGTCCGCGCCAATTCCAAGGACCAGACCAAGGCGATCCTGAAAAGCCTGGAGCCGAAGGTCCGCGCCGCGATCAAGGAGATCGGCTACGACCAGAAGGGCTTCTCCTGGAAAAAGGCCAAGTTCCACAACTACCTGCACGGCCAGTCGGCCCACATCGCCCAGGGCGTCGATTCCTCCGACAAGAAGGAAGAGGGCGCCGGCGACCAAGGCATCATGTTCGGCTACGCAACCGACGAGACGCCGGAGCTGATGCCGGCCACGCTGCAGTACAGCCACAACATCCTGCACAGGCTGGCCGAGCTGCGGCACAACGGCGAGCTGCCGTTCCTCGAGCCTGACGCCAAGAGCCAGGTCACCCTGCTCTACGAGAACGGCATCCCGACCAGGGTGGTCAGCATCGTCGTCAGCCACCAGCATCAGCGCCGCATCGACGGCAAGATCGCCACCTCCAAGCGTATGCTGGACGCCCTGCGCCCGCACATCCTGCCGCTGTTCCCACAAGGCCTGATCACCAAGAAGACCGAGTGGCACGTCAACCCGACCGGGCGCTTCGAAATCGGCGGGCCGGACGGCGACTGCGGCCTGACCGGGCGCAAGATCATCGTCGACACCTACGGCGGCGCCTCGCCCCACGGCGGCGGCGCCTTTTCCGGCAAGGACCCGACCAAGGTCGACCGTTCGGCCGCCTACGCCTGCCGCTACCTGGCCAAGAACGTGGTCGCCGCCGGCCTGGCCAAGAAGTGCACGATCCAGATCGGCTATGCGATCGGGGTGGCCAAGCCGTTGAGCTTCTATGTCGACCTGCACGGTTCCGACGTGATCGATCCCGCCGTGCTGGAAAAGGCCCTGCCGGAGATGATCGGCGGCGCCACCCCGCGGGCGATCCGCGAACACCTGGGCCTCAACCGCCCGATCTACGCCCGCACCGCCGCCTACGGCCACTTCGGCCGCAAGCCGGACAACGAGGGTGGCTTCTCCTGGGAGCGCACCGACCTGGCGCTGGCGCTGCAGAAGCTGGCTTAGACTTTTCCGGCCGGGCGGCTACACCCGCCGCATGACCACGCCCCAACAGCCAGGCGGCCCGCTGCGCAGCTTCGGCCGCCTCAAGGCCAGGCCGCTGAAGAGCCGGCAGGCGGCGCTGTTCGACAGCCTGCTGCCGAAGGTGGCCGTATCCGCCGAGGGTCCGGTGGCGATCAGTGGCGAAACCTGGATGGAGATCGGCTTCGGCGGCGGCGAGCACCTGGCCGCCCAGGCCGCGCGCCATCCCGATATCGCCTTCCTGGGGGCCGAGCCCTTCGTCAACGGCGTCGCCAGCGCGCTTCGGCATATCGAAGAGGGTGGGCTCGAAAATGTTCGCCTCTGGCAAGGCGACGCCCGGGAACTGATCGCCCGCCTGCCCAGCGCCGCGCTCCGCCGCGTGTTCATCCTGTTCCCCGACCCGTGGCCCAAGGCCCGCCACCACAAGCGCCGGCTGATCCAGGCCGATTTCGTCGCCGACCTGGCCCGCGTCATGGCGAGCGGCGCGCGCCTGCGCTTCGCCACCGACTGGGAAAACTACGCCGAGGAAGGCCGGGCCGTGATCGACGCCTCGCCCCTGTTCGAAGCCGTGGCGGCCGATCAGAACCTCGCGCCGGAGGACCACGTCGTCACCCGCTATGAGGAAAAGAAGCTCGGCGACATCGCCCCGGTCTGGTTTGATTGGACCAAGCTCTAGAGCCTGTCAGGCGAGGTGTGAGCGGTTCGCCGCCCGGACAGGTTCTAGGCCTTGAATCTAGAGCTTTCTGATCCGGTTCAGATGATCCATCTGAACCGGGAAGGCTCTAGCGGAAACCGGACGCCGCATTAGGTTAGGGCATAACCATAAGCCGAAAGCTGGAGACGCCCCTTGTCCAACCTGACTTATCACATGGCGTCCGCGCCGCTGTTCACGCGCGGCCTCAAGGCCATGTCCAACCTGCTCGACAAGGCGGTCGCCGGCGGCATGAGCGAGGCCGACATCATGGAGGCGCGCCTGGCCCCGGACATGCTGCCCCTGCCGGCGCAGATCGGGATCGCCTCGGACACCGCCAAGGGCGCCATCGCCCGCCTGGCCGGGGTGGAGAACCCCGTCATGGCCGACGACGCGGCCACGGTCGCCGATCTGAAGGAGCGCCTGGCCAAGACCGTCGCCTTTATCGACAGCGTCGCGGCTTCCAAGTTCGAGGGCGCCGCCGACCGTGAAATCGTGCTGAAGTTCCCACAGATCGAAATGCACTTCCGCGGCCACGAGTACCTGCCGCAGTTCGCCCTGCCGAATTTCTATTTCCACGTCACCATGCTGTACGCGATCCTGCGCATGAAGGGGGTGGCCCTGGGCAAGGGCGACTTCCTCTCAACCATGGATCCGTCGTTCATCCGGCCGAAGGGCTAGAAGGGGGGGCTGACAAAGCCCCCGCGAGGGGCTATATCGGCCTCACATCGTTTGAAAGCGCTGGATAGCGCATTCGAGCGGCGGTCTTCGGGCCGCCGCTTTTTGTTTGGCCGAAGGACAGTCAAGCTTGCGCGGAAAGACCGCCGAGGACCGCGACCTGATCGCCCTGCTCGACCCCGTGGCCGAGGACGCGGGGTTCGAGATCGTGCGCCTGCGCCTGATGGGCGGGGAGGCCGCGCGCCGGCTGCAGATCATGGCCGAGCGGCCGGACGGCTCGATGAACGTCGAGGACTGCGCGCGTCTTTCGCGGGCTGTATCCGTGCTGATGGACGAGGCCGACCCTATTCCCGGCGAATACACCCTGGAAGTCTCCTCGCCCGGCATCGACCGGCCCCTGACCCGGCTGAAGGACTTCACCGTCAATGAGGGCCTCGAGGCCCGGATCGAGCTGGACCGCGTGGCCGAGGGCCGCAAGCGCTTCCGTGGCATCCTGGCCGGGACTGAAAGCCAAGACGGGCAGGACATGGTCGCCGTCGACTTGGAGGGCGAGGAGCACACCGCCCTGGTACCTTTCGCCTGGATCATCGAAGCCAAGCTGATCATCAACGACCAGCTTCTGAAACTGGGCGCGGACCGCCGCGCCGCCGAACTTTCACTTTCCGGAGCCGAAGACGGCGCCGAGATCACCGAGGAGTAGCGCCATGAGCCTGACCGGCATTTCCGCCAACCGGCTGGAACTTCTGCAGATCGCCAACGCCGTCGCCATGGAGAAATCCATCGACAAGGAGATCGTCATCGAGGCGATCGAGGACGCCATCCAGAAGGCGGCCCGCAGCCGTTACGGCGCCGAGCATGACATCCGAGCCCACATCGACCCCAAGACCGGCGAGATGACGCTCAAGCGCGTGCTGACCATCGTCGCCCACGACGCCGAGATCGAGGAAGGCACGCTCGGCGTGCAGCGCCTGGCCGACGCCCTGCCCGCCGACAAGGAGGCCTTCGTCGGCAAGGTCTATGAGGAGATCCTCCCGCCGTTCGAGTTCGGCCGCGTGCAGACCCAGATGGCTCGCCAGGTGGTGACCCACAAGGTGCGCGAAGCCGAGCGCGAGCGTCAGTTCGAGGAGTTCAAGGACCGCGTCGGCGAGATCGTCAACGGATCGGTCAAGCGCGTCGAATACGGCAACGTCATCGTCGACCTCAGCCGGGGCGAGGGCATCATGCGCCGCGACCAGTCGATCCCGCGCGAGGCCTTCAACGTCGGCGACCGCATCCGAGCCTACATCTACGACGTGCGCCGCGAGACCAAGGGCCCGCAGATCATGCTCTCCCGCGCCCACGGCGGCTTCATGGCCAAGCTGTTCGCGCAGGAAGTGCCGGAAGTCTACGACGGCGTCATCGAGATCCGCGCCGT
>CANJOB010000010.1 GCA_947475655.1 Caulobacterales bacterium | reverse complement strand
GGGCATCATGGTCAAGACCGACTTCCGCGTCGGACAGCAGTACACCTTCTTCTACACGCCAGCCCGCGACGGCTCCAACACAGGCTTCATCACCGCCGTCACCATCAACGGCAAGAAATTCCAGATCGTGAAGTTCTAGGCCAAGCGCCGGACGACAGCAGCAATTCGGGGAGTAGAGACGTGAGCAAAGCGACCTGGCTTTCGACCGGCGCGACCTTGGGGGCGCTGATCGCCCTCGCCGCCGGCGCCGCCGCGACGGCGCAGGAAGGCTACAAGCCGCCGGCCAAGCGGTTGCCGCCGGGCACGGCCGCGGTGGAAAGCACCCTGAAGATGCCGCAGGCCGCCGTGCCGACGCCGCGCCGTCCCGACGGCAAGATCGACCTTACCGGGGTTTGGACCGGAAACCCGACCTGGGGCGCGCCGGTGCATGAGCTGCGCCATCCGGGCACGCTGGAATCCGACCAGATGGTCGCGCAGCGCGGCGCCGGCTGGAACAAACCGCTCTACAAGCCGGAGTTCTGGAGCAAGGTGCGCGAACTGGACTACAGCCGCATCGACGCCGACCCGGGCTACAACTGCGCCCCCGGCGGCGTGCCGCGCGCCGGCCCGCCCGTGCGCATCATCCAGAACGATAAAGACGTGGTGTTCCTCTACAACGACTTCGTCCGCGTCATCCCGACCGACGGCCGGCAGCGCGACCCGACCGACAACGACCAGTCGACCTACTACGGCTTGCCGTTGGGCAAATGGGAAGGCGACACCCTGGTCATCGAGTCGATAGGCTTCAACGACCGGACCTGGCTGCAATTCCAGGGCTACTACCACACCGACCTGATGAAGGTGACCGAGCGGGTGACCCGCAAGGGCAACATCCTCTACTACACCTGGACCGTCGACGATCCGGACGTGCTGGCCGAGCCCTGGACCCAGGACACCCAGATCAAGGTGCTGAACACCGACCCCAACTTCCGCATCAACGAGCCGGCGGAATGCGATCCCCTGCCTGGCATTCCGGAAGTCGATCCCTACAACCGCGGCTAGATCGCCACGAAATGCAAGCGGAAAGGGCCAGGCTGATCGCCTGGCCCTTTTGTTTCGCCGCTAGATCCGGTCAGGCGAAGTGTGAGCGGCTCGCCGCCCGGAGGACAGGCTCCAAAGTTTGAATCTAGAGCCTTCTGACCCGGTTCGGATGATCCATCCGAACCGGGAGGGTTCTAGCGCAGGCTGCGGCAGGTGAAGTTCTCGGCCTTCTTCCAGTCGCCGTCGCCGGTATAGTGCGGGTAGGTCGGATACTGGCACATCGGTCGGGTGGCGACGGCTTGCGGGTCGGCGCCGGGGGTGAAGCTGGTGGCAATAAGGGTCCCTGGCGGGGTCCCCTTCTCGACCCAGGCGTCCAGGGCGCCGAGCAGGTCGACCTTGTCGGCCACCGGCGAGCCGTCGATGGCCGGGGCGCTGCCGATGTGGTTGACGCTGGGGCTGACATAGAACCGCGTGAACTGGCGCGCCCTGGCCGCGCCCATCCTGCGGGTCATGTTGTCGTAGTATTCGAACACGCCGTAGGGCGAGACGATGTAGTCGCCGGTGTTCTCCTTCATGATCAGCTTGCCGCCCCGCGCGGCGAAGGCCGACAGGTCGGGGTTGGTCATGTCCATCAGTTTCGACACCTGTTGGATTCGCGTCCGGTATTTGGCGGCGTCGAGTTCGCCGCGGAATTGCGGGTCGCGCACGATCAGGAAGCGCACCACGCCCGGGCCAAGGCTGGCCCGCCCCAGGTCGTCCGCCGCCGGCCGTTCCTGGCCCATGATCCACGGATTGACCGACGCCGTGATCGCTTCCGAGCCGACCGACAGCGGCCGGGTGCGGGTATAGCCGTTGGCCAGGGGGAAGCCGAGCTCGTGGCTGCTGCGCATCGACGTCACCAGGGTGACCTGGGCGTCCGACAGGCAGGCGTCGCCCTCCTTGCCGTCCGGGCACCGCAACGCCTTGGCGTCGAGCAGGGCGTGACAGCCGATGTAGCGCGCGATGATGCCGTCCTCGACGCCGTCGAGCTTGTCGCATTTGTCCAGCGCCTGCCGCTGCACCAGCTTGAGGTCGTCGTTGCTGAGGAAGCCGCCCTGCTGCGATAGGTTGAAGTAGCGCTGGTTGTCCACGAACAGGCCGGTGAAGTGCATGCCCGGCACGGTGGCGACCACGCCGTCGTAATCCTGTGGATAGCGCTGCACGGCGGACATGGCCTCGCGCCCGCCTTCCGACCCACCGAAGTAATAGACCCGCGCCGGCCGCTTGCCGTAGCGCATGGCCATGACCGCCACGGCGACGTCGTGCGTCTTCTTGTAGGCGGCGTGGGCGTAGTTGATCAGCTCCTCGTCGTTGAGCATGAACACCTGGATGTCGGGCTTGAGATCCGGGTGGCCGGAGTCGGTGCCCATGGTGGCGTAGCCTTGCGCCACCGGCACGGGCGTGACCGGCATCTGGTCGCGCAGGCCGCCGACGGCCGTCACCAGATTCCCGTTCATGCCGCCGCCGCCGTACTGGACCGCCTTGCCGTTCCACTGTTCCGGCAGGTTGACCTGGAACAGGATCGGGTGGGCCGCCGGATCGATCGGCGCCATCTCGCCGAGCACCTTGCAGTAGGCCTGGACGGTGGACGTGGCGGGGACGAGGTCGGCGGCGGTGATCCTCGCGCCGGAGACCGGCAACAGGATCGATTCCTTGGGCACGATGCGCCCGTTCAGCGCCTTGCAGGCCGCTTCGTCGGCGGCGGCGGGACCGGCCAGGGCGGCGGTAAACGCCAGAGCTCCCAGCAACGCGCAGGCGCCTCTGTCGCGAATCCGAATTTCCATCCCCAAATCCCCTTTATGTGCGAACGGCGCCGGTCGCGGAATGCAGCCGGCTGCCGTGACTTTTCAAACCATCGGCGTGGAGCCTAGCGGCGGCCCGGCAGCGGGCGGCAGGCGAAGTTCTCGCCCTTTTTCCAGTCGCCGCCGTTGAAGTGCGGATAGGTCGGGTAGCGGCAGATCGGTCGGGTTGCGACCTCCTGCGGATTGGCGCCTGTGGTGTAGCTGGTGGCCATCAGGTCGCCCGGCGCGGTCCCCTTCTCGACCCAGTTGTCGAGCACCTCGAGGAAATCGACCTTGTCGGCCACCGGCGTGTTGTCGATGGTCGGCACCGAGCCGCCGTGGTTGCCGCCCGGCGTGACGTACATGCGCGAGAACTGGGCGGTGCGGGCCGCGCCCATGCGGCGCGTGACGGCGTCGTAATAGTCGAATACCCCGTAGGCGGAGACCACGTAGTCGCCGGTGTTCTCCTTCATGATCAGCTTGCCGCCGCGAGCGGCGAAGGCCGACAGGTCGGGGTTGCTCATGTCGAGCAGGCGCGAGACCTGCTGGATGCGGGCGCGGTATTTCGCCGTGTCGAGACGGCCGCGGAATTCCGGATCCTGCGCGATCAGGAAGCGGACCACGCCCGGACCCAGGTGCGCGCGGCCGAGGTCGTCGGCGGGCGGCCGGTTCTGGGCCATGAACCACTGGTTGATCGAGCCGGGCTTGTTCTCGGCGCCGACCGGCAGCGGGCCGCCGGTGCGGGTGCGGCCGTTGGCCAGGGGGAAGCCCAGGTCGTTCGGCGTGCGGATAGCCGTGACCAGCGCGACCTGCGCGTCGGAGAGGCAGCCCGCCCCCTCGCGCCCATCAGGGCAGCGTAGGGCCGTGGTGTTCAGCTTGGCGTGGCAGCCGACGTACTGCGAGACGATGCCGTCCTTGGCGCCGTCCAGCTCGTCGCAGGTGTCGAGCGCCTGTTGCTGCACCAGCTGCAGCTTGTCGGCGGTCATCCAGCCGCCTTCCTGCGACAGGTTGAAGTAGCGCTGATTGTCCATGAACAGGCCGGTGAAATGGACCAGCGGCACGGCGGCGACGATGCCGTCGTAATCCCTCGGATAGCGCTGGGCGCCGGACATGGCCTCGCGCCCGCCTTCGGAGCCGCCGTAATAATAGAACCGCTTGGGCATCTTGCCGTAGCGCAGGCCCATCACCGCGCGGGCGGCGTCATAGGTCTTCTTGTAGGAGGCGTAGGCGTAGTTGGTCAGCTCCTCCTCGTTGAGCATGAAGGTCTGGGCGTCCGGTGTGGTGTTGGGGTGGCCGGAATCGGTGCCGAGCGTGACGTAGCCCTGCGCCAGCGGCACGGGGGTGGCCGGCTTCTGGTCGCGCAGGGCGCCCAGGGCGTTGACCACCGTGCCGTTCATGCCGTTGCCGCCGTACTGGACGGCCTTCTCGTTCCAGGTCTCCGGCAGGTTGACCTGGAACAGGATGGCGTGGGCCTTAGGGTCGATCGGCCCCATCTCGCCCAGCACCTTGCAATAGGCCGGCAGCGGGCCGGCGGCGGCGATGAATTCCGCGCTGGTGAGCTTGGCGCTGGAGACCGGCAGGGTTATCGATTCCCGCGGCAGCACCCGCCCGCTCAGCGCCTTGCAGGCGGCTTCATCGGCGAAAGCGGGCGCGGCCATGGCCATCGCCGCCACGCTCAGCGCGCCCAGCAGCACGCCCTTGCGGCCAAGGCCGCCTGACTGTTTTTCCCTAGCCATCCGCCGTTCCCTCTTTTTGTGCGATCTGTTTCGATCGGATCGTCGCGCCTGCGCCGCATAAGTGCATGGACAGCACAGCTTCGATAGGACCGCTGGAATTGCTGGCGGAAAAAAGGCGGGCTTCCTCGGAAGCCCGCCCTTCGCCCTAGAAGTTGAACCGGAGTCCGACCTTGAAGCGCCGGCCGGCGACGTCGTAGGGGCTGCCCCCCTTGACCTCGAGGGCGACGATCGGCGGGTCCTTGTCCAGGAGGTTGTCGATCACCCCGAACAGCTGCAGACGCCGGTTGCTCTCCGGCTCGTCGATGATGTTGTAGGACATGTTCAGGTTATAGTAGGGCGGCACCGTCCAGATGTTCTGGTTCACGCTGTTGGGCAGCGCCGGGCTGTAGGCCGGGTCGTCCGGACCGATCAGAGTGGTGCTGTACTTGATGTCCGAGCTGTAGCGGACCTGCAGGTTCGTGGCGAAACGGTTCAGGGTGTAGTTGAGGTTGAAGTTCCACTGCCACTTCGGCACGCCCGAGACGCTGCCCGAGGCGTTCACCGCGCCGGCCACGTCGACTGTGGAGATCGTGCCGTTCGGCAGTAGCTGCCGTGAGCGCAGGTGCTTGGTCTGTGTGCCCAGCGCGCGGATGTCGAGTTGGCCGGGCATGTTGAACCGGTCGAGCGGCACGCGGTAGGCGAGCTCGTAGTCCAGGCCTTCGTTGAACTGCGCCGCCAGGTTGATCCGCGTGGCGTTCACACGGTTGAAACCGACCAGCGAGCTGTCCCGCACCAGGAAGGCGCAGTATTCTGTCAGGTTCTGCACCAGGCAGCGGTCGGCGATGTCCTGCGCCGTCACCGACCCGATCACGTCGGCGATGTCGATCTTGAAGTAGTCGACCGAGGCGCGGAAGCCGGCCAGGGCCGCCCAGCGCGGCTGGAAGACCACTCCGGTCGTGAAGGTGTCGGCGATTTCAGGGGTCAGGTTTGGGTTGCCACGGGTGGAAGAGGCCACCGACGCCGAAGCGCCGTTTGTGCGGTTAACCACCGCCGCGATGCCGTTGGAGCCGGGGTTGAACAGCTCCTCGATGTTCGGCGCGCGGATGTCGCGCGAGCGCGTGGCGCGGACGCGCAGGAAGTCGGACGGCTCCCAGGTGGCGCCGATCTTCCAGGTCGTCACCCCGCCGGAGGTCGAATAGTCGGTGCGGCGCACCGCGCCGTTCAGATCCAGCGTCTTGGCGATGGCGAGGTCGCGCAACAGCGGCACGCCGACCTCGGCGTAAGCTTCTTTCACCGTCACCGAGGCGCTGTAGGAGGGGTAGTTCTGGTTGGCGAGCTTGCCGGCGACGCAGTCGGGACAGCCTGTGGCGTCGTTGCTGTCCTTGCGCCATTCCACACCGATCGCGCCCGAGACCGGCCCCGCAGGCATGTTGAACGGCTCGCCCGCCAGGTTGGCCTGAGCCGTGGTCTGGCGGATCTCATTGTCCTGGTTCGAGGCCGAGTTGAAATAGGCCACGGCCGCCGGGCTGATCGAGCCGGGGCCGAGGATGTTCATCGGCACGCAGCCTGGACTGACCTGGGCGCGCTGAGCTGCGGTGAGGCCGGGGATCGAGGCCGTCGGTCCGCAGACGATCTGGCCGGCGGCGTTGCGCATCGCGTAGGCCGAGGCGTAGAGGTCGGGGGTGCGCGGCGTGTTGCGCAGCGAGATGTGCGAGTTGGTGCCGCCGTAGGTGCCGCCGACGTCCCACTTCCAGTTGTCGCCGAAACTGCCGTTGAGGCCGAAGTTGGCCTGCAGGGTTTCTAGCCGGTTCCCGGAGGCGAGGAAGCCCCACTCCTTGCCGGTGCGATTGACGGAAATGGTCTGCAGGTTGGCCGCCACCATCCGCGCTCGTGTCGCCGCGTCGAGGTAGGGGTTGTCGCGGTCGATGATAAAGTTCGGCGCCGCCGGGATGTACAGGGTCGAGGTGGTTGTGCGCAGCCCGCCCTGGTGGATCGCGACGAAGCCGGTCACGTTCGGCGCCAGCTCATACTCGGCCCGCGCCAGAAAGGCGTGGCGGTTGTAAGGAGTCCACAGCTGCTGCTGGTTGAATTCCTGGTCGCCGTAGTTGCGCTGCGACATGTCAACCTGTTCCAGGCTGCCGCCGAGCGGGGTGTAGGCGAACTGGTAAGGGACGCCGTTCGGGCCGAACGCAGTGCCCTTCAGCGGGCCGGTGTTGACGATGCCTCCGGCGGTTCGCGAATTGAACTCGACATAGTTCGAGAACAGGTTGGCTGGGGTGCCTGCCGGACGGCTGGCGGTCAGCGCCAGGAAGCCCGGTTCGTTGCGCCCCCAGGACCGATCCAGCATGTTGGTGATGCCGTCGTTCTGGCTGTAGTCGGCGCCGATGATGTAGTGGCCCTTGCCGCCGGCGAATTCATTGCCGTAGCCGAGGCTGACCACGGCCTCCTTCATGTCGTTGCGCTGGCTCTGGCCGAACTGGACGCTGCCTTTGACGCCGTTCAGGCGGTTGGCGAGGATGAAGTTGGTGACGCCGGCCACGGCGTCCGAGCCGTAGGCGGCAGAGGCCCCGCCGGTCACCACGTCGAAACGTTCGACCAGGCTGGTCGGCAGCAGGTTGGTGTCGAAGGTGCCGTTGGAGTTCACTGGCACGTGGCGCTGGCTGTTGACCAGCACCAGGGTGCGGTTGCCGCCCAGGCCCCGCAGGTCGAGAATCGCCTGGCCCGAGGCGACGATGCCGAACAGGGATGTCTGCGGACCGGCGGTGTTGCGGAACACCGGCAGCTGGTTGACCACTTCGCCGATCGACGAGGGCGCGCGTTGCTCGACCTGGGCCTGGCCGACCACCGTCACCGGGGTCGGGGCGGTGAAGCCCGTCTGCAGGCGCGAACCGGTGACCACCACCTCCTCGACGGCAGCTTCGGCGGTCGCTTCGACCGGCGCCTGCGCCATGGCTGGCGCAGCGGCCAGAAGTCCCGCGACCGACGCCGAAACCAGAAGTGCGGTTAAATGCGAACGCGACTTCGCATTCTTCTTATGTCCGAGCATGTTTACCCCCAAATGGTAAGTTGTTGTCGAGTTTGTTTTAAGGAAGTCCGGCGCAACCCATCCGCATTTCGCGCAGACGCGAGTCGCTATATTGGTAATGGTTCCTGGCGCTGGCGATTTTTACTCTCTCAACCCCTCCACACACATTTTTATATTTAAGCCTTCTGAATATTCCTGTGACCGACATAGGGCGCATGGTCCGGCCCCACTTTGTTAGCCCTAGGCTCAACTTATCAAGCCCTGTTTGTCAACTGGCGGCGCCTGCGGCGACAAGGCGCAGCGGCAGCGTTTGAAGCGGCCGCCTACAGGGGCTGCTGGCTCAGCCTGGCCCAGATCGCGCCGGCGAGGTTGACGTAATCGTCGGTCCAGGCCGCGGCCTGGGCCGGCGCATAGTTCCATTTGCCGCTCTTGGCGTAGGGCGCCAGATCTTCAGCGGTCCGCGCCGCCACCAGCACGTGCGACGAGCTCTCCTGATAGGGATTGGGACTGTCACTCCAATAGCGCTGCTGCAGGACGTAGCCGCCCGCCTGGCGGACGGCCGCCTCGGCCGGGCCGCCCAGTTCCACGTTGCGGTTCGATAGGTGCAGCATCACCACGCCGCCCGGCTTGATCAGCCGAAAATAGAGCCGCACCGCCTCCGCCGTCATCAGGTGGGTGGGGATGGTGTCCGACGAGAAGGCGTCGATCATCAAGAGATCGAACACCCTGTCGGGCAGGCCCTCCAAGCGCACGCGCGCGTCGCCCAGCACAAGATCGACCGGCCCCTTGGCGCAGTCCGCCACGAAGGTGAAGCGCTGCGGCTCGAAAGCCAGGCGCGCGATCAGTGGGTCGATCTCGAAGAAGGTCATCCGGTCGCCGGGCCGCGAAAAGGCGGCGACCGATCCGGTGCCCAGGCCCACCACCCCGACGCTCATGCCGGGTCGGCGCGCGCCCTCGGTGGTGAAGACCTCGCCCATCGGCGTGCGCGGCGAATAGTAGGTCATGGGCGTGCAACGCCGCGCCGGGTCCAGCGCCTGGGCGCCGTGGATGGTGGAGCCGTGCACCATCACCCGAACGGGGCCGATGCCCGCCACCTGATGTTGCTTGATCTGCACCACGCCGAAGAAGCTGCGGCGCGACTCGGTCTCGCCCCTGGTCACCAGCGGGACATAGGCGCCGAACGCCATCACGGCGATCACGACGGTCAGCGCGACGGTACGGTGACGCAGCAGCACGGCGAACAGCGCCGGCGCCAGCATCACACCGGCGCGAACCTCACGTGGAACGTCCAGGGGAATCAGCAGCGCCAGGCCGCAGAGCACGCCCGCGACGCACCACACCTTTTCCTGAACGCTCATCTTGATGCGAGCCGTCGGTCGGGCCAGGGCGGCCAGGATCAGCACGATCGGGTATTCCCACACACCGCTGAACAGCACGGGCGCGATGAATGCGTTGAAGGAACCGCCAAGGACGCCGCCCAGCGACATCCACATGTAGAATTCCGTGAGCTGAGCCTTGGGCGGCCGCCGCCACGCCAGGGCGTAGGCACAGACCAGGGCGGTGAAGAAGAACGCCAGAAGATGCAGCGGAAGCTGCAGCACCACGGGCGCGCCCGGTACGGCGTATAGCAACAGGGCGTCGGGAACGAACACCGCCTGCAGGATCAAGGCCCAGCGGACAAAGGGGCCCTTGGGCGAGGCGAACGCGATGATGAAGGTTAGGAGGTAGAGCGCCAGCGGCGCCACCCACAGGAAGGGCGCCGAGGCGATGTCTGAGCTGATGTGCCCCGTTACCCCAAGCAGCAGGCTGGATGGCGCGGCCGCGATCAGCATCCATTCGAACCGGTCGCGCCAGGTGATGATGGCCGCGCGCTCCTCTTCCGGAGCGTCCTGCGCCGCCACGGCGGGGACCTGGTCGCGGGCGCGCCAAGCGAGAGCGATCAGGGCGACGATGACCAGGGCGAACAGGCCGTAGCCGACGGTCCAGCCCAGCGACTGCGTCCCCAGCCGTGTGAACGGCTCCACCACCAGCGGATAGGCCAGCAGGGCCAGCAGGCTGCCGAGATTGGAGGCGGCGTACAGGACGTACGGATCGCGCGGGTTCGGCCCGCCGCCGTGCAGGCGGGCGAACCAGGCCTGGATCAGCGGGGCGGTGGCCGACAGGGCGGCGAAGGGCGCGCCGACCGAGACCGCCAGCACACCGACCAGCCAGAGGCCCGGTTGGTCGACGGCGGGATCGCCCAACAGTCCGGAAATTCGCAATGGCAGGGTCAGGGCGGCCAGGACCAGCACACAGAAGTGCACGATCATCTGCCGGCGCAGCGACGGAATGCGCTGCAGCATGTGGGCGTAGGCGTAGCCGAGTAGCAGGGCGCCCTGGAAGAAGGCCAGACTGGTGTTCCAGACCATGGACGAGCCGCCCAGACGCGGCAAGATCATCCGCGCCAGCATCGGCTGAACGATGAACACCAGGGCGGCGCTGGTGAAGACGGCGACGGCGAACAGCCAGGGAGCCGGCGCGCGGCCGACATGCGCCCTGGCCTCGATGGCCGCCGCTTCTGCCTCGACCTGCGTCATCCCCCACCCACGGACCGCCCCTTCGCGGGGCCTTTGCCCTAAGTCCTAGAACATCACCGGCGGCGGTGGAAAGGCCCTGGTCCTCAACCGCCGGACGGGACTACACCTGGGCCGGCTATTGGGAGAGACCAGAGTTTGCGCGCAACACGGCAGAGCATGCGTATCGGCGGGGCGCTGCGCCGGCGCAGCAAGATCGTCGCCACCCTCGGCCCCGCCACCGACAGCGCGGAGATGATCGAGGCCCTGCTGAAGGCGGGGGTCGACGTGTTCCGCCTCAACTTCAGCCACGGCGAGCACGCCGACCACGCCTTGCGCGTCGAGCGCATTCGCGCCGCGGAGGCCAAGTTCGGCCGCCCGGTGGCGATCATGGCCGACGTCCAGGGGCCAAAGCTGCGGATCGGCAAGTTCAGCGGCGGCGCCGTGCACCTGCAGGCCGGCCAGAGCTTCCAGCTCGACATGAGCCCCACCCCCGGCGACGTGCGCCGGGTGCAGCTGCCGCATCCGGAGATCATGGCCGCCGCCGGCCCGGGCACGGTGCTGCTGCTCGACGACGGCAAGATCCGGCTAGAGGTGGTGCGCAAGCGCGAGAACCAGCTGGAGACCCGCATCGCCATCGGCGGACGCCTGTCGGACCGCAAGGGCGTCAATGTGCCGTCGGTGGCCCTGCCGATCCCGGCCCTGACGGTGAAGGACCGCGCCGACCTGGCCTTCGCCCTCGACCAGGGCGTCGAATACCTGGCGCTGTCGTTCGTGCAGCGGCCCGAGGACGTGATGGAGGCGCGCGAACTGGTGGGCGACCGCGCCCTGGTGCTGGTGAAGATCGAAAAGCCCCAGGCCCTGGCCCAGCTGGAGGAGATCATCTCCCTGGCCGACGCGGTGATGGTGGCGCGCGGCGATCTGGGCGTCGAACTGCCCGCCGAGGAGGTGCCGCTGGCGCAGAAGCGGATCATCAAGACCGCCCACCGCTGGGGCAAGCCGGTGATCGTCGCCACCCAGATGCTGGAGAGCATGATCACCGCCCCCACCCCGACCCGCGCCGAGGCCACCGACGTGGCCACCGCCATATTCGACGGCGCCGACGCGGTGATGCTGTCGGCCGAGACCGCCGCGGGCCAGTATCCGATCGAGGCCGTGACCATCATGAGCCGCATCGTCCGCCGGGTAGAGGAGGACGAGGGCTGGCGCGAGACCAAGGCGGCCACGCGCCCTCCGGCCGAGAAGAACTCCGCCGACGCCATCGCCTCGGCCGCGCGCCAGGTGGCCGAGACCATCGGCGCCAAAGCCATCGCCGCCTTCACCAGCTCGGGCGCCACAGCGCTGCGCATCGCTCGCGAGCGGCCCGACGCCCCGATCCTGGGCCTGGCGCCCACCATCCAGATCGCCCGGCGCCTGGCCCTGGTCTGGGGCGTGGCGCCCATCGAGATCGGCGAGACCCACACCATGACCGAGACCGTGGTGCGCGCCACTAACGTCGCCCGCCGCGAGGGCTTCGCCGAGAAGGGCGAGGAGATCGTCGTCGTCGCCGGGGTGCCGTTCGGCAAGGCCGGGACCACCAACTCCCTTCGCGTCGCCGTGGTCGGGCCGGACCGGTCCGCGACATCTTCGGCGCCCGAGGGTCTCGCCGGTTGACCCTCGCGCCAGAACAATCTTGGGTTTAACGGAGAGACTCAGGCAAGGTAGGCGCGAGCGGACGCGGAACCATGAGCAACCAGACCATTTCAGCGGTCGTCGAGGCGTCCGCCGCCGAATTTTCCCGCGCGCTGGTGATCGACCGCGTCGAGTACCGCGCCCTACGGGAGTGTGTGCGGACCGCCCTTGAGATCCTCGAGATCGCCGTCGGCACGGTGCGCGCCGACCCGAAGCTGCAGGCCATGGCCGTGGCCAATTACCCGCACGGCGACAAGTTCGCCGCCTTCATTGACGACCCGGTCGAGGCCATCGGCCGCTTCGACGCCTTCGTCGACACCGACGGGGTGCTGCGGTTCCTGGAATACAACCCCGGCATCTGCGGCGGCGCCTTCAACTCCTACCGCGCCGCCCAAGTGTTCCTCGAAAGCGAGCCGGGCCGCCGACTGGCGCGGACCGCGCGGCTCGAGGCCACGCCGACGCCCGACCTCTATGTCGAGGCGGTGCGCGAAGGCTGCCGCGAGGCGATCGGACGCGACGCCCTGACCGTGGCCCTGATCTTCGCGGGCGAGCCGGAGGCGCCGTCGCGCGAGATGGCCGCCTTCGCCGCCGGACTGGGGCTACGCGGCGGCGAGTGCGTCTCGGTGTCGGTCGAGGACGTGACGCGGCGCGACGGGGCGCTGTGGTTCGGCGACCGCCGCATCGACGCCGCCTTTGTCATGAACTGGGCGGACATGAACTGGGCGGGCAATCCCCTGATCGCGCCCCTGACCCAGACGTGGATGGCCAACACCCTGGGCGCGGCGGTCTTCCGCGGCGGCAAACACCTTTATGCGGTGATGAGCGACCCATCGCTCGGCGCCCCGCTCGACGCGGCCCAACGGGCCTGGGTCGACAAGCATATTCCCTGGACGCGGATGCTGCCGACTGGCGCCGCCACGGACCCCGCGGCCAAGGCCCTGCGCACCCTGGTGCTGGAGCGCCAGAAGGACCTGATTATCAAGCCGAGCCTGGGACGCGGCGGCAAGGGCATCGTCGCCGGCTGGGCGGTGAGCGAGGCGGCGTGGCGCGAGGCCGTCGACAGCCCGACTGCGGATTCCTGCCTGGTGCAGGAGCGCGTCTTCCCACGCCTGGAAGCGCCGTTCGACGACAGCCCGCCCGATCAGCTGGTGTTCGCCGACCTCTGCATGTTCATCTGGGGCAACCGCCGGCCCGAGGGCATCGTCTCACGCGCCTCGCGCGGCTGGCTGCTGAACGTCAGCGCCGGCGAGGCCAAGGCCGTGCCGGTGCTGATCAGGGACTAGCGGTAGAACTCCAGGTTCGCCTCGCGGACCCAGGCGAAGTTCGCCGGCGCCGCCGAGATCGGCCCGTTCATGGCGAAGATGGCGATCTCGAACTTGTCGCCCGGTTTGACGGCGCCGCTGAGCACCACCTTGTTGGGCACATTGAAGCCCTGGACCACGCCGGGGCTGGTGAACATCGGGCGCCGCGGCAGGTCACCGTTGACCCACACCTCGGCGTAGTCGTCGACGACGATGTTCAGCACGGCCTGGGCGCCGGCGGTGCTGAAATTCCCGACCATGGCGGGAACGGTGATGGTGGTGCGGTACCATAGGAACGACACCTTGCCGCCACCACGGCGGATCGAAAGATCCGGCTCGATCACCGGCCAGGCGGAATCGTCGAAGCCGAGCGTCCCGGCCTTGGGCGTGATGTCATAGGTGGTCTTGTAGGCCGGCAGGGCGCCGGGCAGGGCCGGCGTCTCGATGATCTTAGCCTCCATGCTCTTCCACGGCGTTCCGACCGAGGCCAGGCCCGCGGCGGTGCTGAGGTTGACGCGGGCCGCCGGGCTCTGCCGCATGGCCAGGAGCGGGATGGGCGCGGGGGCCGCCGGCGCCGGGGCGGCGGGCGCCTGGGCCAAGGCGGCGGAAGCGGTGGCGGCCAGCACGGCGAAACCCGCGAGCCCGGTGCTGTGTCGTTTCATGATGCGCATCCCCTTGGCCGCCGCCGGCGGCGTTTCTCAACCGTGAACGTCTCGCATCGACGCGGGCTCGGCAAGCCTAGCTTGCGGGATAAAAACCCCTAATCTCCGCGCCGTTTGTGGTGCTTCGGCACGCCACGCCTGGGACGCTTTGTAATGAACCATCTTTTCGACGCGCTGATGACGGCGGGAGCGCCGGCGGCGCCTTTCCTCGAGACGCCGGAAGGGCGCGTCTTCACCTATGCCGACCTGGACCGCGAGACCGCGCGCATGGCCGCCGCCCTCGTCGCCCTCGGCGTCAAACCCGGCGACAGGGTGGCGGTGCAGGTGGAGAAGACCCCCGCGGCGTTGTTCCTCTACCTCGCCACGTTGCGGGCCGGCGGCGTCTACCTGCCGCTGAACACCGCCTACACCTTGAGCGAGCTGGAATATTTCATCGGCGACGCCGAGCCAGCGCTGATCGCCTGCGACTCTGCCATGCAGGCGGGCGTTTCCACCCTTCCCGGCGGGGCGCGCGTCGTCACCCTGGATGCGTCCGGGACGGGCAGCCTGATCGAGGCCGCCAACGCCCAGGCCGACGGCTTTGAGAGCGTGGCGCGCGGACCGGAAGACCTGGGGGCCATCCTCTACACCTCCGGCACCACCGGTCGGTCGAAGGGGGCGATGCTCAGCCACGCCAACCTGGAATCCAACGCCGCGACGCTGGCGAAGCTGTGGCGGTTCACGGCCGGCGACGTGCTGATCCACAGCCTGCCGATCTATCACGTGCACGGCCTGTTCGTGGCCACCAACACGGTGATGATGGCCGGCGCATCCATGCTGTACCGGCCCAAGTACGATCCGGCCGAGGTGATGACCCTGATGGCGCGCGCCAGCGTGCTGATGGGGGTGCCGACCTTCTACACCCGCCTGCTGTCCCAGCCGGGGCTGGACCAGGACACCGTGGCCGGAATGCGCCTGTTCGTCTCCGGCTCGGCGCCGCTTCTGGCCGACACGCACAAGGAATGGACCGCGCGGACCGGCAAGCCGATCCTCGAGCGCTACGGCATGACCGAGACCGGCATGAACACCTCCAACCCCTACGACGGGGACCGCGTGCCGGGATCGGTCGGCCTGCCGCTGCCGGGCGTCGACGCCCGGGTCACCGATCCTGACACCGGCGCGCCCCTGCCCAGCGGCGAGATCGGCATGATTGAAATCCGCGGGCCCAATGTGTTCAAGGGCTACTGGCGCATGCCGGAAAAGACCGCCGCGGAATTTCGCGCCGACGGCTTCTTCATCACCGGCGACCTTGGGACCATCGATCCGGCGACCGGCTACGTCAGCATCGTCGGCCGCGGCAAGGACTTGGTGATCAGCGGCGGCTTCAACGTCTACCCGAAGGAGGTCGAGGAGGCGATCGACGCCCTGCCCGGCGTGGTCGAGAGCGCGGTGATCGGCGTGCCCCACCCCGACTTCGGCGAGGGCGTCACCGCCGTGGTGGCCGACGGCGGCAAGGGATCGCTGACCGAGGCCGAGGTGATCGCCGCGCTTTCCGCCAACCTGGCCAAGTTCAAGCAGCCCAAGCGGGTGATCTTCGTCGCCGACCTGCCGCGCAACGCCATGGGCAAGGTGCAAAAAGCTAAGCTTCGGGAAGACTACGCGGGGCTATACAAAGGCTGATCCGGCCGGAACCAGGCCGGGTGCTTCGCGCTTAGTCTGCATCTCGACAGACTGGAGCATTTCAGATGCGCACCTTCATTCTTTCCGCCACCGCCCTCGCCGCCGCCGTTTCGCTTGGGGCCTGCGGCACCACCACCACTGAACGGGTCGCCACCGGCGCGCTGGGCGGCGCGGCCGCCGGCGCCGTGCTCGGCGGATCGGCAAAGAGCGCCGTGGTCGGCGGCGTCGCCGGCGCCGCGGTCGGCGCGGTGGTCGACGCCAACAGCCGCTAACCAAGGACCGTGTTGTCGATCAGGCGGGTCGCGCCGATGCGGGCCGCCAGCGACAGCAGAATCCGTTCCGCCGGAAGGCTGAGGGGGTTTAGGGTGTCGGGATCGGCGACGGCGACGTAGTCGACCCGCGCCAGCGGCTCTGCGGCCAGCACGGTCAAGGCCCGCGCCCGCAGGACCGCCGGGTCGCGCTCCCCCTGCGCGAACGCGAATTCCGCCGCTTGCAGCGCCCGGCTCAGGACCACGGCGGCCGCCCGCTCACTCGGCGTCAGGTAGCTGTTGCGGCTGCTCATCGCCAGGCCGTCCGCCTCGCGCGCGGTCGGGGCGATTTCGATCTTGATCCCCAGGTCCAGGTCGCGCGCCAGCTTGCGGATCACCGCCGCCTGTTCGGCGTCCTTCTGGCCGAAAACCGCCAGGCTTGGCTGGATGATGTTGAAGAGCTTGGTCACCACTGTCGCCACCCCAGCGAAATGCCCCGGCCGGGCGCGGTTCTCCGCCCCCTCGGTCAGGCCGACGTCGACGCGGGTGGTGAAACCCCGCGGATAGAGTTCGCCCGCCTCCGGCGCGAAGACGAAGTCGGTCCCGGCCGCCTCAGCTAACGCTAAGTCGCGGGCCAGGTCGCGCGGATAACGCTCCAGGTCGTCGTCGGCGGCGAACTGGATCGGGTTGACGAAGATCGACACCGCCGCCGCCCCGCAAGCCGCCTTGGCGCGTCGCACCAACCTCAAGTGCCCCTCGTGCAGGTAGCCCATGGTGGGGACGAACCCCAGGCGGGCGAACTTGGGCCGAAGGCTCCTGACCTCGGCCACCGTGCGGCATAGCTGCATGCGCGTCAGGCGTCCTGGCGAAGCGCCTTGGCCAGTTCGGCCGGGTCCATCTTGGCGCTCTGCGGCGCGCCGGGGAAGACGCCGCCCTTTACCGAGTCCACATAGGCTTTCACCGCCGCCTGCAGCATCGACCCGCCTTCCTCGAAGCGAAAGGCGTGGCGGGGCGAGGCGGGGTAGAGGCCGAGGATGTCGTGCCAGACCTGCACCTGGCCGTCGCAGTCCGGACCGGCGCCGATGCCGATGGTCGGGATGGTCAGGCGCCGGGTGATCTCGGCCGCAAGCTCCGCCGGCACAAGCTCCAGCACCACGACGAAGGCGCCCGCCGCCTGCAACGCCAAGGCGTCGTCGATCATGCGCCGAGCGTCGTCCGCCGCCTTGCCCTGCACCTTGACGCCGATCTGGTGGGTGGACTGGGGCGTGTAGCCCAGGTGCCCCATCACCGGCATGCCCAGCGTGGTGAGCCGCTCGACGATGGGGGCGATGGCGGCGCCGCCTTCCAGCTTCACCGCCCCGACGCCGGCTTCCGCGAACAGTCGCCCCGCCGAGGCGATGGCGGCCTCCTCCGTGGCGTAGGTCAGGAACGGCAGGTCGGCCACCACCAGGGCGGTCTTGGCGGTCCGCGCCACGGCGGCGGCGTGCGCCAGCATCATGTCCAGCGTCACCGGCAGGGTGCTGTCGAAACCGTACACCACCATACCCAGCGAATCGCCGACCAGCAGCACCGGCGCGCCGCCCGCTTCGGAGATCATCGCCGAGGGCGCGTCATAGGCCGTCAGCATGGCGATGCGTTCGCCCCGGCGCTTCATGGCGGCAAGGTCCGCGATGGTGGTTCGCACTAGCCAACTCCGCGCTTCTGCGCTCTACCGCAGCGCAACACGGACCCTATATAGTAAGTTTTGACGCCGGAGGAATGGCCGATGCGCTGGTTGATGCGCTCCAAAATTCATAACGCCACTGTAACAGAGGCCAATCTCGCCTACGTCGGCAGTATTACCATTGATCAGGAACTGATCGACAAGGTCGGGCTTTGGCCCGGCGAGCGGGTTCTGGTGGTCTCCAATACCTCCGGCGCGCGGCTAGAGACTTATGTGATCGCTGGTAAGTCTGGAAGCGGCGCCATATGCGTCAACGGCGCCGCCGCGCATCTGATCAGCGAAGGCGAGCAGATCATCGTCATGGGCTTCGAACTGGCCGAAGCCCCGATCACCCCCAAGGTCGCCCTGGTCGACGGGGATAACCGCTTCCAGCAGTGGCTGACCGAGGCCCCGTCGATGTTGGCGCCGGCATGAGCGCCGCCCGCTCCGTCCTGCTGATCGTCGGCGGCGGCATCGCCGCCTACAAGGCGCTGGAGCTGGTGCGCCTGCTGCGCAAGGCCGGCATCGCCGTCACCCCGATCCTTACCGAGGGCGGGGCGCAGTTCGTCACGGCGATGTCGCTGTCGGTCCTGGCCGGGGCCAAGACCCGCCAGGCCCTGTGCAGCCAGGAGGACGAGGCGGAGATCGACCACATCGCCCTCTCCCGCGCCGCCGACCTGGTGGTGGTGGCGCCGGCCTCCGCCAACCTGATCGCCAAGGCAGCGAACGGCCATGCCGACGACCTGGCCACGACCGTGCTGCTGGCCACCGACAAGGCCGTGCTGATGGCCCCGGCCATGAACGTGCGGATGTGGCAGCACCCGGCGGTGCGCCGCAACGTCGAGCGCCTGATCGCCGACGGGGTCGGCATGGTCGGTCCCGACGAGGGCGAGATGGCCTGCGGCGAATACGGACCCGGCCGCATGACCGAACCGCAGGCGATTTTCGAAGCGATTTTGGCGCGGCTGGAGACGGCCCCCAAGCCCCTGGCCCGGCGCCATGTGCTGGTGACCGCCGGCCCGACCCACGAGCCGATCGACCCGGTGCGGTACCTGGCCAACCGCTCCAGCGGCCGTCAGGGCTACGCCATCGCCGCCGCCCTGGCCGAGCTGGGGGCGGCGGTGACCCTGGTCTCCGGACCCGTGGCGCTGGACCCACCGAAGGGCGCTTCCCTGGTGCGGGTGGAAACAGCGCGCCAAATGCTGGACGCCTGCCGCGCCGCCCTGCCCGCCGATGCGGCGGTCATGGTGGCCGCCGTGGCCGACTGGCGGCCCAGCGTCGCGGCCGATCACAAGCTGAAGAAGGTCACGGCCGGCGCGGTGGTCGATCTGGTCGAGAACCCGGACATCCTGGCGGCCATCGCCGCGCCGGGCCCGCAGCGGCCACGTCTGGTGGTCGGCTTCGCCGCCGAGACGCAAGACCTGCAGGCCAACGCCGCCGCCAAGCTCAGGGCCAAGGGCTGCGACTGGATCGTCGCCAACGACGTCTCCCAGGAAGGGGTGATGGGCGGCGAGGACAACAGCGTCACCGTGGTCACCGCCCAGGGCGGGGAGGCATGGCCCAGGCTGGCCAAGACGCAGGTCGCCGCCCAGCTGGCCCAGCGGATCGCGGCGGCCCTGGCCTAGCCCGCCAGTATCCGGTCGGCCCGCGTGCGGCCGGAGGCGATGTGCCGTTCCAGGTTAGGGCCGTTGATCGCCGCCCACACCGCCTCGCCCCAGCTAGCCGGGTCACCGTCGGCCGGCCGCCAGGGCGCCAGGGCCTGCGCACGGGCCGGGCTGAACGGCGTGGCGGCGAAGCGGCGCAGGAACCGCGCCTTCGCCTCCTCCTCCGGCGTGTCCAGGTAAAGCCGCAGGTCGTACTGCGGGCAGAGGTCGGGCTGAAGCACATTGACCCCCTCGACGATCACCACCGCCGCCCCGCGGGTGGGCTGATGCTGTTGCACCGACACATCGTAGAGCTGGTGGTCATAGGCCGGGGCGTCCGGCGCCTCGCCGGCCCGCAGGGCGGCCAGGAAGGCCAGCATGGCCGGGCGGTCGAAGCTTTCGGGGAAGCCCTTGCCGCCGACCAGCCCAAGCCCTTCAAGGCGAGCCAGCGGCAGCAGGAATCCATCGGCGGCAACCTGGGCGGCCGCTAGCCCGAGGTTCCGCAGGGTCCCTACCAGCCCCGCGGCGAGGGTGCTCTTGCCCGCCGCCACCGGGCCGTCGAGGGCGACCACCACCGGCCGCGCCCTATCGGCCAGGGCGGCGATGGTCCGGCTGACGGACGTCAGGACGGGATCCTCGATGGCGCTCATCTGACTGGGTCAGCGCCGTTCGGGCGCCAAGACCCTAGACCTGGAGGTCGGCCGCCAGGCTGCGTTCGGCCGCGCCGTTGGGCTTGGCGCGGATCTGTTCGGGCGCGGACACGCGGGCCGGGGCGTTGGCCTGAGCCTGGGCGGCGCCGAACTGGCTGGGCGGCACGAATTCGGCCCGGAACCACGGGCGTTCGCGCTGGTCGAACTGAGCGATCAGCCAATCGGACACGCGCTGGATGCGCGCCGCGCGGGCGATGTCGCGGTGGTAGCACATCCACAGGGTCGGCTTGGCCAGGGGCGGAAAGTCCAGCATCACCAGGTCGGGCTCGAGCACCGCCACATAGGTCGGCATGGGCGCGATCCCGGCCCCGGACTTGGTCGCGGCCAGCATGGCCGAGCTGGAATTGGTCTCGATATGGATCATGGCCAGGTCGACCAGGGCGCCGGTCTTCTGGCCCCAGGACTCTTTCTCTCGCCCGTAGGCCGAGTGATAGACCCAGCGGTGCCCGGCCACGTCGACCAGGGTCTTGGGCGTGCCGTAAACGTCCAGATAGCTCTCGGCGGCGAATAGGCAGTAGTGCAGCGACGCCAGCCGGGTGCAGATCATGTCCGGGTTGTCGGGCCGGTCGAAGGTCAGGGATATGCCGTTGTCGCCGTTGACCGGATTGTCGACCCACATGCCGCAGTCCAGCGACAGGCCGATCAGGGGGTTGGTGCGGGCGAAGTCCGCCACGGCGGGGGCCAGCAGCAGGGAGCCGATGCCGTCCGGCACCGACAGGACCACCCGGCCCTCCTCGCGGCGGTCTTTGTTGACCACCAGGTGCTCGATCTGCTCGGCGCAGCGCTCCATGGTCTGGACGTGGTCGTAGATCAGAGCCCCGGCCTCGGTCATGGAGATGCCGGTCGGCGAGCGCACCAGAAGCTTGGTGTTGAGTCGGGCTTCCAGGTCCTCGACCCGGCGCGTGATCGTGGGCTGGCCTATGCCTAAAGCCCGGCCCGCTGCCGCGAACCCCCCAGCCTCGACCACCGCCCAGAAGATGCGCAAATCGGACCAATCCGCGCGTTGGCGGCGGAGTTCGGCTGTCAAAACATTTTCACGCATAGGGGGCATGCCAAAACGATGATGTGAGGCCGGGCCAAGTTGGACCACGAATTGCCTGAGGGCAAGTCGTGGAACCATCTATGTATTTATTTGATCCAGTGTTGAGTGTTCGCCAATTCTCCAGCATCGGCCTGGAGGCGGCCACGCGCGACGAAATGGTCGCCGCCCATTCTCTTGCCCAGGACATGATCGGCGGCGAGACCGCCAGCGTGGAAACCCTACGCCGGGTGCAGGCCCATATGGGCGCCGCGGTGTTCATCCATCGTGAAAGAGGCGAGATCACCGGGCTTCTGGCCTGGCTGCTGCTGACGCCCCGGGGCCTGCGCGCCCTGATCACGGGCCGTTTCAACGGCGTCGACCCGTCCCCCGCCCATCTCTGCCGACCCGGCGAGGCCCCGGCGGCGCTCTACGGCTGGGGCTATGCCGGCCGCACCCGGCGCGCCAGCGCGGTGGCGATCAAGGGCGCCCTGCTGGCCCGGCGCGAGATTTGCCCCCAACTGCCCTTCTTCACCCGCGGCGCCACCCCCGACGGCGCCCGGCTGCTGGCCGGCCGGCTGGAGTGCCAGCCGTTCCCCGTCGACACCCCCGGCCTGTTCTGGGCCCCGCCCCTGGCGGCCCAGATCGAGGAAGCGGCATGAACGCGCCCGTCAAGCACGCGGAAATCTACCGCCTGCCCCAGGCGGCTCCGCCCCAACTGGAGGTCAGCGTCGCCCGCACCCTCAACGAGCTTATGGAAGTCATGGCGGTGCGGACCCTGGTCTATATGGGCGAGCAGACCTGCCCGTTCGACGAGGAATACGACGGCAACGACTTCTGCGGCGCCACCCACCTGCTGCTTCGCTGCGGCGGAGAGCCGATCGGGGCCCTGCGCCTGCGCTGGTTCGCCGACTTCTGCAAACTGGAGCGCGTGGCCGTGCGCCGCGAGCACCGCGGCGGCCCGGGCACCCTGGCCCTGGTCCGCGCCGCCTTCTCCCTGGCCGAGCGCAAGGGCTACGAGCGGATGCTCGGCCACGCCCAGGTCCGGCTGCTCCCATTCTGGACCCGCCATTTCAAGTTCCAGGCCCGCGAGGGGCGTCCGCACTTCACCTTCTCCGACCATGACTATGTGGAGATCGAGGCGCCGATCCGCGGCGGGGACGAGGCGATCTTGATTGACTCCGACCCCCTGATCCTGCTGCGGCCCGAAGGCGAGTGGCATTTTCCCGGCGTGCTCGACCGCTCGTCCGGCCGCGTGGCGACCAATCCCGGCGCGTGAGGCACCACATGCTGTCCTCCCTCTCCATGCAGGCCGGAACCAGCCGGCCCTGGCTGCTCTGTGTCGATCTGCAGCGCGAGTTCACCGCCCCCAACCGTCCGCTCTGCGCCCAGGACGCCGACGGGATCGTCGATGTCTGCAAGACGGTGCTGAACCGCGCCCGCCGGGCCGACTGGCGCGTCGCCCACATCCATACCCGGCGCCTGGGCGCGCTGTTCGGCAAATCCAGCGTCTTCACACGGCCGATCGTCGGGCTTGAGCCCTGGAGCAGCGAGCCGCTGTATTTCCGCTCCGGGCTGTCGATCTTCTCCTCGGAGGAGGTGCTGGCCCTGGTTCAGGGGGCGCAAAACTCCGACTTCCATGTCATCGGCTTCTCCGCCGGCGGCTCCTGCCTGGCGACCATCTTCTCCGGCTTCGACCTGGGAATCCACCTCACCCTGGTCGACGACGCCATCGGCGCCTCCGGCGTGGGGGCGGCCACCCTGGAGGGCATTGCCGAGATCACGGCCCCGCTCTGCGCCACGATCGGTTCAGCCGACCTGATCCGATACATGGAGAGGGCCCATGCCGAAGACCGGTGAGCCCGGCCAGGGCGACGAGGCGCTGGAGGCGCCGACCTACGAGGAGATCGTGCAGATCCTCACCTTCCTGGTCGACGTGGTCGACGTGAAGGTGGCCGAAAAGAAGGACGATCGCTTCGTGCGGTCGCTCTACACCAGCCTGCAGGGCAGCCTGGACGCCGCCCTGCGCCTGGAATGGGCCTCCAATGCCTTGGACGAGAACGGCGAGATTCTCTATCTCGACTGAGCGCATCCCGCCAAGGTGGGAACCGGTTTGGCGACGAGGATGCGCTCCAAGTTGGCTAGCCGTCTCGGACGGGTTCTAGCCCAGGACCTCGCAGCCCTGATCGGTCAGGGTCAGGTTGGCATCGCCACGGGCCATCGAGCCCAGCAACTGGTCGTTGGTCCACAGCTCCACTGACTGGCATGACCGGTGCTCGGTCAGGAAGGCGCGCGCCGCCGCCGCCCCGTCCGACCGGCTGCCCGGCGGCAGGATTTCCAGGGTCGAGGGCGCGCCGTCGGCGCGGCGGCCGACAAGCACGATGGAAATGTTATCCGCTGACGCCCCCGACATGCCGCGCAGAAAGGGCCAAAGCTTGGCCGTTGTCCGTCCAATTGCCGACAGACAGCATTGGCTATCGAGCCAACCGTTTGGCGCGATGCACCGCCTCGTCCAGAGCCGAGAGGAAGCGCGAACGATCGGCCGGACCGAACGGCGCCGGGCCGCGCGTCACCGCCCCGATCGAGCGCAGGTGTTCCCCCACCGCCCGCGAGGCCAGGGCGCTGCCGATGCTGTCCTGGGTGAACGGCCGCCCGGTCGGGCCGATGACAAGGGCGCCGGCTTTCAGCGCCCGCTCCGCCAGCGGGATGTCGGCGGTGACGACGATGTCGCCCGGCAGCGACTGCTCGGCGATCCAATCGTCGGCGATGTCGGGGCCCGCGTCGACCACCACCTGTTCGATCAGCGGCTCGCGCGGGACCATGATGAAGCTGTTGCTGACCACGAAGACTTTCAGGCCATAGCGCCGGGCGACCTTGTAGGCCTCGTCCTTCACCGGACAGGCGTCGGCGTCGATGAAGATGCAGCTCCCGGTCACGCCGGGGCGCCGCCCCCATCCTCGGGCGGCTTGGATTTGGCGGCCTTGGCCGCCTTGGCTTTCTTGCCCTTGCCCTTCTTCTTGCCCTTGCCGGCCTTTTCCTTCGCCGGCTTCTCCTTGGCGGGCTTGTCGCTGGCGGGCTCGCCCCAGAAGCGCTCGGCCTTCATCAGGGCGTCATAGCCGGCCACCGACTTTTCCAGGTTCTTGCCCTTTTTGGCGCGCAGACGGCCGACCAGTTCCCCGGCGGCGAACACCAACTGCTGCGGCGCGCCCTTGCCGAGCGTCTCGGCGGCGCTCTCGTGCGCCTGGGCCATGTCGTTGAGCAGGCCGAGCGCGTTCTGCATCTCCTTGAGCGCCCCGACGAAGGCGGCGTGCTTCTTACGCCGGCTGTCGAAGGCATGGGCGAAGAATTCCGAGGCGTAGCGCAGCCGCTTACAGCGGATGCGCAGGGAGTGGCGGCGCTCAACGTCCAGCGTCACCAGGTCCTTGCCACGCTTCTTCACCGTGCGCCGCAGATCCTCCAGCACCACGGCGGCGAAAGCCGCGGCCGGCTGGCCGAGCTGGATGGCGCGGGTGGCGTCGCCGATCGGGCGCAGCCAGTCGCCGTCCTCGATCCACAGGGCCAGGTCCAGGGTCAGCCGGGCGAAGCGCGGCGACTCCAGCGCCGCCGAAGCCTGTTGATAAGCCGCCTTGCGGGCCCGCTGCAGCCAAGCCTCGTAGCGCTTGGCCACTCCCGGGTCGGTCAGGGCCGTGGGGTCGAACACGTCCTCAAGGAAGACGTCGAGGTTGCGCGCCGGCCCCAGTTCGTTGGCCAGCCACTCGACCTCGGCGTTGAGCCGGTCACGGTCGTGGTCGCGCACCACCGTCTCGAACAGCCGCAGCGCCGTGCGCAGGCGGCGCAGGCCGACGCGGGTCTGGTGGATGCCTTCGGGATGGGCCTTGGCGCGGAAGGCCGCCGCCTGTTCGATCACCTGGGCCAGGCAGGCGCGGGCGATGGCGGCGAAGGCGGCGGCGACCGGCATTTCGGCGGTCAGCTCCGGGTCGAACGCGGCCTCCTTGGCCCCCGCCAAGCGGTAGCCGCGCTCACCCTTGCTGGTCAGGCCCAGCCGCAGCGGCGTGATGTCGAACAGGGCCCCCGCTAGGGCGTGCACGGCCTTGGCCTGGCCGGCCTTGAGCTCCAGCTCCAGCTCCATGAAACTGTGCTTGGCCGCCCCGGCCTCGATCTCGCAGCGGTCGACGACGATCTCGATGGCGGCGTCCCCGTCGGCCCAGAGGCGGATCGCCCGGTTGGCGCGGATCACGGCCACGGGAACCAGGGGCTCGCCGGTCTTGGCCGCCGCCTTGCCGGCGGGGGTGGCCTCCAGGGCGACCATGTCGACGTTGCGGGTCGGGACCGGCGTTTCCCACTCGTCGCGCTCGAACATCGAGCCGCGGTCGCGCTTGACGGTCTGGATGAAGCGGGTCCCCACGCGCCGCACGCGAAGCGTGAACCCGGCCTGGCGCAGGGCGAAGCTGGGGGTGTCGAAATAGGTCGAGGTCAGTTTCTTGACCACCGGCTTACCGGCGAAGGCCGGATGGCGTGCCAGACTGCGCAGCTGGGCCGGCTCGAACTCGAACTTGAGCTCGGTCTCCACCGGAGCGTCCGGGACGGTTGGCGGCTGGTCAGTCATGGTCGTCCTCTGGCCCGAGGCTTCGCTGTCATAAAAGCTGCACGCCTGTCTATCGCACGGGCAAAGTTTCCTTGTCGCCCCCGGTGGAAGAGCTTATCAGGCGTGACCATGACAAAGGGCCGACTCGATCGGAGAGCGGAGCCGTCGGGGGCGCTGCTAGCGCTGGCCCTGCTGGCGCTGATCATCCGCGTCGCCGTCCCGCCCGGCTTCATGGCTGACCCGACCGGCGGCGCCGGCTTGGTCCTCTGCACCAGCCACGGCTTCCCCGACCCGGGCGGCAAGACGCCCCCGGCCAGCGCCAACCCCGACGTCCCCTGCGCCTTCGCCGGCCATGCCGCCGCCCCCGCGCCGGAAACCTTCCGCCTGGCGGTCTCCGCCGCCTTCGAGGCCATTCCCGCCGTTCAGGCGGCTCGGCCCGACCAGACGCCCGGCCGCGGCCTCGCCGCCCCGCCGCCCCACGCCATCGGTCCGCCCGTCCTTATCTGACCTCGTCTTGAACCCCCGCGCCCCGGCGCGGAACGCACCGCATGCGTGCGGGCACGATCAGATTCTGGACAACAGCCAATGACTCACTCCGCTCCGGGCGCCCGCGCCCGCCTGCTCGCCTGCGCGAGCCTGCTGTTTCTCGCCCACGCCGCGCATGCGGCCGAGGCCCCTCCCGCCGAAACCACGGTCGCGCAGGTTGACGTCGCGGCCATCATCTCGCACCTGGACCTCGCGGCGCTTCCCAACACCAAGGCCAGCGTGGCCGCCGACGTGATCGCCAAGACGATCAACGCCTTCACCCCTGAAGACACCCTGCGCTACCTGCCCAGCCTGACCGTGCGCCAGCGCCATATCGGCGACACCCAGTCTCCGGTGGCTACCCGAACCTCGGGGCTGGGCGCCTCGGCGCGTAGTCTGATCTATGTCGACGGGGTGCTGATCTCGTCCCTGATCGGCAACAACAACACCAGCGCTTCGCCCAAATGGGGCCTGGTCTCGCCAGAGGCGATCGAGAGGGTGGACGTGCTCTATGGGCCCTTCGCCGCCGCCTATGCCGGCAATTCCATCGGCACGGTCATCGCCTTCACCCAGCGCATGCCGACAGAGCGGGAAGCCAGCGCCCAGTTGCAGGGCGCGTCACAGGCCTTCTCCCGTTACGGAGAGGACAAGCGCTACGGGACCGGCCGTTTCGCCGCCAGCCTGGGCGACCGGTTCGGCCAGGCCGCCTTCCGCGTCAGCTACAACCATCTCGACAGCCATGGCCATCCCCTCGGCTACGCGACGGCGGCGGTTCCGGCGGCCTCGAGCGCGGCCGGAACGGCGGTCAGCGGAGCCTATTTCGACGCCAGCCGCCTGGGCGTTCCCATCGCCGTGCTCGGCTCGACCGGGATCGAGCATCAGGTGCAGGATAACCTGTCCGCCCGCGCGACCTATGACCTGACGCCGGGGGTGACCGCCGCCTACACCCTGGGCCTTTTCCGCAACAAGGACGACTCGGCGGTGCAAAGCTATCTGCGCGACGCGGCGGGCCAAACGGTCTACGCCGGCGCGGTCAACATCGGCGGCCGCGCCTATAACCTGGCCAACACGGTCTTTTCCAACAGCCGGTTCAAGTTGACGGAACTGCAGTTGGCGCAGGGCCTGTCGCTCGCCTCGCACTCCGGTGGGAGGTTCGATTTCGACCTGGTCGGATCACGCTTCGACTACCTCAAGAGCCGCCAGCGTCTTCCCACCGGCGCCCTTCCCGGCGCGGAAGGTGGTGGCGCGGGCGCGCTCGTATCGCTGGAGGGCACCGGCTGGCACACGCTCGACGCCCGCGGGACCTGGCGGGCGGGCGCCAACACCCTCACCTTCGGCGCACACCAGGACGGCTTCAAGCTGAACAGCCCGCGATACGCCGTGGCCGACTGGACGGGCGGCGGCATCGGTGCGACCCAGACCTTCAGCCGCGGCCGCACCCGCACCCGCGCCGTATGGGCGCAGGACGTCTGGACCCTCTCGCCGCAGCTGACCGCCACGCTTGGGCTGCGGCTGGAATCCTGGAGAGCCTACAACGGATTGAACTATTCCGCGGCGCCGGCGCTGAACCGGGTGCAGCCCGAAATCAAGCATACGGCGGTCTCGCCCAAGGCGATCCTGGCCTACACGCCTTCCGCCGACTGGACGCTGAAGGCCTCGTTCGGCCTCGCCAGCCGTTTCCCGACCGTGACCGAGCTTTACCAATCGGTGACCGTGGGCTCGGCGCTGCAGGTTCCCAACCCGGATCTCGACCCGGAAAGGGCGCTCTCCAGCGAACTATCCGCCGAGCACGCCTGGGACGGCGGCAGCTTGCGCCTGTCTCTGTTCGACGAGCGGATCGAGGACACGCTGCTGTCCCAGACCGCGCCGTTGCCGGCAGGGTCGACCACCCTGGCCAGCTTCGTCCAGAATGTTGACCGCACCCATGTCCAGGGTGTCGAACTGGTCGCATCCAGAAGGAATGTGCTCGTGCCCGGGCTCGAACTTTCGGGCTGGGTCACCTACGCCGACGCCAAGGTGGAAAAGGACGCCGCCTTCTCCGCGGCCGTGGGCAAGCGCCTGCCCGGCGTGCCGCGCTTGCGCGGCGCGCTGGTCGCCACCTATGCCTCCACGTCGAAACTCGATCTCACCCTCGCGGCCCGCTACAGCGACCGCGCCTTCTCCGCCATCGACAACACCGACCGATACGCCAACACCTACCAGGGCTTCAGCGGCTATTTCGTCGCCGACGCCAAGGCCCGATACCGCCTCACCGATCACCTAGCCGCCAGCCTGGGCGTCAACAACATCGGCGGACGGGACTATTTCCTGTTCCACCCCTTCCCCCAGCGCACGGTCGTCGCCGACCTGAGCTGGACCTACTGAGACAGCAGGGGCCGCCGCCGGCGGCCCCTCACCCGCCTTTCCAGAGACTGGAACAGAACCGATGAAGCCTATCGCCCTGACGGCATTCGCCGCCTTCGCCGCAGCCTGCGCCTCCACCGCCAGCGCCCACATCGTCTTCACACGCACCGAGGCGGCGCCGAGCGCCGGCTATGTCGGAGCCATCCGCGTCAGCCACGGCTGCGAGGGGATGCCGACCCTCTCCATCACCGTCACCATTCCGGCGGGCGTCGACGGGGCCAAGCCTCAGCCGAAGGCCGGCTGGACGGTGGAGACCGAGCGCGAGCCCCTGGCCGTTCCGACGGTCGGCGAAGGCGGCCAAGCGGTGACGCACCGGGTCAAGAGCATCACCTGGCGCGGGCGCCTGCCCGACGACCAGTACGACGAGTTCGGCATCTCCACCCGCCTGCCACCGGGCGAGGGGCCGCTCTATTTCCCCACGGTGCAGACCTGCGAAAAGGGCTCCAACCGCTGGACCGAAATCCCCGCCGCCGGGCGGCCCTGGAACAGCTTCCCCCGCCCGGCCCCGGTGATCAACCGGGTCGCGCCGGCCCCCGGCCCCGCACATGACATGTCCGCCATGCCGGGCATGGACCACGCGGGCCACTAGGCCAAAGTCCCGGCGCGCCGTCCTCGACCGCGCGCCGGGCAAGCGTAAAGGAATTCCCGAATGGCACGCCTGCCAGTGCTGGTCCTGATCACAGGTCCGCTTCTCGCCGCCGCGACCGCCGCCACCCCGCCGGCGGTCAAGGTCACCGACGCCTGGTGCCGCGCCGCGCCCGCCAGCGCCCTCGCCGGCGCCCTCGCCGGCGCCTGCTATATGACGCTCACCGCGAGCGGCGGCGACCGCCTTGCGGCTGTCGAAACCCCGGCCGCCGATCACGGCGAGATTCACACCATGGACATGAGCGGCGGCGTGATGCGCATGCGCCAGCTGACGGACGGAATCCTCCTGCCCGCAGGCCAGTCTGTGGACCTCAAGCCCGGGGCCCGGCACCTGATGATCATCGGGCCTCGCCAGCCCCTGGCCGCCGGCGGCGGCGTGCCCCTGACCCTTCGGTTCGAGAAGGCCGCTCCGCTCACCCTGCGCGCGCCTATCCCGATCGCGGCTCCCCCCGCCGCTACGGGAAGCCGCTGATGCGCCTCATAGCCTGGATGGCGTTCATTCTTGTCGGGATGAGCGCCCTCTCCGCGTGCGGGCGGCCCGAAGCCCCGGCGGCGGCTGCGAAGATCGGCGGGCCGTTCCAGTTGATCGACACCGACGGACGGCCGGTCACCGAGAAGTCCCTGCTCGGCAAGCCGACGGCGATCTTCTGCGGTTTCACCTACTGCCCCGAGGTTTGCCCGACGACCCTGGCGGAGATGACCGCCGCGCTCAAGGCGCTGGAGGGAAAGGCCGACCGGCTCAATGTCGTGTTTGTGTCCGTCGATCCCGAATGCGACACGCCCGCGCAGATGAAGCTTTATCTGAGCAGTTTCGACCCGCGCATCCAGGGCTTCACCGGATCGCCTCTCGCTGTGGACGCCGCTGCCAAGGCCTACCGCGTCTATCACCAGAAGGTTCCGACCGAGAATGGCGGCTATACCGTCGATCACTCCTCGGCGATCTATCTGTTCGACCGCCGGGGGCGGTTCGTCGAGCCGATCGGCTACGGCTCGCCGCACGATCGCGTCGTCGCTCAGCTGGCTCGACTGGCTTCCTAAGGCCTGGAGACCGTCCCGTGTTGCCGCCCGGCGCTAGACCCAGCGCGGAATAGGCCCCAGCTGCGGCGTCTGGTCGGGCAGTTCGACCTGTTCGTCGTCGGGGTAGCACCAGCCCCAGCCCTCCGGCGGGTCGTAGCCCTCGATGATCGGGTGGCCGGTGGCGCGGTAGTGGGCGGAGGCGTGGCGGTTGGGGCTGTCGTCGCAGCAGCCGACGTGGCCGCAGGCGCGGCACAGCCGCAGGTGCACCCAGAAGTCGCCCGTCTGCAGGCACTCCTCGCATCCCTTGGCGCTGGGGGTGACGGTCTTGATCGTTTCCAGGTGGCGGCAGCTCACGATTTAAACTCCCCGGCGAGGGCCTGAACCTCCCGCGAAGCCTGGCCTTGGGCAAGGCCGTTTCCATGTTATCGATTACGCCGCCATGGCCGACCTTCCCGCCTCGCTCGAGACGCGCCGCCACCAGATGTTTCCGACCCTGTCAGCGGCGGAGATGGACCGGCTGCGCCGGTTCGCCGCGCCGCTACGCCGCCGGGGAGATGCTGGTGAAGACCGGCGAGGTCGGCCCCGGCCTGGCCGGCATCCTTTCGGGATCGGTCACGGTCAGCCAGCGCGACGGCGCCGGCCACGTCTCGGTCATCGTCACCCATCAGCCCGGCGCCTTCATGGGCGACCTGGCGCAGCTGTCAGACCGCCCGGCCCTGGTCGACGTGGTCGCCGACACCGATGTCGAGGCGCTGATCATCCCGGCCGAACGCCTGCGCGCCCTGCTGGTGGGCGAGGCGGAACTGGGCGAGAAGATCATGCGCGCCCTGATCCTGCGCCGCGTCGGCCTGCTGGAGACCGGCGCCGGCGGTCCGGTGATCATCGGTCGCGAGGACCACCCCGACGTCATGCGGCTGGACGCCTTCCTGACCCGCAACGGCCATCCGCATACCCTGCTCGACCCAGACGCCGACCGTGAGGCGGCCGCCCTGGTCGCCCGCTTCCAAGCGCCGGAGGATCACACCCCGATCGTGCTCTGCCCCGGCGGTGAGCTGCTGCGCAATCCGGGCGAGACCAAGCTGGCGCAGTGCTTAGGCATGGTCTCGGCCATCGACCCCAAGCGCACCTACGACATGGCCGTGGTCGGCGCCGGGCCCGCCGGGCTGGCGGCCTGCGTCTATGCGGCGTCGGAGGGACTGTCAGTGCTGGCGCTCGACTGCCGCGCCTTCGGCGGCCAGGCAGGAGCCAGCGCCAGGATCGAGAACTACCTCGGCTTTCCCACCGGCATCAGCGGCATGGCCCTGATGGCGCGGGCCTCGACCCAGGCGCAGAAGTTCGGAGCCGAGATGGCGATTCCCGACGAGGCGGTGTCGCTGGCCGCGGGGCCGGACGGCGCCCTGACCATCCGCCTGGCCAATGACGAAGCCGTCCACGCCCGCACCGTGGTCCTGTCCAGCGGCGCCCGCTACCGCCGGCTCGGCCTGCCGGAGATGGACGAGTTCGAGGCGGCCAGCGTGCACTACTGGGCCTCCCCCCTGGAGGGGCGGCTGTGCGCCGGGCAGGAGGTCGCCCTGGTCGGGGCCGGCAACAGCGCCGGGCAGGCCACGGTCTTCCTGGCCAGCCAGGCCAAAAAGGTCTGGCTGATCGTGCGCGGGGATGGGCTGGAGGCGACCATGTCGCGCTACCTGATCGACCGCATCGCCAACCTGCCCAATGTCGAGGTCGTCGCCCGGACGGAGGTCACCGGCCTGCATGGAACGGACGGCCGCATCGAGGCGATCAGCTGGCGCGACCGACAGGGCGGGGCGGTGACGCGACGCGAGCTGCAGCACCTTTTCCTGTTCATCGGCGCCGACCCCAACACCGACTGGCTGGCCGGCTCCGGCGTCAAGCTGGACCCGAAGGGCTTTGTCCTCACCGGCGCCGAGATCGCACCGGGCCGGCGGCTGTTCGCAACCAGCCTGGACGGGGTGTTCGCCGTCGGCGACGTGCGTTGCGGCTCGGTCAAGCGGGTGGCGGCGGCGGTGGGCGAAGGCTCGCAGGTCGTCTCCACCATCCACCAGCATCTTGCCGACGGCGCGACGCCGCACACCTGAGGAGAGCGCCCATGACCGACCGGCCGATCCGCGTGCTGGGCTTCGCCGGTAGCCTGCGCGCCGCCTCGCTGAACCGCGCCCTGCTGAAGGCGGCGCAGGGTCTCGCGCCCGTCGGCATGACCCTGGAGATCTTCGACTTAGGCCCGGTGCCGCTCTACAACGGCGACGTCGAGGCGGCGGGCGACCCGCCCGGCGTGGCCGCCTTCAAGGACGCCATCCGCGCTGCCGACGGCGTGCTGATGGTCACGCCCGAATACAACCACGGCGTCCCGGCGGTGATGAAGAATGCCATCGACTGGGCCTCGCGCCCGCCGGCCAGCGCAGCCCTGAACGGCAAGCCGGTGGGCGTCATCGGCGCCTCGCCCGGCATGACCGGCAGCGCCCGCGGCCAGAGCCAGCTGCGCCAGGCGTTCGAATTCACCAACAGCTACTGCATGCCGCAGCCGGAGATCCTGGTGTACCGGGCGCATGAGAAATTCAGCCCCGATGGGGCCCTGACCGACGAGGCCACGGCGAAGTAACTGGGACGCTATCTGGAAGCGCTGGACGTCTGGATCAGGAAGTTCGCCTAGGCGTACTTCTTCGCCCACTCCAGGCAGAAGCCCGCCACCTCTTCCCAGCCGGGTTCGCCGATCAGGAAGTGCGAGTGGTTGGCGAACTCCTTGTACTCGGTCGGCGCCGGCGACGACTTCTGCAGGTTGAACACCCCGCGCGAGGTGAAGGTATCGACCGTGCGGTCGTACTGCGCACCGGTCACCAGCAGCGGCTGATGGCGCCGCTTGGGATGGACGCCCGTGCCGATCGAGAACGCCGCCTGGTGGAAGATCAAGCCCGACGTCGGCACGACCAGCCTTTCATAGGCGGCCTTCTGCAGTTCGAGGCTGTTGCGGTTGGCGAAGTTCTTCTGGAACGCCTTGAACGACAGGGTGAAGGGCCGCGCCCAGGCGCCGATCCGCGCCAGTACCGGCGAGGCCGCCAGCAGCGACAGCGGCCCCGGGATCACAAACGCGGTCGGGCCCGGGTCGATGGCGATCCCGGCCGAGCCGACACCGCGGTCGAGCAGCATCTGCACATAGAGCCCGCCGAACGAGTGGCCGATGATCAGCGGCGGTGTCTCCAGGGTGTCGATGAAGGCCTGGTAGTGGTCGACGATCGCCCCCACCGACAGCGAGCCCAGCCCCTTGGGCGGGTTGGCCCGAAGTTCGGCCGCCGAGGCGCCGCCCAGCAGCGGCCAGGACGGGGTATGCACCGTGTAGCCGGCCTTCTCGAAGGGCTTGCGGAAATCGTCCCAGCAACCCGACGTCATCCAGGCGCCGTTGACGAAAACCAGGTTCTTGGACTTGGCCATCTTGCGTCCTCCAGCGGCGCCCGCCGGCGCCTGCGGCCAAGGTTCCCTCTCTTTCGCGTCATCGCCAAGCGACAGAAGGCTGAAAAGCCGCAAACGACGTCTGGCGCCGCCTTGTCAGGCGGGTCTATGGTCGCCGGCAGGAGGAACCGCCCATGAAAAGATATTCCCTCGCCCTGGCCGCCGCCCTGACCCTGCTGGCCGGCGCCGCCCAAGCCGAGACCGTGATGTTCCACGCCACGCTCAGCGGGGCCAACGAAGTGCCGGCCAATACTGAAAAGGGTACGGGCATGGTGATGGCCACGCTCGACACCGTGACCAAGG
>CANJOB010000009.1 GCA_947475655.1 Caulobacterales bacterium | reverse complement strand
TCGCTGGGGGTGGTGCTGCCGGCGATGGTGCGCGAGCTGGGCTGGAGCTGGGGCGAGGCGGGCCTGGGCTTCACCCTGATGGGCGCGGCCACCGGGGCGTCGTCTTGGTTTCCCGCCGCCCTGATCCGGCGTTTCGGCCTGCGCACGACCCTGTTGGCCGGCTCGGTGGTCATGGTCGCCGGCCTGCTCGGCTTCGCCCACGCGGAGAGCCAGGCCGCCTACCTGGTCGGGGCGGTGCTGTGCGGGGCGGGGTTTCAGATGATGGCCCTGATCCCCGGCACCTATGCCCTGGGGCAGATATTCACCCGCAAGGCCATGGCGTTCGGGGTCTATTTCACGCTCGGCGCCTTAGGCGGCGTGGCGGGTCCGCTGTTCGCCGAACAGATGTCCGCCGACATCGGCTGGCGCGGATACTGGGTGCTGCAGGCCGTGCTGGCCGGGATCGTCGGCCTGGCCTGCGTGCTGGCGGTGGGCCGGATCGAACCGGCGGTCCAGACCCACGAACAGGCGCTGGCCACCGCCTCGGGGGCCGATTTCAGCGTCGCCCAGGCCCTGCGCACGCCGCAGTTCTACGTGCTGATGGCCGCCTATTTCAGCCACCTGCTGGCGGGTTCCGTGGCCGCCGGCCTGTCGGTGGCGCACCTGACAGAGCGGGGGACGACCCCGGCCATGGCCGGCCTGGCCCTGAGCCTGGAAGGCCTGCTGGCCATGCTGGCGCGCCTGGCCGGCGGCGCCCTGGCCGAGAAGATCGACCCGCGCATCCTGCTGGTGCTGGGGCAGGGAATGCTGGCGGCGGGCTCAACCGCCCTGGCCTACGGCCACGGTCAGGGGGCGATCCTGCTCTACGCCTCCGGGATCGGCCTTGGTTTCGGCTTCACCGTCCTGGCGGTCACCGTGCTTCTGCTGGAGTTCTACGGCCCGCGGCACAACCTGGAGATATTCGCCCTGACCTGCCTGATCGGCGCGGTCTCGGCCATCGGGCCGCTAGCGGTCGGGCTGTCGCGCGATGTGCTGGGCGGTTTCGCCCCCGGCCTCTACGGCATGGGGGCGATGATCGCCGTGATCGCCATGGCCAGCGCCTTGATGCCAAGGCCAAAGCCGGTTTAGTGGCGGCAAGAACAAGGGAGACGACCATGACCGCCAAGACCCTGTTGCGTTGCGCTGTGGCCGCAGCTTCGATGCTGACCGCCGCGCATGCTCTCGCCCAGGCGCCGGCGGCCTCCGCCGCCGCTCCGGCGGCGGTCGCCGACACAGACGAGCTGCGGATCGCTGACCTGATCGACGGCAACCACATCCTGGCCAACGAGCGGGTGCTGGACGGGTTTGGCCACATCAGCGTCCGCTCGGTTAAGAACCCCAAGCACTACTACATGGCCCGCTCGCGCGGTCCGGGCCTGGTCGAGGCCGCCGACATCATGGAGTACGACGAGGACAGCCAGCCGGTCGATCAGCGCGGGCGCGAGATGTACTCGGAGCGCTTCATCCACGGCGAGATCTACCGCGCCCGGCCCGACGTGCAGTCGGTGGTGCATAGCCACTCCCCGGCCGTCATGCCCTTCACCGTGACCAAGACCCCGTTCCAAGCCCTGACCCACGTCTCCGGCTTCCTCGGCGTCACCCCGGTTCCGGTCTACGAGATCCGCGACGTCACGGGGCCTGAGAACAACATGCTGATCCGCGACGCCAAGACCGGCTCGGCCCTGGCCAAGACCCTGGGGATGCGGAACGTGGTGCTGATCCGCGGCCACGGCATGGCGGTGACGGCGCCTTCCGTGAGGCTCGCGGTGATGTGGTCGGTCTATACCCAGACCAACGCCCAGGTGGTGGCCGAGGCCCTGCGCATGGGACCGCCGGTCTATCTGAACGCCGCCGAGGCGGCGCGGATCGACCCGGTGGCGCGGCCCTGGGAAGTCTGGGTCGCCGAGGCCCGGGCCAAGGCGGCCGCGCGCTAGAGCGGTTCTGACGCCGGCGCGAAAACGCCGCAGGTGTCAATTCGGGAAAGATTCACCGGAACTTCACCCCTTACCGGTCAAGGTTAAGGCATGTTCGCGCGCCTTGCCTTCGCGATTTGCCTGCTCTCGAGCGTCGCGCTCGCCGGGGCCAGCCATGCGGCTGACCTCAATGTGACCGTGCGCGACAAGGCCGGAAAGCCCGTCCGCGACGTGGTGGTGACGGTCGACGTCGCCGGCGCCGGCCCGGCCCGGCCCGGCGGGACCTACCAGGTCGTGCAGCAGCAGATGAAGTTCGACCCGTTCATCCTGGTGGTGCCGGTCGGGGCCGAGGTGTCGTTCCCCAACAAGGACGTGGTGCGCCACCACGTCTATTCTTTCTCGCCGACAAAGGCGTTCGAGCTGAAGCTCTACGGCCGCGAGCAGGCGCCACGCACGGTGAAATTCGACAAGGCCGGCGTGGTCGCGCTCGGCTGCAATATCCACGACTCCATGGTCTCGTTCATCAAGGTGGTCGCCACGCCCTTCGCCGGCAAGACCGACGCCAACGGCCAGGTGCGCCTGCGCGGCCTGCCGGCCGGCGCGGCGACGGTGAAGGTCTGGCACCCCTACCAGCGCGCCGTGGCCAACGAGATCGCCCGTCCCGTGACCTTAGGCGTCCAGGAAGTCGCCCTCGCCGTCGGCGTCGACATGCGCCCCGCTCCCGACCGCGACCGGGCCTATTGATTGTGAAGACCCCCGCCGACCTCACCGCGCTCGCGCTCGGCTGGATGCGGTTCGCCAGCCTGCGGACCCGCCTGACCGTACTCTACGCCGGTCTGTTCGGCGCGGCGATGATCCTGGTCTCCCTGGCCGTCTATGGCGCGATCTCTTCCAACGCGGAGCGGGCGGTGCGCGACCAACTCACCGTCACCGCGGCGGTGTTCGATCAGGTCTGGGACCTGCGTTCCGGGCGCCTGCAGGACGGCGCCGGCCTGTTGTCGCGCGATTTCGGTTTCCGCTCGGCGGTGGCCTCGCGCGACGACGAGACCATCGGCTCGGCCCTAGACAACCTCAAACGCCGCCTCAACGTCGACATCGCCTTCATGCTCGACACCAACGGCGCGGTGATCGGCGACAACGCCGGCCAGATTCAGGACGCCGCCCAGCGCATGGCGGTGAACCTCGACGAACAGATCGCCTCCGGCGTGCTGACCCTGGGCCAAGCCTCCTACCAGGCCATCGCCGCCCCGATCCTGTCGCCGACCCTGAACGGCTGGGTGGTGTTCGCCCGCCGCCTCGACCAGGGCGAGATGCGGGCGCTGGAAAGCCTCTCGGCCATCCCGATCCAGGCCACCGTGCTGCACAAGGAGCCAAAGGGTTGGCTCTCATCCTCGGGCCCGCTGAAGGTGACCCGTTCGACCGACATCACCTCCGTGATCGATACCTCGCTGGACGAGCAGGCCAAGGCCCGGGCCACCCCGCAGATCAAGATCAAGGACGGCTACGGCCAGTCCGTCGCCATGGTGAAATCCCTGCGCACCCTTGACGGGGGCGCGCCGGCGGTGCTGCTGCTGCGCTATCCGCTGTCCATGGCCATGGAGGCCTACCGCCCGCTGCTGAGCGCGGTGCTGATCACCGGTCTTCTGGGCATCGCCCTGGTGGTGCTGGGCAGCTGGGCCCTGGCGCGCAGCGTCACCCGGCCGCTGCTGGCGCTGGGCGAGGCGGTGCGCCGGCTGCAGGCGGGCGAGCGCTCGCACGCCACGGTCGACACCCGCGACGAGATCGGCATTCTTGCCCAGGGCTTTAATGAAATGGCCGACGAGATCGCAGAGCGCGAGGCGCGCATCCTGCGCCAGGCCATGCACGATAGCGAAACCGGCCTGCTCAACCGTCCCGCCTATGTCGATATCATCGACAAGCTTCCGACCCAGACCGACGCCGGCCAGCTGGTGGCGGTGTCCATCGGCATCGACCGCTTCGAGCATGTGCGCGGCGCCATCGGCTACGGTCCCGCCACCGCCCTGGTCGGCGAGGTCGGCCGCCGCGCCGCCGCCCTGGCCGTCGACGGCGCCGTCGCCCGCCTGGCCACCTCCATGCTCGGGATCACGATGCGCGCGGCCAGCGAGGCCGAGGCCCAGGCCCGGCTTCACCACGCCCTCAACGCCCTGGACGCGCCGTGCGACATCAACGGCGGCATGGTCGACGTCCACCTCACCATCGGCCTGGCCATGATGGGCGTGCACGCCGACGACGTTTCCCTGCTGATCGAGCGGGGCGGCATCGCGCTCGGCCAGGCCCGCGCCGCGCGCCAGAAGATCGCCGCCTTCGACGCCACGACCTACGGCGATCCCGTCGCCAACCTGTCGCTGATGAGCGAGATGGCCCTGGCGATGGAGGACGGGTCGCTCGACCTGTTCTACCAGCCCAAGCTGGACCTGCGCAGCCGCAAGGTTGATGCCTGCGAGGCCCTAGCCCGCTGGCGCCACCCGGTACGCGGCATGCTTCCGCCCGACCTGTTCATCCCCATGGCCGAGGAAACCGGCCATATCCGCGCCCTGACCGACTGGGTGCTGGCCCGCGCCATCGCCGACCAGGCCAAGATGCGCGCCGCCGGCTTCGACCTGGCCGTGTCGATCAACGTCTCCGGCCGCTTGCTGGGCGACATGGAATTCGCCGAGCGCGCCCTGGAGATCGCCGCCACTGCCGAGGGGCCGCTCTGCTTCGAGATCACCGAGACAGCGGTCATCGACAACCCGCGCAATGCGCTGGAGGTGATCGACCGCTTCGCCGCCGCCGGCATCGCCGTCTCCATTGACGACTACGGCTCTGGCTTGTCGTCCCTGGCCTATCTGAAGCAGATCAAGGCCGACGAGCTGAAGATCGACAAGGCCTTTGTCTTGAGCCTCGACAGCAGCGCCAAGGACGCCCTGCTGGTGCGTTCGACCATCGACCTGGCGCACAGCCTGGGCCTGAAGGTGACCGCTGAGGGGGTCGAGACCGAGGCCGGGCTGCAGCTGCTGACCGCCATGGGCTGCGATGTAGCCCAGGGCTACCTGATCGCCCGCCCGGCCCCGCTCAACGTATTGTTGACGTTTTTGGCGCAAGAACAGACCGAAGACCGACGTTACGGTTAACGGGGGGCATCAGCCGTGCGCATGCCGATTGGCGTGACCGCCGCGTTCCTGCTGGCTCTGGCCCTGGCGCAGACGCCGGCTCCCGCCCACGCCCAGGTCGACCTCTTTTCCCGCGATACCCTGTCAGCCTTCGCCGAGGCGCGCCTCACCGCGGCCAACGGCGAGAAGAGCTGGATCGACGGCGGCCAGGGCAAGACCGCCGCCAGCGGTGCGGGGGACGACTTCAAAATCCGGCCTTCCCTGGCCGAGGCGGACATCATCTGGAAGCCGTCCTTCGGTTGGAACCTCGGCGCCACGGTGGTCGGCCAGTACCAGCCGGCGCAGCCCCGCACCTTCGGCGTCGGCGAAGCCTTTGTCACCTACCGCCCCACCCCCACCGGCCCGCTGCGCCAGCAGATCCGCGCCGGCATCTTCTGGCCGCCGGTGTCGCAGGAGCATTCCGGTCCGACCTGGGCCGTGACCGATTCCATAACCCCCAGCGCCATCAACAGCTGGATCGGCGAGGAGGTGAAGGTCGCCGGGGCCGAGTATTCGTTCAACCGCACCTTCGAGAGCGGCCAGGAGCTGGGCGGCACGATCGGCCTGTTCGGCCTCAACGACACCTACGCCACCCTGTTGACCTTCCGCGGCTGGGCCCTGCATGACCTGAAATCGACCCACGGCGGCGACTTCCCCTTGCGGGCCATGACTCCGTTCATGCGCAACCGCCAGGCGCCCCTGACCACGCCTCTGCTCGAGCTGGACGATAAGGTCGGCTGGTACGCCCGGGTCGACTGGCGGCCGATCGGCAATGTGATGCTGAACGCCCTCTACTACGACAACGCCGGTAACCCTACCGCCGTGACCGGGACGGTGGCGTCGGAAAAGCAGTGGGGTTGGGACACCCGGTTCTGGAACGTCGGCGGGTCGGTGAAGATCAGTGACCAGTGGCGCATCAAGGGCCAGGCGCTCAAGGGCGTCACCCTGATGGGCATCATGACGCCGCAGATATGGATCGATGTCGAATACCAGAGCGCCTACGTCATGCTCAGCCGCAGCTTCGGCGACCGCGTGCTGTCCGGCCGCGTCGACTATTTCGAGACCACGGACAACACGTGGAAGGCGGTCGACAACAACGCCGAGCACGGCATGGCCCTGATGGCCGCCTGGCGCCAGCCGATCAACGCCCATGTGCAATGGCTGCTGGAAGCGCAGCAGGTCTTGAGCACCCGCTCCGACCGCCGCCGCTCCGGCGTGGCCCCGACCCAGAACCAGACGGTGATCTCGTCGGCTTTGAGGGTCTCTTTCTAGGCCCGCTAACCCACCGCCGCCCGCTGCAGCTTGAACAGCTCCGCCGTCCCCAGGCGGGCCAGGGCGAACAGGCCCTCGAACTCGGCTTGGCTGAAGCCGCGTTTCTCGCCGGTGGCCTGAATTTCGACGATCCCGCCGTCCTCGGTGAGGACGAAGTTGCTGTCGGCCTCGGCGGCGCTGTCCTCGTCGTAGTCGAGGTCGAGCACCGGCACGTCCTTGAAGACGCCGCAGGAGACGGCGGCGACCTGTCCGATCAGCGGGTCGGCGGTAAGCGCGCCTGATTTCAACAGCCCGTTCACCGCCAGGCGCAGGGCGACCCAGGCGCCGGTAATGGCCGCCGTGCGGGTGCCACCGTCGGCCTGGACCACATCGCAGTCGATCACCACCTGGCGTTCCCCTAAGGCCTTGAGGTCGACCACGGCCCGCAAGCTGCGGCCGATCAGGCGCTGGATTTCCTGGGTGCGGCCGCTCTGCTTGCCCGCCGCGGCCTCGCGCCGGCCGCGGGTATGGGTGGCGCGCGGCAGCATGCCGTATTCGGCCGTGACCCAGCCCTGGCCCTTGTTGCGCAGCCAGCCGGGCAGGCTTTCCTCGATACTGGCGGTGACCAGCACCTTGGTGTGGCCGAAACCGATCAGGCAGGAGCCTTCGGCGTAGCGGTTGACACCGGTCTCGAAAGTGACCGCGCGAAGCTGGTCGGCGGCGCGCTGGGAGGGTCGCATGGGAAAGCCTTGGGTTAGGGATCGACGGCGCTTATCCTAGATCAGACAAGCCCCGTCCACCGAACCCGCGCTTATGAGCCTGCTTTCCACCCCCGCCCTGCCGCTGCCCGAGCTGGACGGGCGCGCGCGCGACATCTTCCGGCGCATCGTCGAATCCTATCTGGAGACCGGCGAGCCGGTCGGTTCGGCTACCCTGTCGCAGGCGGCGGCGCTGAGCGGGCTGAAGCTGTCGCCGGCCTCGATCCGCAACACCATGCACGACCTGGCCCAGCTGGGGCTGCTGGGCTCGCCCCACACCAGCGCCGGGCGCGCCCCCACCCACGCCGGCCTGCGCCTGTTCATCGACGGCCTGCTGGAGGTCGGCGACCTGGCCGAGGCCGAGCAGCGCAACATCGAGGCGCGCCTCTTCGCCAAGAGCCGCTCGCTGGAGGAGGCTCTGAACGAGGCCAGCTCGATCCTGTCCGGCCTGGCGTCGGGCGCCGGCGTGGTCACCGCCCCGGCCCGCGACGGCGGGGTCAAGCATGTGGAGTTCGTCTCGCTCGGCCCTGACCAGACCCTGGCGGTGATGGTGTTCGACGACGGCTCGGTCGAGAACCGGCTGATGACCCACCCGCCGGGCCTCACTCCCTCGGCCCTGGCGGAAGCTTCCAACTTCATGAATTCCCGCCTGCGAGGCCGCACCCTGGCCGAGGCCGGCGCCGAGGCGCGCACCGAGCTGGAGGCGGCCCGGCGCGAGCTTGACCAGACCGCCGCCCGCCTGGTCGAGGAAGGCCTGGCCGCGTGGGGCGGGGGCGGGGAGGCGGAACGCGCCCTGATCGTGCGCGGCCACGCCAACCTGCTGGCCTCCCCCGCGGCCGACGATCTGGCCCGGGTGCGGATGCTGTTCGACGACCTGGAGCAGAAGGAACAGCTGATCGGCCTGCTCGACAACGTCTCCCACGCCCAAGGGGTGCGCATCTTCATCGGCGCGGAATCGCGGCTGTTTTCGCTTTCGGGTTCCGCCGTGATCGCGGCGCCCTATATGTCGGGCAAGCAGAGGGTGTTGGGCGCGATCGGCGTGATCGGCCCGGCCCGATTGAACTACGCCCGCGTGATCCCGTTGGTGGACTACACCGCCAAGGTTCTGGGCCGACTGATCGACGGATGAGGACTGTATGACCGACGAAACCACCCCGCCCGAGGCGCAGGACGCCCTGCCCGAGGACGACGCCGCCCTGGACGCCGCCTCCGACGCCGCCCTCATCGCCGCCCTGGAGGCGGAGGTCGCCGGCCTGAAGGAACAGGTGCTGCGGTTCGCCGCCGACGCCGAGAACACCCGCCGCCGCGCCGAGCGCGAATCCAACGACGCCCGCGCCTTCGCCATCCAGAAATTCGCCCGCGACCTGCTGGGCGTGGCCGACAACCTGTCGCGCGCCCTGACCTCGGCCACCACCGACGACGCCAACCCGGCGCTGAAATCCCTGCTGACCGGGATCGAGATGACCGAGAAGGAACTGAGCGCCGCCTTCGAACGCAATGGCCTCAAGAAGGTCGACGCGGTGGCCGGAACCAAGTTCGACCCGCAGCTGCACCAGGCCGTGATGGAGCAGCCCAGTGGCGATGTCGCCGCCGGCGGGGTGATCCAGACCCTGCAGACCGGTTACGAGCTGTTCGGCCGGCTGGTGCGCCCAGCCATGGTGGTGGTGGCGGCCAAGGGCTCCACCGGCGCGGCGGCCTCTGAACCGGTCACCTCCAACCCCTACGCCCAGAACGGCCCCGGCCCCGGCGGCGGCGAAGACGGTGATCACGCTGTGGATACCAAGGCTTAGGGCTTCCTCCGCCCGTCATTTCCGCTAGAGTCGGAAGTCCTTTTTCAATGTGGCGTTCAGGCCGGGCGATTCGCTCCGGCCGGGCGGCTGGACTGGACTTTCCGGGATGAATCTCACCATCGAGCGGGCGGCGCTGCTGAAGGCCCTGGGCCACGTGCAGAGCGTGGTTGAACGGCGCAACACCATCCCGATCCTGTCCAACGTCCTGCTGTCGGCGACGCGCGACTCCGTGGCGTTCTCCGCCACCGACCTGGACATAGAAATCGTCGATGACGGCCTGGCCCAGGTCGACCAGCCCGGCCAGATCACCGCCCCGGCGCACACCCTGTACGAAATCGTCCGCAAGCTGCCGGAAGGCAGCGACGTTCAACTGACCTACAGCGGCGACGATCCGCGCCTGCAGATCAAGGCCGGCCGCTCGCGCTTCAACCTGCCGGTGCTGCCGGCGTGCGACTTCCCGGTGATGAGCTCAGATGGGCTCTCCAACCGCATGACGCTCGACGCGGGCGACCTGATCCGCCTGATCGACAAGACCCGCTTCGCCATCTCCACCGAGGAGACGCGCTACTACCTGAACGGCCTCTACCTGCACACGGTGGTCGAGGACGGCGTGGCCCTGCTGCGCGCCGTGGCCACCGACGGCCACCGCCTGGCCCTGGCCGAGATGCCGGCGCCCGAGGGCGCGGTCGGCGCGCCCGGCGTGATCGTGCCGCGCAAGACCGTGCAGGAGGCCCGCCGCCTGCTCGAGGACGCCGGGGAGAGTATCGAGCTGCAGATCAGCCCGCAAAAGATCCGCTTCGAGTTCGGCCGCGCCGGGGCCTTGACCAGCAAGGTGATCGACGGGGCCTTCCCCGACTACGGCCGGGTGATCCCCAAGGAGAACGCCCGCATCATGACCCTGGATAACAGCCTGTTCGCCCAGGCCGTTGACCGGGTGGCCACCATCTCGGCCGAGAAGTCGCGTTCGGTGAAGATGGCGGTCGAGAGCGGGCGTATCATCCTGACCGTGCGCAATATGGAGGCCGGCCAGGGCGTCGAGGAGCTGGAGGTCGACTACGACGGCGAGCCCTTCGAGATCGGCTTCAACGCCCGCTACCTGCTCGATGTCGCCGGCCAGATCGGCGGGGACACCGCCGAATTCCGCTTCGCCGACCCGGCTTCCCCGACCCTGGTCATCGACCCGTCCGACGGCGGGGTGAAATACGTGCTGATGCCGCTGCGGGTTTGATCCCAATCCCTATCTTGGAGGGGTAGTGTTCGCCCTCCTGTCCCTCACCCTGACCGATTTCCGCTCGTATGAGCGGGCGTCCCTCGAATTCGCGGGCCGCAGCGTCGTGCTGTTCGGGCCCAACGGCGCGGGCAAGACCAATCTCCTAGAGGCGATCAGCCTGCTGTCGCCGGGCCGGGGGCTGCGCGGGGCGGCGCTGGCGGAGATGGGGCGGCGTCTGCCAGGCGAGGTGTCCGGACGCGCCTGGGCGGTCTCCGCCGCCATCGAAGGCGGTGAGGCGGGGCCTGTCCGGCTTGGCACCGGGGTGGAGGCCGCGGGCGCCGCGCGGCGCACGGTGCGGATCGACGGGGAGGCGGCCCCGCCCGCGCGGTTGGCCGACCACGTGCGGCCGATGTGGCTCACCCCCGCACAGGACCGGCTGTTCCTGGAGGGCGCCGGCGAGCGGCGGCGCTTCTTCGACCGGCTGGCCTTCGCCGCCGAGCCGAGCCACGCCGCCCATGTCGGGGCCTACGACCTGGCCATGCGCGAGCGCACCCGCCTGCTGGGCGAGGAAACGCCCGATCCGGCCTGGCTGAGCGCGCTGGAGGCCCGCATGGCCCAGGCCGGCGCCCTGATGGCCGCGGCCCGGATGCGGACCCTCGAGGCCTTGCAGGCGGAGATCGAGGCACGGGCCGGCGGGGTTTTCCCCAAGGCCACCGTCGCCCTGGCCGGGGGTTTCGGGACCGCCGAGGAGGCGCAATTGGCGGCGCAGCTCGCCGCGTCGAGGGCGCGTGACGCCGCCGCGGGGCGGGCCTTGACCGGGCCGCACCGGGGCGATTTGGATGTGATCCACCAGGACCGCCGCCGCCCGGCCGTCGAATGCTCCACCGGCGAGCAGAAAGCTTTGATTCTCAATCTGGTTTTGGCTCAGGCGGCGCGATTATCACGTGCAAAAGACACCCCGAATCCTGTAGTATTGCTCGACGAGGTGGCAGCCCATCTCGACGCCCGTCGCCGGGAGGCGCTGGCGGACGAAATCGCGGCGACCGGCCTGCAGGCCTTCATGACCGGCACGGACCAGTCGCTGTTCGATCATCTCAAGGGCCGGGCGCTCATTGTGCGCGTCGACGCCGCCGGCCCGACAATTTTGGAAGACTGAATGAGCGACGAAATTCCCGAGTCCGCAGTCCCCGAGTCCGATCGGCCCAGCGACGTGTCGAGCGACTACGACGCCGACTCGATCAAGGTGCTCAAGGGCCTGGACGCGGTGCGCAAGCGGCCGGGCATGTACATCGGCGACACCGACGACGGCAGCGGCCTGCACCACATGGTCTACGAGGTGGTCGACAACGCCATCGACGAAGCCCTGGCCGGTCACGCCACCAAGGTCGAGGTGATCCTCAACGCCGACGGCAGCGCCACCATCACCGACGACGGCCGCGGCATCCCGGTCGACATGCACGAGGGCGAGGGCGTCAGTGCGGCCGAGGTCATCATGACCCAGCTTCACGCCGGCGGTAAGTTCGACCAGAACAGCTACAAGGTTAGCGGCGGCCTGCACGGGGTGGGCGTCAGCGTCGTCAACGCGCTGAGCGACTTCCTCGAACTGAAGATCTACCGCAACGGCAAGGCGCACAAGATGCGTTTCGAGCGCGGCGACGCGGTCACCTCGCTGAAGGTCACCGGCGACGCGCCCCTGCGCGAGAACGGCGAATTCCTCACCGGCACTGAGGTCACCTTCCTGCCGTCGCTACGCATTTCCGATGGCGACGGCACCTTCAGCCACATCGAGTTCGACCGCAAAACGCTTGAGCACCGGCTGCGCGAACTGGCCTTCCTCAACAGCGGCGTGGTGATCCATTTTCGCGACTTCCGCGACGCCGAACCGTTCGAGGAAATCCTCTCCTACGAGGGCGGGGTCGAGGCCTTCGTGCGCCACCTCGACCGCGCCAAGACCGCGATCATCCGCGACCCGATCACCGTGCGCGGTCGCCGCGACAAGGTGGAAGTCGATCTCTCGCTGGAGTGGAACGACGGTTATCACGAAACCATGCTGTGTTTCACCAACAACATCCCGCAACGTGACGGCGGCACCCACCTGGCGGCATTCCGCGGCGCCCTCACGCGCGTGATCGGCGCCTATGCCGACAGCGCCGCCGGCAAGAAGGAGAAGGTGGCCTTCACCGGCGAGGACGCGCGCGAGGGCCTGACCTGCGTGCTGTCGATCAAGGTGCCGGACCCCAAATTTTCTTCGCAGACCAAGGACAAGCTGGTCAGCTCCGAAGTGCGCCCGGCCGTCGAAGGCCTGGTCAGCGAAGCGCTGTCGACCTGGTTCGAGGAACATCCGATCGAGGCCAAGCTGATCATCGCCAAGATCGGCGAGGCGGCCATGGCGCGCGAAGCCGCCCGCAAGGCGCGCGACCTGACTCGGCGCAAGAGCGCGCTCGACATCAACTCCCTGCCCGGCAAGCTGGCCGACTGCCAGGAAAAGGACCCGGCGCTTTCGGAGATTTTCATCGTCGAGGGCGACAGCGCCGGCGGCAGCGCCAAACAGGCGCGCAACCGCGAGAACCAGGCCGTGCTGCCGCTGCGTGGCAAGATCCTCAACGTCGAGCGGGCGCGGTTCGACAAGATGCTGTCGTCCGAACAGATCGGCACATTGATCATGGCGCTGGGCGCCGGCATCGGCCGCGACGAATTCAACGCCGACAAGGTGCGCTACCACAAGATCGTGCTGATGACCGACGCCGACGTCGACGGCGCCCACATCCGCACCCTGCTGCTGACCTTCTTCTACCGGCAGATGCCGGAACTGATCGCGCGGGGCTACATCTACATCGCCCAGCCGCCGCTCTACAAAGCCACCAAGGGCAAGTCGTCGCGCTATCTGAAGGACGACAGCGAGATGGAAGCCTTCTTGGTCGAGGAAGGCTCCGACGGCGCCGAGCTCGACCTCGCCAACGGCGAGCGCCTGACCGGCAATGACCTCGCCGCCATGGTGCAGCAGGCCCGTATCGCCAAGGCGCACATCGACCGCCTGGCCACCCGCGCCCCGGCCTTCGCCATCGAGCAGGCGGCGCTCGCCGGCCTGTTCGGCGACAAACCCGACGTCGAGGCGGCGGCGGCGCGGATGGACCTATACGCCGAGGAATCCGAAGGCCGCTGGACCGGCGCGCGCACCGCCGGCGGGTTCGACTTCTCGCGCATCAAGCGCGGCGTTTCCGAACGCGTGGTGCTTGACGACCAGATCCTGCACGCCGCCGACGCGCGCCGCCTGGCCGAGCGTTCGGTCGAACTGGCCAAGAGCTTCAGGGGCCCGGCGATCTACCGCCGCAAGGACAAGAGCGACACCATCCGCGGGCCGCTCGACCTGGCGGCGGCGGTGATGGCGGCGGGCCGCAAGGGCCTGGCGATCCAGCGCTACAAGGGCCTGGGCGAGATGAACGCCGACCAGCTGTGGGAGACCACGCTCGACGCCGACGCCCGCACCCTGCTGCAGGTGCGCGTCAACCACGCCGACGACGCCGACGGCATGTTCGCGCGGCTGATGGGCGAGCTAGTCGAGCCGCGCCGCGAGTTCATCCAGGAAAACGCCCTGGACGCGGCGGTGGACGTCTAACGCCCTTCCGGCTCCGTCAGCGGCTGTCCGATCACCGTGCCGTTCAGCAGGCGGATGCGAACCAGCTGGCCGCCGTTGCGCCCGTCGCGCAGCGGATGCATGTCGATATTGACCATCTCGCCGACCTTTACCGACGCCTTGTTCAGCCCGGCGCGCTGCATGGCGCCGATGCCGCCGCCTTCGAAGCCCCAGATCTGATCGCCCTTGTCGCCCTTGACGACGATCCACACCGAGGCGTGCGGATTGACCATCTCGAAATTGCGGATAGCGCCCGTCATCGTCACCGTCTTGTTGCGGTCGAACATGGCGTAGGAGTGGTGGGCCCATGCTTCCGAAGTAAGGAGGGCGGGTCCGGCCAGGGCCAGCAAGCCCCCAACAATCCCGATGATTTTCAGCTTTTGCACGGCATGCGCTCCTCTGATTGCCGCCAGGGTAACCCAGGGCCGCATGCGCCAGTGGCTCATAGTCTTTGAAAAAGCCTTCAAGCCGAGCGGGGTCGACGCGCGCGCGGGAATGGCCGGAAATAGGCTTATCCGATCACGATTGAGGCCGCCCATGTTCCGCAAGTCCTGCCTGGCACTGGCCGTCGTTCTCGCGATCTCGGCCACCGCCGCCGCGGCGCAGCCGTCCGCCGAACAGCTAACCGCCATGCTGTCGGGCGGGGTGTGGGAGAACCAGAACTTCATCTCCATCGAGCGCTACGAGACCGTTGCGATCCCGCTCACCGCCGAATACGCCGCCAGGCGCAAGGTGCAGATCGACAACCGCGCCGCCGGCCGCCAGGTGTTCACGCCGGAAGCCCGCTGCATTCCCGCCGGCATGCCGCGGCAAATGATGGCCGGCGGGTTCGAGGCCCTGGTGCGCAAGGACGGCATCGGCCTGCTGACCACCGGGCGCGGCTTGGAGATGCGCAATATCTGGCTCGATGGCAGAAAGCCCACCCCGGACGACGAACTGTTCGAGACCTTCAGCGGGGAGTCGATCGGCCGCTGGGAAGGCGAAGTGCTGGTGGTCGAAACCCACGGCCTGCGCCGCAGCAACGAATTCCTCTACGGCGTGCCGGGCAGGACCATGACCGTCAGCGAGCGCTTCAAGTTCACCGCGCCGGGCATGATCGAGGTCACCACCACCGTCACCGACCCGGCGGTGTTCGCCACGCCCTGGGTCTATGTGAAAAACTACAAGCGCAATCCGGCGCGCGCGACGACCGAGCAGAACTATTGCGTCGGGGCGCTCGACCGCAGCGTCGACATCAACGGCGTCGAGACCTTCGACCTGACCCCGCCGCCGGCGCCCGATCCCAACTAGCTAGCCGTCACTCTGGCGCCGCACGTCGCTTATGTCCTGCACCTGGCTGACGTCGAGGGCGGCCGCCAGCTTGGCGCGGGCGCGGGCGACACGGTTCTCCACCGCCTTGATGTTGATGCCCAGCACCGCCGCCGCCTCCTTCTGGCTGAGACCTTCGAGGGCGGTCAGGACCAGCGGCTCGCGCAGATTCGCGGGCAGACCGGCGATGGCCTTCTGCAGCCGCCGCAGCGACTCGTCGGCGATCATCATCGTGTCGGCGGCGGGGGAGAGGCTTGGGGCCCGCTCCTCCGCGTCGACGAAGGGGTGGGTGATCATGAACACGGTGCGGCGCACCGCATGTTTGCGGCCGAGGTCCCGGCACTTGTTGAGGGCGATGCGCCGCAGCCAGATCTCGAACAGCCGCTCCGGATCGTAGCGGGACAGGGCCCGCCAGGCCGAGGCGAAAGTCTCCTGCAGAATGTCGTTGGCATCCTCGGCGTTGGCGGCGTGGCGGCGGATGAAGCGGTAGAGCCAGGCCTTGTGGCGCCCGATCAGCAGGCCATAGGCATCCTTGTCCCCGCTCAGCGCCCGCTCGACGAGCGCCCCGTCCTCGCTCATCAGGGCGCGTCTTGCATCAGCGCCCGGATAATCCGCTCATCGTAGAGGTCGCGCTGTTGCGGGGTGAGAACGTTGCGGATGTCGATGATGTAGTTGATCGTCGCCGTCTGCAGCAGGCCGGCGTTCTCTTCGATCTGCCGGATGTAGACATGAGTCATGTCGTTCATGGTCATGTCTTCGGACAGCGCGCCCGCCAGCTCGGCGTTGGTCATCTTCAGCATCGACCAGATTCGGTTGTTCTGGCGCGTATAGGCTTCGTCGATTTCGGCGACCTTGCGCTTCTGATCGGCCGTGAGGTTGAAGTCCCGGGTCAGCATGGCGTCGACGCTCTGGCGCAGGGTGGCCTGGGCGGACGGCGGGCTGGCGTGGGACTGGTTGCGGATCGCGCCCAGCCTCGCTCCGGCGAAACCCGAGGCGGCGGCGACGACAATGGTGATCAGCAGGTTACGCCAGAAGGGCGTCATAGACCGCCTGACAGCAGCGACAGGGGTCCGTACTGGGCGTAGTCGGCCGACAGGATCGAGCTGAGGTTGGGATGGTCGGTGGTGGTGGCCGACCAGCCGATCGACAGGCCGATCACCAGGGTGGTCAGGGCCACGGCGATCTGGATGGTGAGCGAGGGGCCGGCGCGGCGCGCGGTCTCCTCAGCCTCGATCTTCGACCAGACGCCGCTTTCCAGGTTGGCGGAGGGCATCCCCACGTCGGCGTCCGACAGGGCGCCGAGCATCTCGTCCAGTGTCTTCTGCATCGTCCTAGACCTCCAGCCTGACCCAAAAACCCCAACTAACAGACACTATACGCGGCAAAAGGCTCCAGCCCTAGCCGCTCAGCCTGATTTTCATAATCAGCACCGTGCCGGCCATCAACAAACAAACGGTGTTCGACACCGCCACCGGCCAGCTTCCAAGCAGGATTCCATAGAGGGTCCACAGGCTAAATCCGCTCACGGTGACCGCATAGGTGCGTAAGGAGACCGCCGAGGCGTCGTGTTCACGCCAGATCTTGAGGATTTGCGGGGCGAAACTGGTCATCGAGCACAGGGCGGCGGCCACGCCGACAGCCTCGACCAAGCCCGACGCCGCCATCAGCCGGCCTTGGGGACCACGTCGTAGACGCTCCACAGCTCGGCGAAGTGAGGCGCGAGCTCGAAGCCGGCGGGGGGCAGGCCGGGGGCGCGGCCGTCGCGCAGGCAGATGGCGAGGTAGGCCAGGGCGGCCTTCACCCCGTATTCGGAATAGGGCTTGCCGATCACGCCGCGGGCGCCGGCGAAGTCCTCCGGCAGGCGCTTGACGTTGGCGGTCATGAACAGGGCCACCCCGCCGCAGTGCTGGACGATATTGCGGGCCACGTCGATGCCGGTGGGGCCGTCGCGCAGGTGCACGTCGACCAGGGCCAGGTCGGGCCGCAGCTTGGAGGCCATGATCAGCGCCTCGTCCGAACTCATGGCGTGCCCCACATCCCGGCAACCGGCCTCCTCCACGAGGAAGCCGAGCTCGGTGGCGAGCAGGATTTCATCTTCGACGATCAGAACTTCCAAGGGCTCGTCCGTAATCAAACGCCTAACTCACGCCGTCGACGGGCAGCTCCAGCACAGTACTCACGCCGGGACCCGCGTCACTTCTGGTCACCTCGGCCCGCAGCTGTTGCGCCAGCAGGTCGACGATGGTGAGCCCCAGACCGACCGATTCCGGGCCGGAAGAGGGCTCTACAGCCATACCAACGCCGTTGTCGGTCACTTCGATCCGTACGCCGCGCCGGCTATGTGTGACCCCCAGTTTGATCAGGCCGCCGCGGCCGGGCGGAAAGCCGTGGGCGATGGCGTCGAGCAGCAGTTCGTTGATCACCAGGGCCAGGGGCGCGGCCAGGGCCGCGGGCACCTGGACGGCCTGCGCGTCGAGGCTGATCTTGACGTCGCCGCGGTCCGCGGCGCCCAGGGCGTCGTCGGCCAGATCGTGCGCGAAGGCGGCGAGGTCGAACATCGCCACGTCCTCGCTCTGGAACAGGCGGCGGTGGACCGTGGCCACGGCGTTGACTCGCTCCAGCATCCCGCCCAGGGCCTTTTTCACCGCCGGGTCGCGCACGCGTCGGGTCTGCAGCAGCAGCAGGGAAGCGATAAGCTGCAGGTTGTTCTTCACCCGGTGGTCGACTTCGTGCAGCAGGGCGGTCTTCTGGCCCAGGGTGTCGCGCAGTTCGGCCGTGCGCTAGGCCACGGCCGATTCCAGATCGAGATGAGACTGCATCAAGCTTAGTTCGGCGTGCTTCTTCTCGGTGACGTCGACCTGGGCCCCGAAGAAATAGGCTACCCGCCCGTCGCCACTGCGGACCGGGCTGAGGTAGATCGTGTTCCAGAAGGTGGCGCCGTCGTTGCGGTAGTTGAGGAGCTCGATCACCGTGTCGTGCTGGCCCTCGAGCGCCTCATGCAGGCGCTGGACCGCCAGGGGGTCGGTCGCCGGGCCCTGCAGGAAGCGGCAGTCACGGCCGATGACCTCCTCGCGGCTGTAGCCGGTCAGGTCGAGGAAGGCGTCATTGGCGAAGACGATGGGGCTGTCCGGGGCGCGGGCGTCGGCGATGATCATCGGCAGGCGGGAGGCGCGCATGGCCTGGGCGAAGACGTCCGGGTCGGCGATTTGACCGGGGTCGGTCTTCGGCAGGGTGTCGGTCATGCCTGAAGCTTAGCTGCTATGGGGTGTGAAACCAGGGGTTGTTAATGCACAGGCCTACAGCCCAGTTCCAGGATAGGAAAAAATGGCGGCGGAGGGTCGCTCCGCCGCCCAGAAACCGTGCCGCCCAGGGGAGGAAGCGGAGCGGGCGGGCCGCTAACGCGGCCGGTAGATACGATCGAAAACGCCGCCGTCGGCAAAATGATCCGCATGAGCCTTACGCCAGCCGCCAAAATCGCGAATCGTCGCCAGCGGGATCCGCGGGAAGCTGGCGGCGTACTTGGCCGCGACCGCCGGATTGGTCGGCCGATAGTGGTTGCGGGCGATGATTTCCTGGGCCTGGGGCGTGTAGAGAAACTGCAGATAGGCCTGGGCCGCTCCGCGGGAGCGCTTGCGGTCGACGTTGCGGTCGACAAGGGCCACCGGCGGCTCGGCCAGGATCGAGCTGCGCGGGGTGACGATCTCGTACTTGTCGGCGCCGAACTCCTGCAGCACCAGGTGCGCCTCGTTCTCCCAGGTGATCAGCACGTCGCCCAGGCCCCGCTGGGCGAAACTGACCGTGGCGCCGCGGGCTCCGGTGTCGAGCACCGGCGCATGGCGGTAAAGCTCGGCGACGAAGGCCTGGGCCTTGGCCGGAGTCCCGTCCGGCGCCTTGGAGACCGAGGCCCAGGCCGCCAGGTAGTTCCAGCGCGCGCCGCCCGACGTCTTGGGATTGGGGGTGATCACCCGCACGCCGGGGCGGACCAGGTCGGCCCAGTCGCGGATTCGCAGCGGATTCCCCTTCTTGACCAGGAAGACGATGGTCGAGGTGTAGGGGGTCGAATTCAGCGGCAGGCGGCCCTGCCAGTTGGGCGGCAGCAGCTTCGACCGCTCGGCCACCGCGTCGATGTCATAGGCCAGGGCCAGGGTGACGATATCGGCCGGCAGGCCGTCGATCACCGCCCGCGACTGGGCGCCCGAGCCGCCGTGGCTCTGGTTGACGGTGATGTCCTGGCCGGTGCGGGCTTTGAAGTCGCGGGTGAAGGCGGCGTTGATCTGCCGGTAGAGCTCGCGGGTCGGGTCGTAGGAGACATTAAGCAGGGTGATCGGCCGCGGACGGGTTGGTTGGGCGGCGGCCAGGCCCGGCTGGGCGGCGGCGACGCCGGCAGCGGCCAGCATGGAGCGGCGGGAAAGCTTGTCGGTCATAGGCTCGTCCTCGGCGGCGGGTCGGACGACCTTAAAATGGCCGAACCGTCCACAGGTTCGCCGCTAAATACGCGCCATAATTCCTATCGGACAACTGGAGATTAATGGGCGCGCCCGCAGTTTTGCTGACAGGGCCGCACGCGCGAAGGACACCCCTAGGGTGGGTTAGAACATCATCCGGCCGGCGAGGCGCACGTTGTAGCGCTTCTGCCGCTTGGCCGCGGCCACCCCGCCCTCGACCGCGACGTAGGACATCGGGGTGCCGGCGCGCAGCGCCATGTCGAGGGTGACGGCGCCTTCCTTGTTGTCGGCGGACGCCAGGGTGAAGGGGGTCCCGCCGGCGAACTGGGCCACGGTGTCGCCGATCGAGCCGGCGATCTGCTGGCGGTAGCCGACGCGTACTTCCGGGCGCCACCACAGGTCACGGCCGAAGCTGGCGCCGAAGGTCAGGCCGGCGATGGCGTTGAGCGCGCTGCTGGAGCGGTCCTCGGTGGTGACGTCGAAACCAGCGCCGCCGCCGCTTTCCTTCCGCTCGCCCTCGCGAAGGTAGAAATAGGACAGCCGGCCCTCGGGGCGCAGGTAGTAGCGGCCGAAGCCCTGCTCGTAGCCGACGCTGGCGAAGGCGTGGCCCATCAGACTGTTCCAGCTGGCGCTGTTCTCGCGCGCCAGGTCGTTGAGGCCGTCGCCGTTGAGGTCGCCGGAGAAGAAGCGCCGGTCGCCCGTCATCCAGCCGTAGCCGCCGCCGCCGCCCAGCGACAGGCGCAGGCCGCCGACCGAACGGCGCCAGTAGATGTCGCCCTGGACCGCGGAGGTGGTGGTCCGCTCGCCCACCTGGGCGGCGTTGTCGCGTTCCTGTACGTTCAGGTAGGCAACGGCCACGCCCAGGGCGCCGCCAAATTCGCCCATGGCCTCGTAGCCGCCGGCGAAACCGAACACCTGGGTGTCGGAGCCCATGACATCTTCGGTCTCGGTCCGCACCAGGCTGTTGACCTCCTGGGCCCAGAAGCTGTCCGGGCCGTAACGCTCGTAGGGGTCGGGCCGCTGGCCGATGCCCTCGGCGATCTGCTCAACCGAATAGGCCAGGGCGTCGAAGGTGCCGCCGCCGAGGTCGGGCAGCAGCTGGTTGTAGAGGTGAACCAGGCCGTCGCGCCCGGTCTGCACCAGCAGCGGCCGGGACAGTTCGACGTCGTTCTTCAGCGCCTGGATGATCGAGCTGTAGGCCTGGGTCTGGGTGCCGTTGAAGCCCAGCTCGGTCGCGGTGCGCGGCCGCACATCGACATAGACCTCGCCGGCGGCGGTGTTGGCCGTGGCGGACGAGACGTAGAAATAGGGCGAGCCGGTCAGGCTGGAGGTCAGCGTGCCGGCGGTCAGCGACCCGGCCTTGATCACGGTGTAGCGCGTCGGGGCGTCGAGGATCGACGACAGGGTCATGCTGACCTGGGCCTTGTCGGCGATGGACGCCGTGCCGACCAGCAGTTGGGTCGCGGACCGGTTGACCGGGTCGGCGGCGAACAGCAGCTGGCTGTCGGCCGAGGTGACGTTCAGGCTGGTGGCGCGGATGGTCTCGGCGTTGAGGATCGCCAGGGCGCCCTTATCGAGGCTGATGGTCAGCCGTCCGTCGCTGTCGGTCAGGGCGCCGGCCATGAAGGCCCCGCCGCTGATGACCAGGCTGTCGGCGCCCGCGCCGAAGTGGGCCGCGCCGTTGAAGGAGCCATTGGCCAGCTCCAGCCGGTCGGCGCCGGAGCCGAAGAACACGTCGCCGTTGAGGACGGGCTCCAGGGCGTCGTCGACCCCGTCCTTGTCGGTGTCGGCGGTGGAGATCGTCCCGACCGTGCCGTCCTGCCGGATCGTCAGGCCGGCGGTGTTGGCGCGTGCGTCGACGGCCGTGCGCGTGCTGGTGACCGCCGCGCCGGAGACGTTGTTGACACCGGCGCTGATGGTGCCGGTGTTGTCGATGCGGCGGATGCCGCCGGCCAGGTCCTCGATGGCGATGGCGTTGGCCCTGGCGCCGTTGACCCCGGCGACGATCGTGCCGCTGTTGGTCAGGCTGGTGACGGTCGCCCCGGCTTGGATGCTCAAGCCGCGGACGGTGTTGACCCCGTCGCTGGTGGTGGAAGCGTTGAGGGCGCCGAGGTTGACGATCGCCGGGGCGCTGACGCCCGCGTTCAGCACCATGCCGGTGGCGTTGGCCGAATAGGCCGTGGCGTTGATCGTGCCGCTGTTGTGGATGCCGTTGGCGATGGCGACCGCGCCGCCGGCGCCGAGCTGGACGCCGGTCGCGGAGACGCCGTCGAACACGCCGTCGGTAGTGATCGAGCCGCGGTTGACGAAGCCGTAGGCGTTGTTCCCCGTCCCCACCACGCCCAGCGACGTGGCGCGCGTGGCCGAGCCGACCACCACGCCGGGCGCCGAGCCGTAGGAGGTGATGGTGGCGATGCCCTCCTGGATGTCGGGGATGCCGTCCCCATCGGTGTCGGCGACGTCGGCGTTCACGGTCGGGGCGATGTCGAAGATCACCCCCCCGCCGACGTTCCCGGAAATACGCACCGCCGGCCCGCCGATCAGGTTGTCGTCCGAGTCGAGGCGTTTGCGGTCGGTCTCCAGCACCGGGCGTTGGGTGTAGCGGTAGCCGGTGGCGCTGACCCCGCCCTGCAACACCAGGGCGCCGCTGATGTCGCCGTCCAGCGCCACCCCGACCGAATCCGGGCCATAGACGGCTACCGTCCCCTGGATGCGCGCATTACCGGTCAGCGGTCCGTTGAGGCGCACCCCATAGCCCCGGTCGCCGGTGGTATTGATGTTGCCGCTGACGTTCAGGTCGCCGGCCATGCCCGTCTCGATTGACGGACCGGCGGAGTCATTGCCGCTGATCTGCAGGGCGCCGCCCGGATTGAGGGTGATGGGGCCGGTGAAGACGCCCGGACCGACCACGCGGATGCCATAGCGGCCCGTGCCGTCGGCGAAGGGGCCGTCGGCGTCGCCGTCGCCGTCGTTGTCGGGCGGGTTGAGCGGCGAGATGACGCTGATGGGCGCGTTGACCGTGACCGCGCCGGTATTGCCGCCCCGGACCAGGATGCCGGTGGAGTCGGAGACGCCGCTCGACGACAGGGAGCCGCTGGTGGTGACGGTGTTGTTGCTGTTCAGCGTGATCATCGGACCGGGCGTGGTCAGGGTGATCGCGCCGGCGGTGGTGACGGTGATATTGGCCGGGCCGCCGTTAGCGGCCGTCGCCGTGGCCACCGGGACGGTGGTGGCGGTGGTGATCTCCGTCGTCTGGGCCCTCGCGGACTCCGGCGCCAGGAAGGCCAAGGCCAGGATGGGCCCGGCGGCGACGGTCGCGGCCAAAAGCTTGCGCTGCATACTAACGGAGCCTCGAAACCAAAACGGCGGATACCTAGTCATTGGACGATGCGGCTAAATTGCGTCGACCGTTCCGTCTATCGCAAGCCAGGGCGGTGCGCCATATGTCGCTTGGTTTCATTGCCGATATCTAGGAACGGGCTGTGCATGACGTCTAGGACGCCATCGACCGTGGCGGAGGGGGGCGGCCCCTTCCGGGCCATGCTGGAGACCTTGCCCGATCCGGTGATGCTGGTGGCCGGGGCAAGGCCTGAGGACTTGGCCGGCCGGCGCTTCGCCTTCGCCAACCCTGCGGCGCGCGACCTGCTGCGCCTGCCCGGGGCGGAGGGGCGGCTTCTGTCGGCGGTGCGGCACCCCGCTGTGCTTGAGGCGGTGGACGAGGCCCTGTTCGAACGGCGCGAGGCAACGGCGATCTGGGAGCAGGGCGGGCCGCGCGACCGCTGCTGGCGCGTCACCGCCCGGCCGCTGGACGATATCGGCGACGGCCCCGAGCGCCTGGCCCTGGTGGCTTTCAGCGACCAGACCGACGCCCGCCGCAACGAGCGCATGCGCGCCGACTTCCTGGCCAACGCCAGCCATGAGCTGCGCACCCCCCTGGCGTCCCTGAGCGGTTTCATCGAGACCCTGCGCGGCCACGCCCGCGACGACGAGGCCGCCCGCGAGCGCTTCCTGTCGGTGATGCAGGCCCAGGCCGACCGCATGGCGCGGCTGATCGACGACCTGCTCAGCCTGTCGCGGATCGAATTGAACGAGCACATCCCGCCGCTGGACCGGGTCGATCTGGCCCTGGCGGCGGCCGAGGTGGCGGAAGCGCTGCAGCCCCTGGCCAAGGAGCGCGACGTGGCCCTCGACATGACCACGGACGGGCGCTCGGTGATCGTCGGCGACCGCGACCAGATCATCCAGCTGGCCCAGAACCTGGTGGCCAACGCCCTCAAATACGCCCCGCCGGGCAGCGCGGTGCGGGTCCGCGTCCAGGGCGGGATGGACGCGGCGGCGGCGGAGGCCAGCGGGGCCAACGGCGGAGAGGCCCGCGCGCGCCACGCCCTGGTGGCGCCCGACGCCCGCGGCCAGACGTTTGTCGCCCTGACCGTTTCCGACGAAGGGCCGGGCTTGGCGCGTGAGCACCTGCCCCGGCTTTCCGAGCGCTTCTACCGCGCGCCCGGCCAGAAGAGCGGCGTCAACGCCGGCACAGGCCTTGGCTTGGCCATCGTCAAGCACCTGGTCAACCGGCACCAGGGCGGGCTGATCGTCGAGAGCGAGCTGGATCGGGGCGCGACCTTCGTCGCCTATTTCCCGGCGGCCCCGGCCATGACCCCCAGGGCGGCCTCCGCCGGCGGCTAAGGACACCGTCACGGAACTGTCGTAAAACTGTCATCACCCCATCGCCGGGGACGGTCACAGAAAATACGCATGAGTGAACACCTGGTCACCGCCTATGGCGAGGAACTGGCGCAGCTGGGCGCCGAGATCGCCCGCCTGGGCGGTCTGGTTGAGGCGCAGATCGCCGACGCCGTCGATTCGATGACCCGCCGCGACGTGGCCCAGGCCGCGGCGGTGGTCGCCGCCGACGAACGCATCGACGCCCTGCAGGCCGACGTCGAGCACCTGACCCTGCGCCTGATCGCCCTGCGCCAGCCGGTGGCGGCGGACCTGCGCCACGCCATGTCGGCGATGAAGATATCGATGCAGCTGGAGCGCTGCGGCGACCTGGCCAAGAACATCGCCAAGCGCGGCCTGATCCTGGCCAAGGGTGAGCCGGTGACCCCGTTCAACCGCTCGATCGACCGCATGGGCAAGCTGGTGGTCGACCGGCTCAAGACCGTCCTGGACGCCTACGCCGCCCAGGACGTCGAGCGCGCCGTGCAGGTGTGGAGCCGCGATGAGGAAGTCGACGAGCACTACAACGCCATCTTCCGCGAACTGCTCACCTACATGATGGGCGACCCGCGCACGATCACCCCCTGCACCCACCTGCTCTTCGTGGCCAAGAACCTGGAGCGGATAGGCGACCATGCCACCAACATCGCTGAAATCGTCCACTACGAGTTCACGGGCGAGATCCTGGCCGGCATCCGGCCCAAGTTCGACACCCTGCAACACGGCTGAAGCACCCATGAGCGTCTCCCAACCCTATGTGCTGGTGGTCGAGGACGAGGAAAGCCTCTGCGCCCTGCTGCAGTACAACCTCGAGAAGGAGGGGTTCCGGGTCGGGGTCGCCGCCGACGGCGAGGAGGCCCTGATGATCGTCGAGGAACAGGCGCCCGACATCGTCATCCTCGACTGGATGCTGCCCAAGGTGAGCGGCATCGAGGTTTGCCGCCGCCTGCGCGGCCGGGCCGAGACCCGCAATCTGCCGATCATCATGCTGACCGCGCGCGGCGAGGAGAGCGACCGGGTGCGCGGCCTCGACACCGGCGCCGACGACTACATGGTCAAGCCCTTCTCCATGACCGAGTTCAACGCCCGGGTGCGCGCCGTGCTGCGCCGCATCCGCCCGGCCCTGGCCGAGGAGCGGCTGGCGCTGGGCGACATCGAGATCGACCAGGCCGCGCACCGCGTGCGCCGCGCCGGCCGGCCCGTTCGGCTGGGCCCGACCGAGTATCGGCTGCTGCGCCACCTGATCCAGCACCCGGGCCGGGTGTTCAGCCGCGAGCAGCTGCTCGACGCGGTGTGGGGCTCGGAGGTCTATGTCGAGGTGCGCACCGTCGACGTGCATGTCGGCCGCCTGAGGCGAGCTTTAAGCGAAGGCGAGGAGTTCGATCCGATCCGCACCGTCCGCTCGGCCGGCTACTCGATCGACTTCGAGGGTTGATCTTCCCCTCCTGTCGCGCGACACGCGCGGCATGAACATTCTGCTGGTGGGGTCGGGCGGGCGCGAACACGCCCTGGCCTGGAAGATCGCGCAATCGCCGCTGCTCAAACGCTTGGTCGCCGCGCCCGGCAATCCGGGCATCGAGCGCGTCTGCGAGGTCCGCGCCGTCTCCGCCACCGACGTCGACGGCCTTGTCGCCCTGGCGCGGGAGATCGCCGCCGACCTCGTCGTGGTCGGTCCCGAGAGCGCGCTGGAAAAGGGTCTGGCCGACCGCCTGGCGGCCCTGTCGATCCCCTGTTTCGGCCCGTCTCAACTGGCGGCGCGGCTGGAGACATCCAAGGCCTTCACCAAGGACTTCTGCGCCCGCCACGGCCTGCCGACCGCCGGCCACGGCGTGTTCGACGACGCGGAGAAGGCCGACGCCTTTCTGCAGACCCTGCCCCCGCCCTACGTGATCAAGGCCGACGGCTTGGCGGCCGGCAAGGGCGTGGTCATCGCCGCCGACCTGGCCGAGGCGAAAGCCGCCGTGCGCGACATGCTCGGCGGCCGCTTCGGCGCCGCCGGGGCGCAGGTGGTGATCGAGGACTTCATGCAGGGCGAGGAGGCCTCCCTCTTCGCCCTCACCGACGGCCGCTCCGCGATTCTGTTCGGCGCCGCCCAGGACCACAAACGCGCCTTCGACGGCGACCAGGGCCCCAACACGGGCGGCATGGGCGCCTATTCGCCGGCGCCGATCCTCACCCCCGAACTGGCCGAGCAGGCGCGGATCGAGATGATCGAACCGGCCGTGCGGGCCATGGCGGCCGAGGGCTACCCCTACGTCGGCGTGCTCTACGCCGGGCTGATGCTCACCGCGGACGGCCCCAAACTGGTGGAGTTCAACGCCCGCTTCGGCGACCCCGAATGCCAGGTGCTGATGCTGCGGCTGGAAAGCGACCTGATCCCCTACCTGCTGGCCTGCGCCACCGGGACCTTGAGCAGCCTACCGCGGCCGGTGTGGCGCGACGAGGCCGGCGTCTGTGTGGTGCTGGCGGCGGAAGGCTATCCCGAGGCGCCCAAGGCCGGCTCGGTGATCGAGGGCGCGGAAGCGGATTTCGGCGCGGAGGTCACCGTCTTCCATGCCGGCACGGCGCGGGGCGCGGACGGCTCGCTGACGGCGGCGGGCGGCCGGGTGCTGAACGTCTGCGCGCGGGGGTCGGACCTGCGGGTGGCCCGCGACCGCGCCTATGCCGCGGTCGACGCGATCAAATGGCCGGGCGGCTTCCACCGCCGCGACATCGGCTGGCGGGCGCTGTAATCCAAAAGCCCGTTCATCCCGGCGAAAGCCGGGACGCAGGCTTTTTTGCTTTCTGCGGAGCCTGGACAGAACCGGGCCCCGGCTTTCGCCGGGGTGAGCGGAGTTTAGAAGCGGGAGCCGGCAGCGCCTTCGCCAGCACCGCGTCCAGCGCGGTCTCGTCCTCGAACCTCGCCCGCACCGTCCAGGGCGTGACCTTGGCCCGCCATTCGGGGGAGAGCCGCACCCAGTCCTTCTCGGTGGTCAGCAGCACCCCTCCGCCTTCCGCCGCCTGGCGGTCCAGCAGGTTAAGGGTCGCCTCGTCATAGGGCTGGTGGTCGGGGAAGGCGGCGAAATCGAGCAGCCTGGCCTTGGCGGCTTTCAGCGCGCGTTCGAACTTCCAAGGCTTGCCGATGCCGGCGAAGGCCAGGACCGGTTTCTTCGGCGGGGCCTTGTCGGGGACCAGGCGGGCGATCAGCACCGGGGTTGGGGCGAGCACCGCCAGCAGGGCCGGGTCGGGCTCGGCCAAGTCCGCCGGCAACAGCAGCACCACCGCGTCGGCGCGGGCCAGGCCGGCTTTAAGCGGCTCGCGCATCGGCCCGGCGGGGAATACCGCCCCGTCGCCGAATGGCCATTCGTCGTCGCGGGTCTCGCCGTCGACCACCACCAGCGACAGGGTTTTGCGCACCGACGGATTTTGGTGGCCGTCGTCCATAACCACCACCTGGGCCTTGGCCGCCGCCGCCGCCGCGGCCTGGGCGCCGGCCAGGCGGTCCAGCGCCACCCAGACCGGCGCGTCGCGGGACAGCATCAGCGGCTCGTCGCCGACGTCCGCGGCGGGGTGGACGGCGGGGTCGACCAGCACCGGCCCGATCAGGCGCCCGCCGTGGCCCTTCGACAGCCCCTGGGCCTCGACGCCACGGCTGCGCAGATGGCGAAGCAGTTCGCGCACCACCGGGGTCTTGCCGGTCCCGCCCATGGTCAGGTTGCCGACGCAGATCACCGCCACGCCGGGATCGGTGGGCGTGATCTTGGCCAGCTTGCGCGCGGTGACCGCCGCCCACAGCCAGCTGACCGGGGTGAGCAGGGCGCGGGTGATCGGCATGGGCGCGCCGCGCCGCACGTACCACCAGCGCGGGGTGCTCAGCTTCATGCGGGCAACAGGGGCTTGAGGGCCGCCCAGCCGGCGTCCATGGCCGCCGCCTGGCCGTCGGCCAGGGCGCGGGCTCTGGCCGCCTGGGCCTTCATGGCGGCGGGATCGGTCAGGGCACGGGCGAAGGCGGCGGCCAAGTCAGCGGCGGTCTCGATCACCGTCACCCCGCCGACATCGCCCAGGGCGGCATAGACTTCGGCCCAGTTGGAGACGCGCGGGCCGCTGATCACCGGGCAATCCAGGCGCGCGGCCTCCAGCGGATTGTGGCCGCCGATCCGCTCGGTGAGGCCCCCGCCCATGTAGGTGGCCGCGGCGACTCGGAACCACAGCCCCAGCTCGCCCAGCGTGTCGGCCACATGCACCTGGCCCGAAGCGGGCGCTTCACCTGCGCTGCGCAGGGTGGCGGTGAGGCCGCGGGCGCGCGCCGTCTCGGCCAGGGTCGGCCCACGCTCGGCGTGGCGCGGCACGATCACGAGCAGGGATTTGCGGTCAGGGTCGGCCTGGGCGTAGGCGTCGAGCGCCAGGGGCTCGTCGCCGCCGTGGGTCGAGGCGGCCAGCAGCACCGGACGTCCGGCCACGGCGCTCTTCAGCGCTTTGAGCGCCGCCGGGTCGGCGGGCAGGGGATCGCCGGCCAGTTTCAAGTTCAGCCGCCCGGTGACGTTGGCGCCCAGGTCTTGCAGCCGGCGGGCCGATTCCTCGTCCTGCGGCAGGGCGATGTCGAAGGCCCCGAACGCCAGGGCGGCGGAGGCCGGAAACACGCTCCAGCCCCTGGCCGTCTTCTCGGTGATGCGGGCCGAGACCAGGGCCAGCTTCACGCCGCGCGCCTTCGCCGCCATCAGCAGGTTGGGCCAGATGTCGCCCTCGGCGAAGACGCCAAGATCCGGCCGCCAGTGGTCGAGGAAGCGGGCCACCGCGCCGGGCGCATCGACCGGGGCGTACTGGTGGATCACACCTTGCGGCAGGCGCCGCGCCAGCAGGGCGGCGGAGGTCTGGGTGCCCGACGTCACCAGCAGGGTCAGCCCCGGCCGCTCGCCGCGCAGGCGCTCGATCAGCGGCAACAGCGACAGGCTTTCGCCGACGCTGACCCCGTGCAGCCAGACCAGGGGACCGGGAGAGCGGATGAGATTGGTGCGGCCGAGCCGCTCGCCCAGACGCGGGCCGTCTTCCTTGCCCTTGGCCAACCGGCGCTTGAGGATCAGCGGCGCGAGGGGTTCGGCCAGGCCCAGCATCAGCCGATAGGCGCGCAGCGCCGGGGCGCTCACGCCAGGTCCGGACACGGCCCGTCGCAATTGGCCGCCTCGTCCTCGATCTGCAGGGTGACGTGGCCGATGCCGAACTGGTCCTTCAGCGTCGCCGCCGCCCGCTTCAACAGCTCCCCGCCGGCGCCGGGCGCCACCAGGTGCGCGGTCAGGGCGATCTCCGTGGTGCTCATGGCCCAGATGTGGACATGGTGGACGGAGGCGACGCCGGGCAGGGCGACCAGGGCTTCGCGCACCTGGATCGGGTTGATGCCGCGCGGGGCGGCGTCCAGGGCCAGGTCCAGGCTGTCGCGCAGCAGCCCCCAGGTCCCGGCGACGATCACCGCCAGCACGGCCAGGGTCACGGCCGGGTCGAGCCACAGCCAGTTGGTCAGGTAGATGGCCAGGGCGGCCACCACCACCCCGGCGCTGATGGCGGCGTCGGCGGCCATGTGCAGATAGACGCCGCGCAGGTTCATGTCGTCTTTGCGCCCGCGCATGAACATCAGGGCGGTGATGGTGTTGATGACCACCCCGCCGGCGGCGACGGCGGCCATCCAGCCGGTGGCGACGGGCTGCGGGTTCTCCAGCCGGATCAGCGATTCCCAGGCCATGACCCCGACTCCGACCAGCAGCAGGCCGGCGTTGGCGAGGGAAGCCAGGATGGTGGCCTTGCGCAGGCCGTATGTGCGGCGCGCGGTCGGGGCGCGCTTGGCCAGGATGACGGCGGCCCAGGCCAGCAGCAGGCCCAGCACGTCGGCGAGGTTGTGGCCGGCGTCGGCGATCAGGGCCAGGGAGCCGGTCAGGATGCCGGCGGCGGCCTCGGCGACGACGAAGCCGATGTTGAGCGCCGCGCCGATGGCGAAGGCCGCGCCGAAGTTGGCGGGGGCGTGGCTGTGCCCGTGGTCATGCCCGTGATGACCATGGCCGTGCGTGTGGCCATGGGCGTGCCCGTGGTCGTGCCCATGGTCATGCTGGTGACCGTGCTTGCGGTCGTGCCCGTGGCCCGGATGGTCGTGGCGGTGTGTGTCAGCCATGTGCCTTCATCCCACTCCAGCGCGCCCCGATCAATGCCGCTGACCGCCGACGATGGCCTGGGCCTGCGCGTCGAGGGCGCGCAGGGCTTGCGTCCACTGCGCGGTGAGCACATCGGGGTCGTCGTCGCGCCCGGCGTGGAAGGGCCCGGCCCAGACCATGGCGGCGCGGCCGAACGGCAGGGGCACGATGGTGCGGTCCCAGGTATCGAGCCGCACACAGGGAGCGGCGGCCAGGCCGACCATCAGCACCGGCGCGCCGGTGATCCGCGCCAGGGCGGCGACGCCCTTCTGCATCTCCAGCGCCGGCCCGCGCGGGCCGTCCGGCGTCACCGCCACCGCCTTGCCGGCGCTTAAGGTCCTGACCATCTCGCGGAAGGCCTGTTCGCCGTTCTTGTTCTTGGCCGCGTCCGCCTTCTTCTTCGATGAGCCGCGTATGGAGCCGAAGCCGAGCCGCTGCATCACCTGGGCGATGAACTCCCCGTCCTTGGAGCGCGAGATCAGCACCTGCAGGTCCTGCGCCCCGTCCTTCGCCGGCCAGCTGGGCGCCGAGATCGGGATGCCCTGGTGCCACAGGCAAAGGATCGCCGCCCCCCCCTGCGCCCAGGCGGCTTCGGGTATCTCGCGGTTGACGTGGGTCCAGCGCAGGGTGGCCAGGGTGGCCTTGATATAGGCGGTGAACAGGGCCGCGGCGGCGCGCACCACTGCGTCCGACTTCAGCGGCCTCACGGCGTCTTCTCACCGGAAGAAGATGGGGGCATGTGGTCGAGGTCCTGGGCGCGAGCGAGGCGGGCGTAGAGGCCCTTCTGCTTCAGCAACCCGGCATGTGTCCCCTGCTCGGCTACCCTGCCGCGCTCGATCACATACAGCCGGTCGCAGCCGCGCACGGTCGACAGGCGGTGGGCGATCATCAATGTGGCGCGACCGCCCATCAGCCGGTTCAGCGCCGCCTGCACCTCGGCCTCGGAATCGGTGTCGAGCGCGCTGGTGGCCTCGTCGAGCAGCAGGATCGGCGCGTCTTTCAGGAAGGCGCGGGCGATGGCGATGCGCTGGCGCTGGCCGCCGCTCAGGCGCGAGCCGGCCTCGCCCACCGGGGTGTCGTAGCCCTGCGGCAGTTCGCTGATGAAGCCGTGGGCGGCGGCCTCGCGGGCGGCGGCCTCGATGGCTTCCCGGCCGGCGTCGGGCCGGGCGTAGGCGATGTTGGCGGCCACGGTGTCGTCGAACAGGAACGGCTCCTGCGTCACCAGGGCGATGGCGTCGCGCAGGGAGCGAAGGGTGAGGTCGCGCACGTCGGTCCCGTCGATGGTCACGGCCCCGGCGGTGACGTCGTAGAAGCGTGGGATCAGATTCAGCAGGGTGCTCTTGCCGCCGCCGGACGGGCCGACCAGGGCCACCGCCTCCCCGCGCTTCACTTCCAGGGTGACCCCGTCGACCGCCGCCGCGCCCGCGGCATCGTAGGAAAAGCCCACCCTGTCAAACCGCACCGTGAAGGCCTTGGGCAGGGACAGGGTCTTGGGTTGCGCGTGCTCGCGCACCTCCGGCTCGATGTCGAGCGAGGCGAACAGGCGGCGGGCGGCGATCAGCCCCTCGGCCATCACCGTCTGCAGGTTGGCCAGCTGGCGCAGCGATTGGCTGGCCGCCGCCAGGGCGACGATGAAGCTGGTGAACTCCCCGCCGTTCATGCCGCCGCTGCGGGCGCGCCAGCCGGCGTAGCCGATCACCGCGGCGGTGATGATCATCATCAGCGCCTCGGTCGAGGGGGCGGCGTAGGCGCGGGCGTTGGCGCCCTTGATGATGTGGGTCTGGCGCCGGGCCACCACGGCGGCGACGCGCGCCTCCTCCTCGGCCTCGCGGTTGTTGATCTTGACGATCTTGATGCCGTCCAGCCCCTCCATCATGGCGGTGGAGAGGGCGCTGGTCTCGGCCATGGCCCCCTTGGCCGCCTTGGTGGTGCGGCGGGAGAACTGGCGCATGGTGATGCTGGCTAGGGGCGCCCCGACCAGGACGATGCCGGTCAGCACCGGGTCGAGGAAGACCATCACCAGGATCATGGCCAGCACCGTCAGGCCGTGTTGGGTGTAGTTGACCACGCCGCTGGTCGCCGCCTCGCGGATCAGGCCGGCGTCGTACAGCACCTGGGAGACGAAGCCGCCGGTGTGCGACGCGTTCAGCCGCGCCAGGTCGGCCCGCAGCAGCCTGCCGAACAGGGCGGTCTGGATGTCGCCGACGATGGTGTGGCCGATGCGGTTGGTCAGGGCGGCCTGGATCACGGCGGCTCCGGCGCGGATCAGGGCCGCGGCGACGATGGCCAGGGGGATCAGCCGCAGGTTCTTGGCGCGACCGTCGCCGAAGATGCCGTTGGTGGCGGGCTCCAGCAGCCGGGCCAGGACGGCGGTCATCAGGGCGGTGACGGCGGCCATGAACATGGCCAGGGCCAGGCCCGGCCAGCGGCGCTTCAGGTAGTCGCGCCAGACCCGGGCGGCGAGCGCGCGGCGCGTGGCTGGGGTAAGGTCCTGCGGCAAGGTCATGCTTGGTCCGAGGTCGGCCCTGAGCCGGCCTGTGTCAAGGCGGCGCCCCGAGAGCACGATGCGATCAGGCGCAGCCTGATCGTTGAATCGTGCTCGGGATTCAAAAGTTTAGAGCGCGCTGGGCGGGCAAAGCCGGTAGCCACTTTTGCCCTGCGCGCTCTTTGCACGGCGCCCCTAAGGCCCTATGTCCGCGCCATGTCCGCTACACCGCCGAAGTTCGACCTTTCGACGCCGCAGGGCCGCCGGCTGGCCGAGAAGGACTACCTGTGGTGGGGCGACCACGCCTTCCTGCGCAAGCTGGTGAAGAACCGGCACTGGGTCGACGGCAGGCTGATGCGCGGCAACCAGCCCTCGCCGGCGCAGCTGGCCGAGCTGAAGGCGCAGGGGATCAAGACCATCATCAACCTGCGCGGCGGCGACGGCAGTTTCAGCCTGCTGGAGCGCGACGCCTGCGAACGCCTGGGGCTGACGCTGGTCGACCATGTGGTGACCTCGCGCGAAGTCCCGACCCGCGCCCGGGTGCTGGGGGCCAAGACGCTGTTCGAGCGGATCGAGTACCCGGCCTTCATGCACTGCAAGTCCGGCGCGGACCGGGCTGGGCTGATGAGCGTGCTCTACGCCCATTTCCAGCTGGGCCAGCCGATCGCTGAGGCGATGAAGCAGCTGTCGTGGAAGTATCTGCACGCCAAGGTCGGCAAGACCGGAGTGCTCGACTACATGTTCGAGCGCTACCTGGCCGAGGGCGAGGCCAAGGGGTTGAGTTTCCTCGACTGGGTCAACAGCGAGTCTTACGATCCCGCCGCCATCAAGGCCGATTTCCGCGCCGGCTGGTGGGGCAGCCTGCTGACCGAGAAGATCCTGCGCCGGGAGTGATTCAGGCGTTTCCGCTGGGTGCGCACTGGCCGCACAGAACGACATCAGCGAGAGAGGCGCAGATTTCCGGCGCGCCGCCACAGCCGTCCTGCATGAGATATTCCAGCAGGCCGGTCATGGTTTCGTACTGGGCCGTGTTTCAGGTGGCTTCGTGATCCATCGCCGCAGCGGCCAACGCCACATGCTCCGGAATGCGGCCGTCAGCCTTACGCTCGCTGTAGCGATCGACCAGATAGTCGGCGCGGTCGCGGGTGAGCAGGGTGAACTTCACCAGTTCCTCCATCACATCCACCACCCGGTCGTAGTAGCTCGACGGCTTCATGCGTCCGTCCGCCTCGAATTCCTGGAAGGCCTTGGCTACCGAGGATTGGTTCGGAATCGTGATCATCCTCATCCAGCGGCCGAGCAGGCGCAGGGTATTGACCGCGTTGAAGGACTGGGAGCCGCCGCTGACCTGCATGACCGCCAGGGTCCGCCCCTGAGTGGGTCGCACGCTTCCGATCTCCAGCGGTATCCAATCGATCTGAGATTTCATCACGCCTGAAATCGCGCCGTGGCGCTCGGGACTGCACCACACCTGGCCTTCCGACCATTCCGAGAGCGCGCGCAGCGCCTTCACCTTGGGGTGATCGACGGGGGCGCCGTCGGGCAAGGGCAAGTCCCGTGGATCGAAAATCCGGACCTCGCAGCCCAGCCGCTCCAGAATTCGC
>CANJOB010000008.1 GCA_947475655.1 Caulobacterales bacterium | reverse complement strand
GGCCGGGCAGGGAGGGCGGGCCGGTATGATCTTGCAGGAAACTTATGTCGCAATCATAGCACAGGAATTCAACCGCTCCGAAATCGCGGCGGGGCCTTGAGCCTTTTCGCCGCTTTCGCTTGGCGGTGGTCTCCGATGCCTGGCGGATCAAGACCCGGGCGGGACGGGCGGCCTCGTCTTGAGGATGAAGGCGATGATCAGACCCATGCCGGCGGCGACGGCGCCGATCAGGAAGGTGTCGGCGTAGCCGCTGCGGTCGGCCACGAACCCCGCCAGCGGTCCGGTCAGGCCGTAGGCCAGGTCCTGGAAGGCGCTGAAGCCGCCCATGGCCGTGCCGCGCAGGTGCGGCTCGACGATGCGCACGACCTCCCGCCCCATGGCGGGATAGACCAGCGAGCATCCCAAGCCGGTGAGGAAGGCGCCGACCAGGGCGACCTCCGGGCTCGGCCCAAGCCAGATCAGCGCCTGGCCGACCAGTTCGACCGCCAGCGAGACCAGGGCGACGTTGATCCCGCCGAAGCGGTCCGGCGTCCTGCCGAACAGCAGGCGGACCAGCACGAAGCCGGCGCCGAAGGCGGTGACGCCGACGCCGGCGTAGGCCCAGTTCTGGTCGAGGAAGTGGAGGGCGAAGAAGGCGCCTATGGCGGCGAACCCGACGCCCTGCCCACACACCACAAGTCCATGCAGCCAGATCCTGCCGACCACCTTCCAGAGCGATGGCCGCTCGCCGGGATGCGGCGGCAGGGCGGGCAGGCGGCCGACCAGGGCCAGGCCGAGGCAAGGCAGGATCAGGCTGACCGCCATCACGCCGGCGAACCCGGCCCGGTCCAGCAGGCTCAGGCCCACGGCGGCGCCGATGGCCAGGGCGCCGTACAGCGCCGCCCCGATCCAGGCCAAGGCCGTGGCCGAGCGGGGCAGGCCAACGATGCCGATGCCCCAGGTGACGACCCCGACCGTGACCAGGCTCTCGCCCAGGCCCAGCAGCACCCGTCCGGCGATCAGGACGGCGTAGGCGGCCTGCGGCCACTGGATGCAAAGCCCGGCGGCGGCCGAGACGATGGCGCTGACCACATAGAAGCAGAAACCGCGGACCACCGCCTTCTTGGGTCCGGCCTGGTCGGTGAGCTTGCCCGCATGGCCGCGCGTCAGGATCGTCGCCAGGAAGGCCGCGCCGACGGCGACCCCCGCCCATAAGGCGTCGAACCCCAGCACCTTGTTGGCGAACACCGGCGTCACCGGCAGGGACATGCCGACGCACATGTAGGCGACGAACAGGGCGGCGACGAGCAGCAGCAGCTGGCGCTTGGCCGGATCGGCGGTCGATGATGAGGCCAAGGCGCGCTCCGGATCTGTCCTCGATCGACGGGGCGCGACGCGTAACGCACCCCGATCCCCCGAGGATCGTTGAGTGCGTTGAATGACGTTGAACGCTTACGGCCGGCGCCGCCGGCAGTCCGAGCCCTAGGCGCTCGCCCCGGCCGGAGTCAAGGCGAACGCCGCCATACCAGTGGCCACGCTATCCGTATTGCCTTGTTTGACATGGCGCAGGCGTGGACCATCACCTCCACCCCTGCGTCGGCGGCATGGTCGAGGGCGGCGGCGAAGACCGGGTCGAGGTCGCGGCAGGCGCTGAAGGCCTCGCAGTCCTCGCGCTGGACCACGAACAGCACGACCGCGCGGTCGCCGGCGGCGACCATGGCCTCCAGCTCGCGCAGGTGCTTGGCCGAGCGGGCGGCGACGCAGTCGGGGAACTCGGCCAGGCCGGGCGTTCGCATGAAATGGCAGTTCTTGATCTCCAGCCAGCAGGCCGGGCGATCAGGTCCGGTGAGCAGGAAATCGACCCGGCTGGCCTCGCCGTAGCGGACCTCGCGGCGGATGGTCTCGTAGCCGACCAGGTGCGGAATGGCGTCATCGCTGAGGGCCTCGGCCACCAGCCGGTTGGGGTGCAGGGTGTTGACGCCGACCAGAACCCCGTCGGCCTCCGCCATCTCCAGGGTCCAGGCCAGGCTGCGCTTGGGATTGTCGGAGAGGCTGACCCAGACGCCCATGCCCGGTGACTTCAGCCCCAGCATGGCGCCCGGATTGGGGCAGTGGGCGGTGACGGCGCGCCCGTCGTCCAGCATCACGTCGGCGAAGAAGCGCTTGTAGCGGTCGATCAGCACGCCGTGGGCGAGAGGGCCTGGAAACTGCATCCGCGCCGGTTATCCTAAGCGATACGTCCGCGGGAAGCGGAAACCGGAGTTCTGCATGTCTGTCCAGCGCGTCACCGCCGCCGTCCTGATCGTCGGCGACGAGATCCTCTCCGGCCGCACCCAGGACATCAACCTGAGCGCCATCGCCAAGTTCCTCGGCGTGCTGGGGGTGGAGGTGGCTGAGGCCCGCGTGGTCAGCGACGTGCTGGAAGACATCGTCGCCGCCGTGAACGCCCTGCGGGGGCGCTGGGACTATGTGATCACCACCGGCGGCATCGGCCCGACCCACGACGACATCACCGCCGACGGCGTCGCCGCCGCGTTCGGTGTGAAGCTGTACGAACACCCCGAGATCATCGCCATGATGGAGAAGCGCTACGCGGCGGGCGACCTGAACGCCGCCCGCCGCCGCATGGCGCGGGTGCCGGACGGGGGCGAGCTGATCGCCAACCCGGTGCAGGGGCCGCCCGGCTTCATGATCGGCAATGTGTTCGTCCTGGCCGGCGTGCCCTCGATCATGCGCGGCATGCTCAACGACGTGGGCTGGCGTCTCAAAGGCGGGGCGGTAGTGCTGTCGCGCACGGTGCGGGTGGAGAAATTCGGCGAGGGCGTGATCGCCGCGCCGCTGGAGGCCACGGCGCGCGCCTATCCGGAGATGTCGATGGGTAGCTATCCGTTCTTCGGGCCCGACGGCTTCGGCTCCAACCTGGTGCTGCGCGGCCGCGACGAGGCGGAGCTGGAACGCGCCGTCGGCGACCTGATCGCCGCCCTCGAGGGCGCGGGCATCACCGGGGCGACGCTGGTCGACGCCTAGCGTCCGTCGTGCCTCTGTGGCACGACCTACATTCAGGTGGACGTGGCGGAACTGGTAGACGCACCGGACTTAAAATCCGTTTCCCGCAAGGGAGTGAGGGTTCGACTCCCTCCGTCCGCACCAAAAGTCAGCCAGTGGCGCGCGGTTTGGCTGGCCTCGCGCGCACCAGGCGGGTCAGCAGGGCGATCTGCTCGTTCTGCTTGCCGATCAGGGCTTCAATGTCCTGCGCCCGCAGTTGGTCGAGCTTGTCGTGCAGGGCCATGATCTCGATCTCGGCCTTGAGGTTGACCTCGTAGTCGTGGGCGGCGTCGGCCCGGTCTTTCGCCCCCTGCCGGTTCTGACTCATCATGATGACCGGGGCCTGGATCGCCGCCAGCATCGACAGCATCAGGTTGAGGAAGATGAAGGGGTAGGGGTCGAACGCCTTCGTCGCCAGGGCCACGTTCAGTCCAACCCAGGCGATCAGCACGACGCCGAAGCCGATGATGAAGGCCCATGATCCGCCGACAGCCGCGACCCGGTCGGCCAGCCTCTGACCGAAGCTCGGCTCGGGCGCGGCGAGGTCGATGTCCAGCGCCTGGCGCGAGATCGAGCGCTTCAGCACCTTGTGCTGGTGTTCGCTTAGCTGCTCGGGCGACTTGTCGAAGAAGCGGCGCGCGGCCGCGGTGAATTCGGGGGAATGGGCCTGGGGCATGTCGCCTCCGCTGCGGGAGGCAAGCATGGGCGCTTTGCGGACCGGGCGCCATGGCCGCGGTCAGCGCAAAAAAAAATGGCCGCCGCGGATTGGGAGCCGCGGCGGCCGGGTACGCTATTCGATCGACAGAAGGACTAGAACGTCGCCTTGATGGTGGCGATGAACTTGTTCAGGTTGCAGCCGACGCAGGCGATCTTGGCGTCGTCGTCGGTGTAGACGTAGCGCAGGTCGAGGGCGACCTTGTCGGAGAACACGGGAATCGTGACGCCGGCGTTCCAGGTCGAGTAGCCGTCGACGCCGTAGCTGCCGCGGGCCAGGCTCTGGTGGCCGACCGCGCCGCTGAGGCTGACCTTGCCGAGCGGAACCGAGCCGTTCAGCTCGTAGTAGTCGGCCTTGCCGGTGTCGCCGAAGAACTCAGGCGAATAGTAGTAGGCGACGCCCAGGGTGCCGGCGCCGGCGGCGATCGAGGCGGCGATCTTGCCTTCCCAGTAGGCGGCGTTGCTGACGTCGGAACCGACGTAACCGTAGTAGATCACGCCCAGGTCGAAGGTGACCGGGCCGACGGCAGGCTTCACACCGGCGTAGAGGTCGACTTCCGCGTCGGCGAAGCCGACGGTGGAGGCCCAAACGCCGCCGTAGACCGGGCCGGAGCTGACGTCGGCGCCGCCGAACACCGACGGATCCTTTTCCGTCTGGGTCAGGCCGCGGAACGAATAGTCAGTGTTCGCGCCGACGTTGAAGGACACGCTCGGACCGCTTGCTTCTTGCGCCATGGCGGCGCCGCCCAGGGCGAGCGAGGCGGTAGCGGCGCAGAGAGCGAGCTTGAGAAACTTCATGTGATATCCCCTTTATGTCATTTCCGGCGGGCCAACGCCCGCCGCTAGCCAGTGGCTTCTCGCACCCCCGGGCTGCCCCAACATCGCGTTTCCCTTCGCAGGTGCAACGTAGGTCGCCGCTAGTGTGCTTACGAAGCGAGCAGTGATCAACGAATAGGCACTCAGTCGTGAATAGCGCATGAAATTTGTGCGTCACAAGGGTGGATTGCCGCCGGGGCCGGGGTGGATTAAGCGCAAAGCATGGATGAGACGCCCCTGACCCAGCTTGGCCGAGTCGCCGCCCCCGCCGAAAGCCCGGAGGTGGCGGTGCTGGAGCGCGTGCCCAATCCGCAGGCGGGACAGCTCTACCTGGCCCGTTTCACCGTTCCTGAGTTCACTTCGCTGTGCCCGGTTACCGGGCAGCCGGACTTCGCCCACCTGGTGATCGACTACGCCCCGGGCGAGTGGCTGATCGAATCCAAGTCGCTGAAGCTGTACCTGGCCGCCTTCCGCAACCACGGCGCTTTCCACGAGGACTGCACCGTGGCCATCGGGCGCAAGATCGCTGAGGTGGCGGCGCCGACATGGCTGCGCATCGGCGGCTACTGGTTCCCGCGCGGCGGCATCCCCATCGACGTGTTCTGGCAGACCGGCCCGGCCCCGGAGGGCCTCTGGCTGCCTGATCAGGGCGTCGCACCTTACCGCGGGCGCGGCTAGGGATTCCAGTCGCTGACGAGGGTGCTCAGGTCCGGCCGAACCCGCTCCTGCGGCGGCTCGCCGTGGGAGCCGATATAGACAAAGCCCGCCATCTGCTCGCCGGGGGCAAGGCCCAGGATCGCCAGGGCTTTGTCGTCGAAGGCGTACCAGTCCGTGATCCAGTTGGCGCCGTAGCCCATGGCGGTGGCCGCCATCACCAGGGTGGCGCAGACCGCCCCGGCCGACATCTGCTGCTCCCAGAGCGGGATATTGCCCTCGACGGGGCTGGAAATCACCGCCACCGCCAGCGGCGGGATGCGCATCTTGCCGAGCGCCGCCGTGGCCTTGGGCGAGTCGGGGCGGGCCTGGGCCAGGGCTTCAAGGCGGGCGACGAAGGCGTCCTTGGCCGCCCCGCGCAGGATCAGGAAGCGCCAGGGGTTGATCTTGCCGTGGTCCGGCACCCGGGCGGCCAGGCGGAGCAGGTCGTCAAGCTCGGCGGAAGAGGGGGACGGGCCGGTCAACGCCATGGCCGAGGCCGAGCGGCGGCGCGCCAGGAAGGCCAGCACCTCGGCGGAAGCCTGGTCGGCTATGGGTTCGCCGAAGGCCGGGGCGGGCGGAACGGTCAAGACGAAGGCCTTTTCTGCGGTTATGAGACCTCACCTAGAGCCTGTCAGGCGAAAGTGTGAGCGGTTTCGCCGCCTGGACAGGCTCGAAACTCTAAAGATGGAGCCTTCTGATCCGATTCCGATGATTCATCGCAATCGGGAAGGCTCCAGCGACCGGGAGAGCAGGAGCAATGGCGGCGGGCAAACCGGACTGGATGGTTGACCACGGCAAGCCCTGGCATGCCGGGCCGGGCAGGCTCGTTTATGAAAATCCCTGGCTGTCCTTGACCGAATACGACGCCACCGCTCCCACGGGCCGCCCGGCGCTGTATGGGGTGGTGGGTTTCAAGAATCGCGCGATCGCCGTCCTGCCGCTGCACGACGACGGGACCGTCACCCTGGTGGGCCAGAACCGGTTCGCCTTCCGCGACTACAGCTGGGAGATCCCCGAGGGCGGCGCGCCGCTGGGCGAGGACCCGCTGGAGGGGGCCAAACGCGAGCTGGCCGAGGAGACCGGGCTGATCGCCGCCGACTGGCGCGAAGTGCTGCAGCTGCAGCTTTCCAACTCCGTCACCGATGAGTTGGCCATAGGCTATGTGGCCATGGGGCTTATCCAGGGGCCTTCCGAACCGGACGGGACCGAGGACCTGGCCATCGCCCGCGCGCCGTTCCAGGAGGTGCTGGCCCTGGCCATCGGCGGCCAGATTCAGGATTCCCTCACGGTAGCCATGCTTCTTAGGGCTCACCATATGGCGGTCAGCGGCGAACTGCCGCGCGCCTTGGCGCGTATTATGTTAGTGGGAACGCCTTAAAGGCGGCGAGGGAGCTCAGAGCTTGGCCCAGCACCTGGAAGTGATCGACGCGGACACGCCGCCGCCCGTCTGGGCCGCCCTGCGCAACGAGGCGGAGCGCGCCGCCGCGTCCGAACCGGCCCTGGCGTCGCTGATCAACGCCGTGATCCTGACCCACCAGAGCATGGATCACGCCCTGTCCTACCAGATCGCCCGCAAGCTGTCGGACGTGGAACTGCGGGCCATGAGCGCCCGCGAGATCGCCGAACAGGCCTATGCTGACGACCCGTCGCTGCTGGATGCCGCCGAGGCCGACCTGAAGGCGGTGTTCGAGCGCGACCCCGCCTGCAAGGGCTATTTGCAGCCGTTCCTGTTCTTCAAGGGCTTCCTGGCCCTGCAGACCTACCGTGTCGCCCACTGGCTGTGGGCGCAGGGCCGCGAGCCGATGGCGCTCTATCTGCAGAGCCGCATGTCGGAACTGACCCAGGTCGATATCCACCCCGCCGCCGTGATCGGTTCGGGCGTCTTCCTCGACCACGGCACCGGCATCGTCATCGGCGAGACGGCGGTGGTGGGAGACGACGTCTCCATGCTGCACGGTGTGACCCTGGGCGGCACCGGGGCCCAGCGCGGCGACCGCCACCCGAAGATCGGCAAGGGCGTGCTGCTGGGGGCGGGGGCCAAGGTCCTGGGCAATATCGAGATCGGCGACTACGCCAAGGTCGCCTCCGGTTCGGTGGTGCTGCGGGCCGTGCCCGCCGGCTGCACCGCCGCCGGCGTGCCCGCCCGGATCATGAACTGCCCGACCTGCGAGGAGCCGGCGCGCAGCATGGACCACACCCTGGCCGACGTGGTGTACGACTACGTGATCTAGCGAATTTCCAGTTTCAACCGGAACGCGTTTCCATCTAGGGTCCAGCGCAACGACGCTTCGGGAGAGAATAGGCCGTGGACGACAAGCATATCGCGCAGCTGCAAGCCCACCTGAAGCGCACTTTCGGCAACCCGCACTTCGAGGTGAAGGCGCGCAAGCAGAAGGACTCGGCCGAGGTCGAGTTGAAGGGCGAGTTCATCGGCGTGATCTACGAGGACGAGGACGAGGCGGGCTCGTTCCTGTTCGAAATGGCGATCTTGGCCGAAGACCTGGAATAGGGCTTCGCCGTCCTGGAAACGAAATCGGGGCCGGCGGGTGACCGCCGGCCCCATTTCTTTGCTCTGATTTAGAGGCGCTAGAGCACGCCTAGCATCTCCGCCACCAGCGGGTGGCGAACGATGTCGCGGTCGGCGAGGCGGACCACGGCGATATTCGGCAAGGTTTCCAGCTTGTCGGCCACGTCGGCCAGACCAGAGATACCTTGCAGGAGATCGGACTGGTTCGGGTCGCCGGTGACGACCATCGTACTGTTCCAGCCCAGGCGCGTGAGCAGCATCTTCAGCTGCACATAGGTGCAGTTCTGCGCCTCGTCGATGACCACGAAGGCGTTGTTGAGGGTGCGGCCGCGCATGAACCCGACCGGGGCGATCTCGATCATGCCCTCGGCCATCAGGGAGCGGACCCGCTTCATCGACAGCCGGTCCGACAGGGCGTCGTAAAGCGGCCGAAGGTAGGGGGCCAGCTTGTCCTCGGCGTCGCCCGGCAGGAAGCCGATCGATTCACCGGCCTCGACGGCGGGTCGCGAGAGCACGATGCGGGCGACGCTGCCCGATTCCAGCGCCTCCACCGCCTTGGCGATGGCCAGGTAGGTCTTGCCCGTTCCGGCCGGGCCAAGCGCCAGCACCAGGTTTTTCTCGTCCACGGCCTTCATCAGCTGGGCCTGGCCGTCCGACTTGGCCTTGATGGTTTTCAGGTAGCCCTGTTCGCGGGTCGGGTCGTGGTCGTCTCTGGAGAGGGGGCTCCAACCGGTGCGGTTGAGCGGCAGGCGGCGAATTTTGTCATCGACGGCGGCCCCGCCTCGATGATCGAACTGACCGGCATCGAACGCGCCTTCGCGCATCACCCGCTTTTGAGCCCGCTTCGTCATATGCAACCTCCTCGGTGACCAGGAAAAAAGCCAAGAAAAAAGGGCGTCGCCGGAATGGCGCGCCCTTCTGCAACGGGAGTGAATTGTAGCCGGTCCGCGGCCGGGCATGCCCGCCGTGCGGAAATCTCCAGAATGGGCGGCGGTGTGCGCCGCTTAAGCACGCCAGATGGCGCCATTCACACCCCTCCGCGGGCCGAGACGCTAGCCACGCCTCGAATCGCCCGACTAGGATGAGACTAACGCGGTTTCGTGACGGTTAACCTAGCCGGTTCGCGTCAAGGGAATGAAGATCACCCATGCCTGTCTATGCCCTAGGCGCCCACACGCCCCAGCTGCCTGAGAAAGGCGACTATTGGATCGCACCCACGGCTGCCGTGATTGGCCGCGTCGTCCTGCACCCGGAAGCCAGTATCTGGTACGGCGCGACTCTGCGCGGCGACACAGACCCGATCATTATCGGCCGGCGCAGCAACATCCAGGACGGCTCGGTGCTGCACACCGACCAGGGGGCTCCGATCACGGTCGGCGACGGCGTCACGGTCGGCCACATGGTGATCCTGCATAGCTGCACCGTGGGCGACAACAGCCTGATCGGCATGGGCTCGACCCTGCTCAGCCACTGCAGGATCGGCCGCAACTGCCTGATCGGCGCCAACAGCCTGGTCACCGAGCGCAAGGAGATCCCCGACAACAGCCTGGTGGTCGGCTCGCCGGCCAAGGTGGTGCGCCAGCTGACCGAGGCGGAGATCGCCCACATCACCGCCGCGGCGGCCGGCTATGTCGCCAACTGGCGCCGGCACAGCGCCGAGATCGCACAGATCGAGGGCTAGGGTGGATTTGCGCTGGCTAAGCCGCTAGTCAGCGCGCCATGAGCGCCAACATCATCGACGGCAAGGCCTTCGCCGCCCGGCTACGCGAACAGGTGGCGGCGGACGTCGCCCAACTGAGGGCCAAGTGCCTACAGCCCGGCCTGGCGGTAGTGCTGGTCGGCGAGGACCCAGCCAGCCAGGTCTATGTCCGCAACAAGGGCGAGCAGACCGACGCGGCCGGGATGAAGTCGGTCACCCATCGCCTGCCTGCCGAGACATCGCAGGACGACCTCCTGGCCCTGGTGGCGCGTCTGAACGACGATGCGTCGATCCACGGCATATTGGTGCAGTTCCCCGTCCCGGCGCACATGGACCAGGCCCGCGTGGTCGCCGCCATCAGCCCGGACAAGGACGTCGACGGCCTCAACGTGATCAACGCCGGACGGCTGGCCAGCGGCCTGCCGGCCCTCACCCCCTGCACGCCGCTCGGCTGCATGATGCTGCTGCGTGACGCGCTGGGCGACCTGGCCGGCAAACGCGCGGTCGTGGTCGGGCGCTCCAACCTGATGGGCAAGCCGATGGCGCAACTGCTGCTGGCCGCCGACTGCACCGTGACGATCGCCCACTCGAAAAGCCGTGACCTGCCCGCCATATGCCGGGAAGCCGACATACTGGTCGCCGCGGCGGGGAGGGCCGAGATGGTGCGCCGCGACTGGATCAAACCCGGCGCGGCGGTGATCGACGTCGGGATCAACCGCGTTCCATCGCGCGATCCGGAAAAGGCGGCCGAGGGCAAGACTCGCCTGGTCGGCGACGTGGCCTTCGACGAGGCGGCTCAGGTCGCCGGCTGGATCACGCCGGTGCCGGGCGGTGTCGGGCCGATGACCATCGCCTGCCTGCTTGCCAACACCGTCACCGCCGCCAAGCGGCTGAACGGGATCGACGATTAAAACCCGCTCCTCCCCGCGAAAGCGGGGACCCAGGCTTTTTTCGTTAGTTCTTCGCTGGACAGAACTGGATCCCCGCTTTCGCGGGGAGGAGCGGAATATTAGGTAGCGGGCCGGACCGGTCCCGTCGCCACCGGCGGGGCGATCGGCGTGCTCGGCGTCGGCGCGGGTGGGCCGCCGGCCAACGGCTGGGCGATGGCGGCCGGGGCGCGGTCGGCCGCCGGGGCGGCGGCGTTCACCGCCGAGATCACCTGGGCGAACACCTGAGCGGTGGCCTTGTCGAACGCCGCGGCGATGGCGCCGACGCGGTTTTCGCCGGCGGGAATGCGCGCGGTGAACACCTGGTCGGACACCAGGGAGCGGTCGAGGTTGCGTGTGATCAGGGCCCGTACCTCTACCCGCACGGCAGGGGCGGACTTGGGTCCGTTGGCGTAGTCGGCCTCGAAAGCGCGCACATCCAGCTTCAGCACCAGTTCGGCCTTGCCGACCTCACCGCGAGAGATCAGCCGCGCGCGGCCGGAATCGGCGTCGAACGCCCGCTCCAGCGCCTCGTCGAACAGCACCGAGGCGGCGCTGACCCAGCGCGAGCCGCCGATATAGGCCGTCTCGCCGCCCGGGCTGACGGTCAGAATGCGGTCGCCTGCCGCCGAGCGCACGAAGCCGGTGGGGGCTTTCAGCACTCCGAAGGCGCCGACCGGCGATGCCTGGGCCGTCGGGGCCGCCGCCTCGCCCTCGCCGCCGCCGAAGCGGAACAGCTGCGCCGGGTCGGCCTTGGGGAACAGGCTGACACAGCCGGTCAGGGACAGGGCCATGACGGCGATAGCGCCGGTTCTGAGCAGGGGGCGGATCATGGCTGGACCTCCACTTCCTTGGCGGGCGCTTTGCTGACGACTCCGCGCGGGTCGCGTTCGACCTCGTTGACCAGACGGTCGAGGGATTCGGCCGCCTGCTGCAGGGTGACGATGGCCGCCGACAGCTGCGGTAGGCCGGTGGTGGCGAAGTCGCCGGCCGGACCCTCCAGCTTGCCGATCATGCTCTGAGCACTGCGGGCCGCGTCCTTGATGGCGCGGCTCGCCTCGGCCAGGTCGCGGATAGCCTGTTTGCCGTCGCCCTCGACCGTGCCGTTGATGTTCTGGGTCAGGTTGCTGATGTCCTTCGACGCATTGCCGAAATTGATCATCGCCGTCTGGGTGTCGGCGACCACCGACTTGCGGGCGTTGAGCTCGGCGGTGAAGCCGCGCACGTCGCCCACCACGCCGGAGAAGTTCTTGATGTTGGCGTCGGACAGCACGCGGCTGACGCGGTCCAGCGCCTCGATGGCGCGGGTCAGCACCGTGCCGCCGCCGGCCAGCAGATCGGAGATGGCGCTACTCTGGCTGAGGATCACCGGCACCTCATTGCGCACCGTGGTCTTCAGCAGAGGCTTGTCCTGGCTGCCGGCGGTGATCTGCACATAGTTGACGCCGGTGATGCCCTGCGGTTCCAGCGTGGCGCGGCTGTCGGTGCGGATCGGCACGTCGGAGGTGACGCGGATGCGGGCGATCACGCGGTTGGTGTTGACCTTGTCGAGGGCTATGCGCGTCACCTCGCCGACCTTGATGCCGTTGAAGTGCACCTCGCCGCCCTGGTTGAGGCCGCGCACGGGGCCGACGAACAGCACGTCGTACAGGTCGTAGTCGCGAGCGAACTGGAAGCGCGCCAGCCAGACCACGAAGATCAGCAGGCCACCGAACAGCAGCAGGGACGAGATGCCCACCAGGGCGTAGTTGGCGTTTCTTTCCATCAGCGATGTCCGATCCTTGCCGGGGCCCTGTCAGCCGCGCGGCCGCGCGGGCCCAGGAAATATTCCTTGATCCAGGGGTGGTCCGATTTCTCCAGCTCCTCAACCGGGGCGACGGCCACCACCTTCTTGTCCGCCAGCACGGCGACGCGGTCGGTGATGGCGTAGAGGGTGTCGAGGTCGTGGGTGATCATGAAAACGGTAAGGTCCAGGCTGTCGGAGAGGTCGTGGATCAGTTCGTCGAAGGCGGCGGCGCCGATCGGGTCGAGGCCGGCGGTCGGCTCGTCCAGGAACAGCAGTTCGGGGTCGAGCGCCAGGGCGCGCGCCAGGCCGGCGCGCTTGCGCATCCCGCCGGAAAGCTCCGCTGGCTTTAAAAGGCCGGCAGTCAGCGGCAGTCCGGACATGCCGATCTTCAAGTCGGCCAGTTCGAGGATTTCGGCCTTGCTCAGGTTGGTGTGCTCGAACAGGGGCGCGGCGACGTTCTCGCGCACGGTCAGGTTAGAGAACAACGCCCCCTGCTGGAACATGATCCCCCAGCGGCGCTCGATGGCCTTCCACTTACGGCGGGTGGCGTGCTCGAGGTCCTGGCCGAACAGCCTCACCAGGCCGCCCTCGGGAATCTTCAGGCCGATGACGGTGTTGAGCAGCACCGACTTGCCTGCGCCCGAGCCGCCGACGACGCCCAGCACCTCGCCGCGCTTGACGGTCAGGTCGAGGTTTTCGTGGATCACGTTGTCGCCGAAGGCCGACATCAGGCCCCTCACCTCGATGGGCGGCGCCTGCTCGTCCAGCCCGCCGGCGTCGGCGCCCTCGGAGTCTTCGTCCTCGGCGATCACAGCTCGAGCTCCATGTAGATCACGGCGAATACCGCATCGATCAGGATGATCGAGAAGATGGCGTGAACCACGGCGGCGGTCACGCGGCGGCCCAGGGATTCGACGTCGCCGCCGACTTCCATGCCCTGACGGCAGCCGATGGCGGCGATCACCGTGGCCATCACCGGCGCCTTGGAAAGCCCGATCCAGAACTGCTGTGCCCCGACGTTGTCGACGATGCGCTGCAGGAAGAAGGTCGGGGTGAGGTCCAGCGCGCCCCAGACCACCAGCATGCCGCCGGCCAGGCCCGCCAGGGTGGCGACGAACACCAGCAGAGGCATCATCGCCAGCAGAGCGATGAAGCGCGGCAGCACCAGGGCCTCGAACGGATCGACGCCCATCACGCCCATGGCGTCGATCTCCTGGTTCATCTTCATGGCGCCGATCTCGGCGGCGAAGGCGGAGGAGGACCGGCCCGCCAGAAGCACGGCGGTGATCAGCACGTTGAATTCGCGCATCACGCCGATGCCGATCAGCTCGACCGCGAACACCTGGGCGCCGAAGTCGCGCAGCATGTTGGCGCCCAGCAGCCCGACCACGGCGCCGATGAACAGGCTGGTCACGGCCACGATCGGCAGGGCGTCCAGGCCGGTGCGCTCGCAGGCGGAGATCACCGCCGCCCAGCGGATACGGCGCGGGTTGGCCAGACAGCGCCCGGCGGCGCTGATCAGATGGCCGTTGAAGATCATGGTCTCGTAGAAGTCGTCGCGCAGGCCGTAGATGCCGCGGCCCAGGCGATCCATCAGCTCGTGGAAGCCGCGCTGCTTCTTCTCCGCCGGGGCCTCGGCCTGGGTGGCCGCCTCGACCAGTTCCATCAGCCGCAGGGTCTCGCGCCTCGCCTGCAGCTTGCCGGCCTTGCGGCGGCTGTCGGCGGCCTGGATGATGGTGTAGGCGCCGGCGGTGTCGCAGCGGCCGATCTGGCGCAGGTCCAGCGACAGGCCGTCGTGCTGCGCCACGGCCTCTGCCAGGCGCGGTCCGGCGTCATGGAGCCGCGTGGCCGTCCAATCTCCGGTCAGACGGGCGGTCGGACCCGCCGCTGTCTCCAGCAGGCTGAAATCTGCGTCGGCATCCATGGGGGAGGGAAGTCTGTCCTTGAAACGGCTTAGCGAGTGACCTGGGCTAGCAACTTAGCAGAGCTTTCAGCCAAGCTTGAACGCTTCTGTCGCCTCCTTGTTGCGCGGGACGTTGACGAAGCCGTCCGCGCCGCCCATCGAGGCGGCGATGATCGGTTTCCCTAGACGCCGGGGCGTTCTCGCCGGCCTGCTGGCCCTGGCCGCCACACACCGCCCGGCGGCCGCCCAGACGGGCTTCTCGGCGCTGAGCGTCCAGGCTCTGGCGCGGGCGCGCAGCCTCAATCCCTGGACGCCGCCGCGGCGCGCCCCCGGCCCGGCCGCCGGCCTCACCTACGACCAATACCGCCAGATTCGTTTCCGCCCCGACCGCTGGCTGTGGGCCGGTGAGCCCTCGCTCGGCTTCGCCGCCAACTTCTTCGCCGCCGCCTATTCCGCCGACGAGATCGTCGACCTGAACCTGGCCCAGGACGGATCGGCGCGGCCGATCCCGTTCGATCCCGGCCTGTTCGACATGCCGCCGGCCCTGGCGGCGGCGACGGCGGCCGGCGGGGGCCTGACCGGCTACAGCGGTTTCCGCCTGCTGGCGCCGATCAACCGCCCGGGCCAGTGGGACGAGATCGGCGCCTTCCAGGGGGCCAGCTATTTCCGCAGCCTGGGGCGCGATCAGGCCTACGGCATTTCGGCCCGCGGCCTCTCCATCGGCACGGGCGACAACGGCGAGGAGTTTCCGGACTTCGTCGCCTGGTGGCTGGAGCGGCCGGCGCCGGGGGCGGCTTTCGTCACCGCGCACGGCTTGCTCGACAGCAGGAGCTGCGCGGGCGCCTACCGCTTCCAGATCACGCCGGGAGCCAACACAGTGTTCGAGGTCAGCGCGAAGATCTATCCGCGCGTCACGGTCGACCATGCCGGGGTGGCGCCGGCCAGCAGCATGTTCCTGTTCGACCTGGCCGATCCCGAGGACGTGCGCGGATCGGCGCGCGACTACCGCTCCGGCGTGCACGACAGCGACGGCCTGGCCATCTGGGCCGGCGACGGGCGGCGGCTTTGGCGGCCGCTCGCCAATCCGGGGAAGCTGCGCCTGAGCCAGTTCCCCGACACCGATCCGCGCGGGTTCGGCCTGATGCAGCGCAAACGCGACTTCGAATCCTACGGCGACCTGGAGGCGCGCTACGATAAGCGCCCGTCGCTGTGGGTCGAGCCGGTCACCCCGTTCGGCATGGGGGCGGTCTATCTGCTGGAGATCCCGACACGTCTCGAGACCGACGACAACATCGCCTGTTTCTGGCGCCCGGCCGCGCCCTGGGCGGCGGGATCGGAGATCGACCTTTCCTACCGGCTGCATTTCGGGACCGAGCCCTATCCGGCGCCGCTGGCGCGGGTGGTGCGCACCCGCATCGGCCGCACCGGCAACGCGGTGCTGTTGGCCGTGGACTTCGATGGCGGCGACCTTTCCCGCGCCCGGCCCGTGGCCCAAGCGGGGGCCGGCGAGGTCCTGTGGAGCACCCTGATCCCTCACGCCGATCCGGGGGTGTGGCGAGCCACATTCGCCCTCAAGCCGGACGGGCCGGCGGATCTGGCTCTGACCCTGCTGGATGAGGCCGGCGCCGCCGTCTCCGAGAGCTGGACGACGCGGTTCGAACCCTAATCCTGGGGCGGAAGAACCTTGCCGGGGTTCATGATGCACAGAGGGTCGAGCGCTTGTTTGATGGTCCGCATCAGCGCCGTCTCCACCGCCGGGCGGTAGCGCGCCGCCTCGTCGCGGCGCAGCAGGCCAAGGCCGTGCTCGGCCGAGATAGAGCCGTCGGCGGCGGCGACCAGGTCATGCACCGCGCGGTTGATGGCGCCCTGCAGCGCCATGAAGGCCGCCCCGTCGCCGCCGGAAGGGTAGGAGACGTTGTAGTGCAGGTTGCCGTCGCCCAGGTGACCGAACGCCATCAGCCGTGCACCCGGCGCTATGCCCGCGATCGCCGCCTCGCCCTTCGGAATGAAGGCGGCGATGTTGGAGATCGGCACGGAGATGTCGTGCTTGATGCTGGCGCCCTCCAGGCTCTGGGCCTCGGAAATCTTCTCGCGCAGGGCCCACAGGGCGGCCGACTGCGCCAGGGAGGAAGCGACCACCGCGTCCAGCGCCAGGCCGGTTTCGAACGCCGTCTCAAGCATGGCCTCCAGCTCGCCGCGCCCGTGCGCCTCGTCGACCGGGGTGGAGACCTCCAGCAGCAGGTTCCAGGGGTGGGTATCGGCGAAGGGCGAGCGCGAGGCCGGGAAGTGCTTCAGCACCACGCCCAGCGCCGGGGCCGAGATCAGCTCGAAGGCGGTCAGGGTCGAGCCCACCCGCGCCTGCGCCAGCTGCACCAGGGCCACCGCCTGCTCAGGCGACGACACGGCCACGAAGGCGGCCACCTTGGCGGCGGGCAGTGGGTAGAGCTTCATCACCGCGGCGGTGATGATTCCCAGCGTGCCCTCGGCGCCGATGTAGAGGTCGCGCAGGTCGTAGCCGGTGTTGTCCTTGCGTAAGGATCGCAGGCCGTCCCAGAGCTCGCCCTGCGGCGTGACCACCTCCAGCCCCAGGCACAGGTCGCGGGCGTTGCCGTAGCGCAGCACGGCCGTGCCGCCGGCGTTGGTCGAGAGGTTGCCGCCGATGGTGCAGGAGCCCTCCGCCGCCAGGCTCAGCGGGAAGAGGCGCCCGGCCGCCTCGGCGGTCTGTTGCAGGATCTGCAGGATCACCCCCGCCTCGACGGTGACCGTGTTGTTGAGCGGGTCGATCCGGCGCACGCGGTTCAGCCGGGCGGTGGAGAGCACGATGTTGCGCCCGGTCGGCAGTGGCGGGGAGCCGCCGGCGAGGCCGGTATTGCCGCCCTGCGGCGTCACCGCCACGCGGTTGGCGCTAGCCCAGGCGACGACCTTGGCCACCTCCTGGGCGGTGTCGGGCTGCACGACGGCCATGGCCTGGCCGCGCCAGGCCTTGCGCCAGTCGGTCAGGAAGGGGGCCATCTCGTCGGCGTCGACGATCAGACGGCCCTGATAAGCCGCGCGCAGGCCGGCCAGCGCGCCGCTTTCATCGCCGGGAGATGGGGGCGCCAAAGCCATGCGCGGTTGTTCCACAGCGCAGGCCTGGAAAAAAGGCCCCTGCCGCGACGGCAGGGGCCCAATCATTTCATTGGTGGGATAAGGAACGGTCGGATGGCGTCCCTGCAGCGGATTACGAGCCGAGGATGGAAATCCCTACGCGGCTAAGGACCTTTCACCGAAACAGGCGATGATCGGGCAGGGCGGCGTAGCCGTTGCGCCAGCAGGCGCCCAGGCGCCAGACGTAGAGGCCCCTGGCCTGGGCGCGGGGGGCGGTGAGGTGGGCGACCTCGTCACGGCTGTCGATATCGACCGTGGGGCCGGCATGGGTGGTCTTGGCCGGGTCGAGCACGGCCAGCTTGGCGCGGCCATAGCGTCCCATGTCCGGCTGCAGGGCGGCGAAGTAGCGTACCCCCCGGGCGCACAGCAGAGGGGTGATGTCGCCGCCGGCCTCGAGAATCTTCAGATAGGCGAGGTCGCTGGCCTGGCCCTCCAGGCCGCTGACCGGACCGGCGTAGGAAACGGCCAGCAGGCCGGCGCCGTCGCCCATGGCCATGCGGCCGCGGTCGAACCGGGCGCCGTACTGGTCGACCAGCCGGGCGATCAGCGCCGCCGCTTCGTCGGCTTGCGCCTTCGCCTGCGCCGGCGGCGGCATGTTGTCGGTGGCCGCAAGGGCGGACTGGCCCAGCAACACGGCCAGCACCAGGCCGGCGAGAGAGGCGGAGGCCGGCTGCAGCAGGCGCGGCTGGCCCATCCAGCCGTGCAGCTTGGCGAGACCGGCGGCCCGGGCCGGGGCGATGACGAAATAGGCGGTCAGCAGGGGGAACAGCACCCCAAATTCCTGGCTGGGACCGACCCGCCAGGATGAGAACAGCAGCAGCCGGGCCAGGAACAGCCAGCCGCCGACCGCCGCGGCGATGCCGAGCGCCCGCGCCGGGGTTTCGGTGCGGGTGAGCGGGATGAACAGCGGGGCGATGGCCAGGGCGGCGCCGGCGATCAGCAGCCGGGCGCCGTAGCCGTCGATTGCAAAGGCCTCGAAGCCCTGGTCGATCAGGGCGGTGTTGAATTGCAGCCCCCCGAGCGAGCGGACCTGGCTGGTCATCGGCAGGGCGGCGCCGAACTTTATGAGGTCGGCGGCGCCGTAGCCCAGGGCGCCGAGGGTCAGCAGCAGCAGGCCGGTGACGCGGTTGGCCACGCGGGTCGGCGCCAGCATCAGGGCGGGGACGACGAAGAAGGCCGCCTCGATACGGGTGGCGATGCAGAGCAGGGCGGCGAAGCCCAGCGCCCAGCCGCCCAGCAGGCTCTCGGTGCGCCAGACCAGGGCGGCGACGAACACGCTCAAACCGAAGGCCAGCAGGGAGGTTTCCAGCCCAAGCAAGCCCATGCCGGCGGCGATCCAGGCGAAGGCGGCGGTGAAGGCGGCCTGGAAGAAGCGGCTGCGCACCGGCGAGACGCGCAGGAGAATCCACAGGGCGGCGGTCAGCAGCACCGCCTCGACGATGAAGGTGAAGGCCAGGTTGGGCCCAAGGGTCAGCCGTTGCAGCGCCAGAAGCCCGACCCACGAGGGCGAGAAGCCGCTGGTCAGGGTCTGGCCGTCGAAGGTGACCAGGCCGCGTTCGACCAGGTTCCTGGCGATGATCAGGCCGTAGGCGGCGTCAGGGTCGGGATTGAGCCCGCCGCGCAGGGCGTCGGCGACGATGCGCGCCAGCAGCCAGACGAGCAGGGTCAGGGCGCAGGCCAGCGGCCACGCTCCGTTCCCGACCTTAGGCTGCGCCTTGGGCATGTGGCCCCCACCCGACGTTTGTCCCACCACGGGACAGCTTAACCGTCTTAAGGGCTTGAAATGCAACCGGCGGGCCGTGATCCGTTCCTAAAACGCCTTATGCGGCGGCGGTTTGCGGCGTCGTGGGCAGGCGTGAGGCAGCCCGCATGCCGCCGACCAGCAGGGCGGCCATCACCAGCAGCTCGATCCCCTGGCCGATCACCGTGCCGAGGATGGCGCCGCCGGGGCCGTAGGCGTGCATGGCGACCAGGATCGCCGCCACCGCCACCAGGGAGGCGGCCGCGTTGGCCAGGGCCAGGACCTTGAAGGCTTTGAGCACCTGCAGGCCGATGCCGATGGCGATCTGGCAGAAGTTGATGAAGGCCGACAAACCCCAGAGCAGCACCATCCAGCCGTCGTCGGCGTACTTGCCGTGGAACAGAACGGTGCTGAGCGGCCGCCAGCCGAAATGCACCAGGGCGGTCCAGGCGGCGGCGACCATCACCCCGCCGGCCAGGGTGAGGGCGATTAGCAAGCCAAAGCCGCGCCAGTCGCCGGCCTCGCGCCTGCGCACCAGGTCGTTGCGGGCGACCATGCTCCAGGAGGCGGCCAGCAGGGGGATGGGCCGCAGCAGCAGTTGGGTGGCCGCCAGGGCCGCCAGGGCCGCCGGGCCGTGGGCGGCGATCACCGCGAAGGCGTAGAAGCGGGCCATCAGCTCGGTGGTGGTGACGCCGAGGAACACCCAGCCGGATTGTTTGGCGTAGGACGCGAAACCGCCGATCCCGCTCCAGGCCATGCCGCCCTGGCCGCGCGTGGCGCGCCAGTAGCCGGCGGCGGCGACCACGCCGTAAGCCAGGCCCATCAGGGTCAGGATCATGTTGGCGCTCATTGGCGCGAACAGCATCTCGCCGCCGGTCAGCAGCATGGCCGCCAACGCCAGGACAGCGCCGGTCTGGAAAGTCGCCTGGGTCGGCAGGCCGCGGGCGAACAGCAGGGCGCGCACATATTGCTGGGCCAGGAAGGCCGGGACGAACAGGGCCGCCGCCGGGGCGCCGACCGGATTGCCGCGCAGATGCAGGATCACGGCTGCCGCCAGCACCCCGACGCCGGACGCCAGCAGGAACAGCTGGGTGATACGGTGCATCAGCCGCTCCAGCGACAGGCGCGGTTCGGAAAGGCCGTCGCCCTGTTCGGCCACCTGCAGGTGGATCAGGGTCAGGGCGGCCTGCAGGCCGCTGATGACGAAAGCGGTGTTGGCCCAGAGGGCGAAGGCCCCGTACTGCTCGGGCGCGGTCAGCCGGATCAGCACCAGGTTGACGCCCAGATTGAGCAGGGACGAAAGCGCCTGCTCGATCGCGGAGGTCAGGTAGCGGCGCATCTACCGCGCTTGCGGCGTGGGCAGTCTGGCCGGCGAACGCTTCGGGAAAGTGCTCGGGCCGGGCGTCGGCAGCGGGCCGCCGCCGAAATTCCGCTCCGGCACGCCGCGGCGATAGTTCAGCGGCAGCGGATAGAGCGAGCCGTAGTCGGTCTGCAGACAGCCCGAAACACTCAGGGCCGCCGCCGCCAGGATCAACAGTCGCGCAAAGGACATGGCCGGTCTCTAACTGCGGCCTTCAGCCGCCCCGCAGGACCATGGCCCAACAGGGTTAGCAAAGGGTTGGCGCCCTTCAGGCGACGCGGCGGCCCCGCAACAGGCCGGCGCCGGTCATCAGCAGCCATACGGTCAGGCCAAGAAAGCCGGCGATGGTGACCAGGCCGAAGGTCTCGCCAGACCGGCCGAGCGCGATGGCGACGCCTTCCGTGGTTCCGACGGCAATGGCGGCGGCGGTGACATAGCCGGCCAGGGCGGTGGGTTTGCGGCCCTCGATCCACTGCAGGCGAGAGAGGCACAGCACGAACAGGGCGGTCAGCATCTGCCCCAGGTGCTCGCCGATGGCGACGCCGCCGTACTGGTTCAGCACCGCGAAGGCACGTTCCGCCGCCGCGCGCGCTTCCGGCGATCCGGCGGCGTGGTCGCGGGCCAGCATCGGGATGACGAACACCCAGCGCCATAGGCCCATGGCCTGGGTCACGCCCGCCATGGCGCCGAACACCGCCGCCCCGACGGCGAGGGCCGGATGGCGGATCATCCGTCCGGCGGTGATCGACAGGCCGACCGCCAGCGGGGCCAAGGCCAGGGCGGCGAGGGCGAAGGCGTGCCAGGTCAGGATCAGCGACGGACCGCCGGCCGTGAACAGGTCCAGCGCCTCACCGGCGGGCCGGCGCAGCACGTCGGGATAGTCGTAGGTTCCGGCCAGGATCGAGAACGGCGCGTTGAACAGGATCGCCAGGGCGATGGCGGACAGGCCGAGCCACCGGCGGGCGATGGTGTCCTGGGGCGGGGGCGTGTGCTGCATGGCGCTCTCCTGTTGCGCCATAACACCGTCAAGCCGGCGGCATGGTCAAGCTTGCGGCTGGCTCTTCTTCAGCTCGTTGTAGATCACCGTGACGAAGGCATCCTCGCTGGCGAAGTTGCCTGGGCGGCCGAAGCGCGGCGTCCACTGCGCCAGCGGTCTCGCCGCGATCGTCTGCTGCAAGGTGGCGCCGCTCTTCACAGCCTTTTCGACCGCCGCGCGCGCGCCTTCGTGCATGGCCAGCGTCGCCACCACATCGTCACGGTTGGCCAGTTCGCCATGGCCGGGGATGTACTTGGTGTTGGGGCCGGTGAGCTCGAGCACGCGCTTGAACGTCGCGATGTGTCCCGCCTGTGTGCCGTTGGAGGGCGTGTCCACCAGGGGATAGCCGTCCTTGGTGTAGGTGTCGCCCATGTGCAGGACGTCGGCCTCGACGAAATAGATCATCACATCGCCGTCGGTGTGCGTCGGCGCCGGCGCCTTGATCACGCGAATGGTCTGGCCGTTCAGGTGGAAATCGATGCCGTCCTTGAAGGTGACGACGGGCCAGAATTCCTTCGCCCAGGTCCGTCTCGGCTGCCCTGTGAGTTCGAGCGAGGTGATCTGGCCGCTCATGCGCTTGCGCGAATTGTCGCTGGCGAAGATGGTCGCGCCGGCCTTGGCGAACACGGCGTTGCCGCCCATGTGGTCGAAATGCCAGTGCGTGTTGACGAGGAATTTCGGCTTGGCCTTGGCGATCTCCTCGATCTTGGCCAGGTTGGCTTCGGCGTTGGTGGTGAACTGATCATCGACAACGAACAAGCCGTCGGGCCCGCCCAGCATGGCCATGTTGCCGCCCTGGCCCATCAGCATCTTGACGTCCTGTCCCAGGTCGATCACGCGGCCGAACGCCTGAGTGTTGGCGGCCTGGGCCATGGGCGAATCCGGATCGACCGGCACAAGCAGCGCGAGAGCCGAAAAGACCGCCGCCGCAACGAGCGGCAATAGCGAAGATCGAAGACGCATTTAATCCTCCCGAGCATGATTTCGCCGGCCGATGACGCGGCCGGCCGCCGGGCTTTTCAAGCAAATTCCGGCTCGGCTAGACGAGATGTATCGCTGGGTATCGCCCGCCTTATCGCTTCAGCTCGTTGTAGATCACCCTGACAAAGGCGTCGTCGCTGGTAAAGCTGCCTGAGGGCGCCCACTGCGGCGTCCACTGCGCCAGCGGTTTTGCCGCGATCGTCTGCTGCAGCGTGGCGCCGCTCTTCACGAGCTTTTCCACCGCCGCGCGCGCGCCCTGGTGCATGGCCAGCGTCACCTCGAGATCCTTGCGGTTGGCGAGGTCGCCATGGCCGGGGATGATCTTGGTGTTGGGGCCGGTGACCTCGAGCACGCGCTTGAACGCGGCTATGAATCCCGCCTGCGTGCCGTTCGAACCGACGTCCACGCCGGGGTAGCGGCCCTTGGTGTAGACATCGCCCATGTCCAGGACGTCGGCCTCGACGAAATAGATCACCGTGTCGCCGTCGGTGTGCGCCGGCTGCGGCGATTGGAAGACGCGAATGGTCTGACCGTTGAGGTGGAAGTCGATGCCGTCCTTGAAGCTGACGACGGGCCAGGCGCCCTTCCGCGGGGCCGGTCTCGCCAGCCCTGCGCGGTCGACCGAAGCCACCTGTTCGGTGAGGTGTTTGCGCGAATTCTCGCTGGCGAAGATGGTCGCGCCAGCCTTGGCGAATTGTTCGTTGCCGCCGGCATGGTCGAAATGCGCGTGCGTGTTGACGAGGTATTTCGGCTTGGCCTTGGCGATCTCCTCAATCTTCGCGAGGTTGGCTATGGCGTTGACCTCGAACTGGGCGTCGACCACGAACAGGCCGTCAGGTCCGTTGAGCAGGGTGATGTTGCCGCCCGGGGTGCCGCCCAGCAACTTCATGCCCGGTCCCACGTCGGTCACGCGGCTCACGGGCGCCGAATAATCCTGGGCAACAGGGGCCGCGGGCGCGAACAGCAGCGTGCCGGCGGCGATGCCCGTCGCCGCGACGAACGCCAGCGTCGAAAATTCAGGCGCATGAAATCCCCCTTAACCGCGCGACGCGGCGTTCGCACTACTGTTTCAACTCGGTGTAGATCTTGGTGACATAGGCATCATCGGTGACAAAGCTGCCTGGCGGCGCGAACATCGGCGTCCACTGCGCCAGCGGCTTCGCCGTGATCGCCTGCTGCAGCGTGGCGCCGCTCTTCACGGCCTTTTCCACCGCCGCGCGCGCCCCTTCGTGCATGGCCAGCGTCGCCTCGAGATCCTTGCGGCCGGCGACATCGCCATGGCCGGGGACGATCTTGGTGTTGGGGCCGGCGACCTCAAGCGCTCGTTTGAGCGCCGCAATGAATCCCGACTGCGAGAAGCCCACGGCGGGATAGCAACTCGTGGCGTAGAGGTCGCCCATGTGCAGCACGTCGGCCTCGACGAAATAGATCATCACATCGCCGTCGGAGTGCGCCGGCAACGGCGCCTTGAACACGCGAATGGTCTGGCCGTTGAGGTGAAAGGTCACGCCGTCCTGGAAGGTGACGACGGGCAATGCGACCTTCGGGGTCGTCGCCTGGCTGAGGAGACTTTTGCGCGCGTTCTCGCTGGAAAAAATCGTCGCGCCCGCCTGGGCGAACACCGCGTTTCCGCCCGTATGATCGGCATGGAAATGCGTGTTGACGAGGAATTTCGGCTTGGCGCCCGTGAGTTGCTCGATCTTCGCCAGGTTGTTCGCGGCGCTGGTGGCGTATTGGGCGTCGATCAGGATCAGGCCGTCGGCGCCATTGAGCAGGACCATGTTGCCGCCATCGCCCACCATCTCCGTCACGCCCTGACCCAGATCGGTGACGATGGGCGCGGCCTGCGTCCGGGGAGGCGGTGGCAAAGTCGGCATGGCCGTTCCACACGACCCGGGAGGACCCGCGGGCCGCGGGGGCGGCTGGGCCACAGGCGCCGCGGGCGCGAACAGAAGCGTGCAGGCCGCGAGACCCGTCGCCGCGGCGAACGCCAGTGTCGTACCTTCAAGGCGCATGAAATCCTCCCCGAGCTGATTTCGCCGGCCAGCTGACGCCGCCGGCCTGTTGCGGTCAAGCCAAGGTCACGTACAGCTCGCGCTCGATCACCCACTGGCCGGTCACCCTTCGCCAGACGGCCAGGTAGTCGCCGCCCATCGGCGGAGCGTTGGTCCAGCGGCCCTGCCATCGCCCGTGCTCTGCGGCCCGGTCCCCCTGGGCGTCGAGGGAGACGCTGGCGGTCTCGCGCACATAGGCGATGAAGCCGGGGTCGGCGAACTGGGCAGCGAAGGCCTCGATGATCGCCGCGCGGCCGAGGATCGACGCTCCGTCGCCGGCGATCAGCACCGCGTCGGGCGTGAAGAAGGGCGCCAGGCGCTGAGCGTCCTTGCCGGCAATCAGTTTGTTGGTCAGCCGCCGCCGGGCGCGGACGGAATCTTCGGCGCTGGTCATGCCTCCTCGCTAGCCCTGTCTGGCGGCGGCGGGAAGAGCTAGAGACACCCCATGGAGTCGCTTGAGCCCCCATCCCCCATCCCCGAGGAAACCCGGTCCGAGTTCGAGCGGCCCGCCACCACCGGACCGATCCGCGCCTACACCACCGCCCAGTGCGTCTCCGCCATCGGCAGCTGGATGCAGAAGACCGCCATGGGCTGGCTGGCGTGGGACCTGACCCATTCGGTGCAGTGGGTCGGCGCCATGGCGCTGATGGAACTGCTGTCGCTGCTGTGGGTGGCGCCCCTGGCCGGGACCATGGCCGACCGCCGCTCGCCCTATGTGGTGTTCATGACCACCCAGCGGCTGCTGCTGCTCAACGCCCTGGTGCTGTGCGCTCTGTCGGCCTTCGGGGCCATGACCATCGGCCTGCTGATGATGTTCGCCCTGATCGAGTCGACCATCAGCGGGTTCAACAATCCGGTGCGGATGACGACCATCAACTTCCTGGCCCCGGAGGGCGGGATCTCCCAAGCCATCGCCATGAACTCGGTCGGGATCGCGGTGGCCCGCAGCATTGGGCCGGCGGCGGCCGGGCTGCTGCTGGCCAAGGGCGGGGCGGCGGCGGTGTTCGCGGTCAACAGCGCCTCCTTCCTGGCGATGATCTTCGTGCTGTCGCGCCTGCGCGGCTACATCCACCACCCGCCCGGCACACATCACCGGCCGTTTCTGCAGGACATGGCCGGCGGCTTCGCCTATGTCGCCCGCACCCCGGCCATCGCCCTGATCGTCGGCGCGGCCGTCATCTTCGCCCTGCTGGCGAGGCCGTTCTCCGAGCTGCTGCCGGCCTTCGCCGGGGCGGTGTTCGCCGGCGGGCCGCAGACCCTGGGCCTGCTGCTGACAGCTCAGGGCCTGGGGGCCATGGCCGGCGCCGTCTTCATGATGAAGCGCCACGGCGGCAAGCCGCTCATCCCGCTGATGTTCGCCTCGGGCGCCGGCATGTGCGTGTTTCTTCTGATCTTCTGCGTCACCCGCGATCTTAGAGTGGCCCTGCCGGCCATGGCGGCGGTCGGGGTCTGCCATGTGATTTGCAACATCAGCCTGCAGTCGCTGCTGCAGCATCGGGCCGAGCCGGCCTACCGCGGCCGGGTGCTGTCGATCTTCAGCCTGCTGTTCCGCTCCGGCCCCGCGGTCGGCGCCTTCGCCATCGGCATGGCCGCGCCGTGGCTGGGCCTGCCCAACCTGGTTGGGACGGCGGGCGTCCTAGCCGCCGGGCTGATGCTGCTGCTGAGCCGACGCGCGGGCAGGGTGGCGTAAGGCGAGACGCGGCGCCTCCATCCGGCGCAGGCAGGGCGAGACCGCCACGGCGAAGGCGTAGAGCGCCAGCACCGCCAGGGTCGCCCCGAGATGCAGGTCGAGCAGGTCGGCGCCGATCAGGATCGACACCGCCCCGAGCAGGGCTTCCAACCAGGGTTGGGCGGCGGGGTGCGTCATGGGCGCGCGGCCATGAGGTTTCGAGGCAAGGCGGGCGGACGGGACCGGGATGAATCCGGCTCCGGCGACCACGGCCATGGCGGCCGGATCGTGGTAGGCGGCCCAGGCCAGACAGAGGCTCAGGGCCAGCAAGCCGTCGACTTTTCTCATGCCGCACCTCCGTCGCAAACGCCACTGAGCGTGTTCGGTATAATAAGTCTAGTAATAACGCAATAACTTCCCTACCTTTCCGGCTCATTGACAACGCGACCGCGCCGGTACGAATTAAGTCCAGCATCGACTGTAGGCGGGTCCGCCCTGGGGGAGCTTTGAGCATGCCAAGAGCCGCGGTTGATCCAGCCCGCGCCGCTGAGACGAAGGTGCTACGCCGGGAAGCCGGGCGGTGGCTCAAAGGCCTGCGCGAGAGCGCCGGCCTGACCCAGGCCGAGTTGGCCGAGCTGGTCAACCTTCGCTACTACACCTTCATTTCGCAGGTTGAAGGCGGGGTCGGCCGGGTGCCGACCGAGATTCAGGGCGCCTGGGCGCGGGCCGTCGGGGTCGACCCGGAGGTGTTCGCCCGCACCCTGCTGCGCCACTATGAGCCCGAGCTTTATCGCCTGCTGTTCCTGGCGGCGCAGCGCAAGGCCGTGGGAGCGAACTGAGCACGACCGCATGGGCAATGTTCTCGAGCTGAAACTTCGGGTTGCCAACGACTGGACCACGTTCGAACGTGGCCAGTTGACGACGCTCGTCGATCAGCTGCCCGGACGGATCGCCCGCGACCTGGCCTTCGGCGTCACCGATAGCGGCGATCCCTGGTGCGCGGTTCTGGATGAAACCGGCGAGGTGGTCGTCCACGTTGCCCGCATCCGAGAGATTTTCGTCGTCGAGGCCGAGGACATCGTCACCGAGGGGCCGAGCCTTTCAGCCGCGGTCGACCGCTTCATCGCCGATCCGCAACTGCGCCGCCTGGCGGCCGCCGCGGCCGGGCTGGGCGATGGCATGCCGACCCAGGCCTACGCCATGTTCGCCGCGATGGACGGCGATATGGCCGACCCGTTCCCCTACGATCGCCCGGCCAACTATGACGGTGTGTTCGACACCCCGACGCTGCCGGAGTTCACCGAGGCCCAGCCGTCGTTCCGCATGATCGAGACCGCTTCCATGCCCGACTGGGGGGTGGCGGCCGCGCCGGAGGTCTATCAGGCCGAGATGAGCTTCCAGGGCGGGGGCGCCCTGCTGAACATTGCCAACGCGGCTGACGATTTCTACGTGCCCATGGCCAACGCCGCATCGCTGGCCGAGCCGATGCTCGCGCCGCCGATCCCGGCGATGTTCCAGTCCACCTCCGCCCAGGCCTTCGCCGCCAATGACGACGTACGCGAACTGCCGGCGACGACCCGTCACAACGATGGCCAGACCCTGTCGCTGCAACTCGCCAAGGGCGGGACGCCGGTGGCCAAGTCCGACGGCGGCGGCGATGTCTATGACGTCGGCGGCCTGTCGGGCGCCGTGCCGGCCGGCGGTTCGATGGGCGTGGTGCTGAACTTCTTCACCCAGGGCGGGTCTTCGGCCGACCTGTCGGTGGTGAAGGTGCCCTCGGTGGTGTCGCCGGGCCTGGAGCGCGCCGCCACGGGCGACGAGCGGCCGGACGTGGTCGGGACCGATACGGCGACCGCGCCGGACGGCGTCGAGGCGGTCCAGCCCGACAGCAGCTTGCTGCTGCCGGACGACCAGCACCCGATCGTCCTGACCGCCGTGGGCGGCCACGTCGACATCATTTTCTAGATTTTCTAGGGGTTTTTCAGGATTTCCAGGCGGGGCTTTCACCCCGCCTGGATACTGTGACTTACCGCTTGGATCCCCTGACTTCGAACAGCCTGGGACGGGGGGCTGTCGGGTCGAGCTGCTCGGGCCGTGGTCTCGTTCGGTGTCACGATCCTTATACAGTGATTACTGGATAAGTAAATACTAGATAGCCACGTTTTATGCGGCCCTGGCGGGGGTTTCTGGCTGGAAAAGGGGAGTGGTGGACGCGGTAGGGATTGAACCTACGACCCCGCCCGTGTGAAGGGCGTGCTCTCCCGCTGAGCTACGCGTCCGTCTGATCGTTCGATCAAAAGGAGGCGGGTCTATAGCTTGGGGTCACCCCCGCGACAAGAGCCGCCCGCAGGCTTCGGGAATCTCGTCCCAGGTCTCGCAGAAGGCGTCGGCGGCCAGGGTGGCGGCGGGAACGTCGCTGTAGCCGAACGGCACGAGGATCACCGGCACGCCGGTGGCGCGGGCGGCGTTGAAGTCGGTGATGCTGTCGCCGACCATCACGCAGCGGTCCAGGCTGCCCCCGGCCGCTTCGACGGCGGCGGCGATGTGGCGGGCGTCCGGCTTGGGCGCGGGCGCACGGTCGGGCCCGATCACGGCGGCGAAGCGGCGGGTCATGCCCAGCGCCTCGAGCAGCAGGTCCGAGCCGCGGCTGTACTTGTTGGTGCAGACCACCAGAGTCGCCCCGACGGCGGCCAGGGCGTCCAGCGCATTCAGGCAGCCGGGGTAGGGGACGCTCTCCCGCGCGATGCGGTTCTCGTAGATGTCGATGAAGCGGCCGAACAGCGCGTCCTTGCGGTCCTCGCCCAGCGGCTCGCCCGAGGCGGCGAAGCCCCGCTTGATCAGGTTCCAGGCCCCAGCCCCGACCATGCCCTTGACCGCCTGCGCGCCATGGGTCGGCAGGCCATGCTCGGCCAGGATCGCGTTCAGGGTCCCGACCAGGTCGGGGGCGGTGTCGACCAGGGTGCCGTCGAGGTCGAAGGCGATCGTCGCGCCGGTCATGTCGGGGAGGTTATGCATGAACGCCGCCTTTCGGCTAAAGGAGTGGGAGTTGCAAGCCGCAATGGGGGTTTGAGTCGCTGACATGACCGCACGCGCCGCCGTGATTCTCGCCGCCGGACAGGGCACGCGGATGCGCTCGCCGACACCCAAGGTGCTGCACCTGATGGGCGGCCGGACCCTGCTCGACCACGCCATAGACGCGGCGCAGGCCCTGGGCTGCGAGAAGATCGTGGTGGTGGCCGGAACCCACAGCCCCGCCGTGGCCGACCATGTGGTCAAACGCCTGGGCAAGGACGCGGTGGCGATCCAGGACCCGCCGCTGGGCACCGGCCATGCCGTGCTGGCGGCCAGGGACGCGCTGGCGTCCTTCGACGGCGACGTTGTGGTGACCTATGCCGACTGCCCGCTGCTGACCGCCCCCTCAGTGGCGCCGCTGTTCGACCTGCGCGGCAAGGGGACGGACGTCGCCGTGCTCGGCTTCGTCGCCCATGACCCGGCGGAATACGGCCGGCTGATCATCAACCCGCGCGGCGAACTGCTGCGCATCGTCGAGGCCAAGGAGGCGGACGAGACCGTCCGCGCGGTCAAGCAGTGCAACAGCGGCGTGCTGGCCGCCGACCGCGCCCTGCTGTTCGACCTGCTCAGCCACGTCACCAACGCCAATTCCAAGGGCGAGTACTACCTCACCGACGTGATCGGCCTCGTCCACGGGCGCGAACTGCTCACCCGCGCCGTCATGGCGCCGGAGGCCGCCGTGCAGGGGGTCAACAGCCAGGCCGAACTGGCCGCTGCAGAGGCCATCTGGCAAGGCCTGCGCCGCCGCGAGGCGCTGGAGGCCGGGGTGTGCATGAGCGCACCGCACACGGTGTTCTTGTCGTGGGACACCAGGCTGGCGCCCGGCGCGGTGGTCGAGCCCAACGTCGTGTTCGCGCCTGGCGTTACGGTGGAAGCGGGCGCCCGCATCCGCGCCTTCAGCCACCTGGAGGGCGCCCATGTGCGCGCCGGCGCGGTGGTCGGCCCCTATGCGCGGCTGCGGCCCGGCGCCGACATCGGCGAGGACGCCCACATCGGCAACTTCGTCGAGGTGAAGAAGGTCAAGGTCGGCAAGGGCGCCAAGGCCAACCACCTCAGCTACCTGGGAGACGGCAGTGTCGGGGCCGGGGCCAACATCGGCGCCGGCACCATCTTCTGCAACTACGACGGCTTCGAGAAGTTCGACACCCATGTCGGGGCGAACGCCTTCATCGGCTCCAACACCGCCCTGGTCGCGCCGGTGACGGTGGGCGAGGGAGCCATGACCGCGTCCGGCTCGGTGATCACCCGCGACGTCGCCCCGGGCGACCTGGCGGTGGGCCGCGCGGCCCAGACCGAAAAGAGCGGCTGGGCGACCAAGTTCAAGGCCGTGAAGGCGGCGAAGAAGAAGGCCAAGTGACCAGCATAGTCACCGATATCGATGGGCAAAAGCGGCTGGCCGGCGAGGCCGCCGCCCTGCTGGTCGAGCCCGGCCAGGTGGTCGGGCTGGGCACCGGCTCCACCGCCGCCCACTTCGTCCGCGCCCTGGCGGCGCGAGGGATCGCCGTCAAGGGCGTGCCGACCTCGGAAGCCACCGCCGCCCTGGCGCGCGAGCTGGACATCCCGCTGGTCGGCGTCGACGACGTCACCCGCATCGACATTACCGTCGACGGCGCCGACGAGATCGGCCCGGAGCTGGCCCTGATCAAGGGTGGCGGCGGGGCGCTGCTGCGCGAGAAGCTGGTCTGGGAACTGAGCCGCCGCTGCGTCGTCATCGCCGACGCCGCCAAGGCGCTGCCGGTCCTGGGCGCGTTTCCCCTGCCGGTCGAGGTGGTCGCCTTTGGCCACAAGGGGACCTCGCGGCGGATCTGTGACGTGCTGGCCGATTGCGACATCGCCATGCCGCCACGCCTGCGCAAACGTGACGGCGAGCCCTTCCGCACCGACAGCGGCAACCTCATCTATGATATTGACTGCGGCGAGATCGCCGACCCGTCGGCCCTGGCCGACGCGCTCAAGGGCGTCACCGGCGTGGTCGAACATGGCCTGTTCCTGGGCCTCGCCGATATCGCCCTGGTTGGCGGCGCCGATGGGCGTGTGACCGAAATCCTGCCCTGAAGGACCAAGATGGCTTCCCCCTACGAATACGACCTCTTCGTCATCGGCGCCGGCTCAGGCGGCGTGCGCGCCGGACGGCTGGCGGCCATGTCAGGCGCCCGTGTGGCAGTGGCCGAGGAGCACCGCGTCGGCGGCACCTGCGTCATCCGCGGCTGTATCCCCAAGAAGTTCATGGTCTATGCCTCGGAATTCACACACCATTTCCAGCTGGCTGAGAGCTACGGCTGGGACGCGCCGAAGACGGCCTTCGACTGGCGCCGCTTCATCACCGCCAAGGACATCGAGATCGCCCGCCTGTCGGGCATCTACGTCACCAACCTGACCAAGGCCGGCGCCACCATCATGCACGGCCGGGCCGTGCTGAAGGACGCGCACACCGTCGAGGTGCTGGGTGACCGCGGCGGGACCTACACCGCCGAGAGGATCCTGATCGCCACCGGCGGCCGGCCCGTCACGCCCAAGGGCCTGGAGGGGATCGAGCATGCCATCACCTCGGAAGAGGCCTTCCACCTGCATGACCTGCCCAAGCGCATCCTGATCGTCGGCGCGGGTTATATCGCTGTGGAGTTCGCTGGGATATTCAATGGCCTGGGCGTGGAAACTACACTTGTGTATCGCGGCGCCAACATCCTGCGCGGCTTTGATGACGAGGTCCGCACCCATGTCGCCGACGAGATGGAGAAGCGCGGCATCCGCGTGGTGCTGGGCTGCGAGCACGAGCGGATCGAGAAGACCGCCAGCGGCCTGATGAACCACCTGACCAACGACATCGCCCTGGAGAGCGACCAGGTGATGTTCGCCACCGGCCGCGCGCCCTATGTCGGCGGGCTGGGTCTGGAGACCGCCGGGGTGACGCTCAACGCCGGAGGCGCCATCGCCGTCGACGAATATTCCAAGACCAGCGCTCCGAACATCTGGGCGGTTGGCGACGTGACCGACCGCATCAACCTGACCCCCGTCGCCATCCGCGAGGCGGCCGCCTTCGCCGAGACCGAATTCAAGGGCAACCCGACCACGTACGACCACCGCGATGTGGCCACCGCCGTCTTCTCCCAGCCTCCGATCGGCACGGTGGGGCTGAACGAGGGCGACGCCCGCAAGCAGTTCGGCAAGGTCGACATCTACATGTCGAAGTTTCGGCCTATGAAATACGCCTTCGCCGGCAAGGACGAGCGGGCGTTGGTCAAGCTGGTGGTCGAGCCGGCCAGCAACCGCGTGCTCGGAGTGCACGTGGTCGGCCCCGACGCGCCGGAGATCATCCAGATGGCGGCCATCGCCGTGAAGATGGGCGTGACCAAGGCCCAGTGGGACAGCACCTGCGCCGTGCACCCGACCCTCGCCGAGGAACTGGTCACCCTGCGTGAGAAACATGTGCCGGTGGAGCTCGGCGTCAGCGGATGATGGCGGCCTTCAGCGACCGCGAGGCGTTGGCGGACCGCTGGAGCGGCTTCGTCGTCGTCTTCATCATGGCCTGGGTGCCGCTGGTGGCCTACCTGGCCCCTCTGGGGTTCGCGCCCCACGTCGGAGTGGCCGGCCTGCTGGCCCTGCCGCTGCTGTGGCGGGAGCGGCGGCTCGACGCCTGGCCGCTGGCGGTGCTGGCCCTGCTAATGGCCTGGATGGCGATCAGCATCACCTGGAGCCCGCACCAGCCCAAGAGCCCGACCAACAGCGTCGCCTTCCGCTTAGCGCTGCAGATGCTGGCCGGGCTGTCGATGATCTCCGCCTTCGCCTCCCTGCCGCGCGAGGCGGCCAGGCGCGGGGCGGTGGTCCTGGCCGTAGGGGTTTGCGCCCTGTCGGTGCTGCTGATCGCCGACGCCCTGATCGGCGCCCGCATCTACATGGCGTTCAAGACCCTTATCAAAGACCCGATCCGGCCCGACCTGGCTCAGCGCAACATCGCCCAGTCGACCTATGTCATCGCCCTGCTGTTCTGGCCGGCGGCCCAGGTCTGCGCCCGCCTGGGCTGGCGCACGGCGGCCTTTCCCATCGCCCTGATGACGGCGGCGATCTTCGCCAGCGAGAGCCTGCTGCTGCGTGACGCGCCCCTCTTCGCCGTGATCGCCGGCGGCGTGGTCTGGCTGGCGGTGCGCTGGATCGGCCCGGCGGCGGCGCGGGTGCTGCTGGTCCTGGCGGTAATGTTGTTCACCCTGGCGCCGCTGCTGATGCTGGAGGGCGTGGGCAGCGGCCTGATCGAGGCCCTGCACCGCGCCGCGCCGGAATCCTGGGACGCGCGGCTGGACATCTGGGCTTTCGCCGCCGCCATGACCACCGAGAACCCGCTGCGCGGCTGGGGCCTCGACGCCAGCCGCAGCTTCGGCCGCGCCATCCCCCTGCATCCGCACAACGCCGCCCTGCAGGTGTGGCTGGAACTGGGCGCCCCCGGCGCGGCCCTGTTCGCCGCCCTGGCCGGGTGGATCGCCGCCAGCCTGGCGATGGTCGCCCGCACCCACCCGTCGCAGGCCGCGGCCGGGGCGGGGGCCATGACCGCCTATCTGGTGATCGGCTCCCTGAGCTTCGGCGTCTGGCAGGAGTGGTGGGTGGCGCTGGGCTGCCTGACCATCGCCGCCCTGGCGGTGGTGCGGCGCGCCTGGCCGCAGGCCTGACCTCCACCTTTGCCAGCGGCGCCGGTTTGGGCTAAAAGCGCCGGCTTCGTTGGAAAGACCCTTATGAATACGCGCTGGACCCCTTCGTCCTGGCGGTCCTTACCCGCCAAGCACATCCCGACCGATTATCCCGACGCCCAGGCCCTGACCGCGGCGGAGGCCGAGCTGCGCGGCATGCCGCCGCTGGTGTTCGCCGGTGAGGCGCGGCACCTCAAGTCGCGCCTGGCGGAAGTCGCCGAAGGCCGCGCCTTCCTGCTGCAGGGCGGCGACTGCGCCGAGAGCTTCAAGGAATTCGCCGCCGACAACATCCGCGACACCTTCCGCCTGATCCTGCAGATGGCGGTGGTGCTGACGTTCGCGGGTGGGAAACCCGTCGTGAAGGTCGGCCGCATGGCCGGCCAGTTCGGCAAGCCGCGCTCCAGCCCGGTCGAGGTCAAGGACGGGGTCGAGCTGCCGTCCTACCGCGGCGACAACATCAACGGCATGGGCTTCACGCCGGAAGAGCGCATCCCCGACCCGCAGCGCCTGCTGAAGGCTTACGGCCAGTCGGCCGCGACCCTGAACCTGCTGCGCGCCTTCGCCACCGGCGGCTACGCTGACCTGCACAACGTCCACCGCTGGACCCTGGGCTTCGTCGAGGACAGCCCGCAGGGCGCACGCTACCGCGAACTGTCGGACAAGATCGGCGAGACGCTGGAATTCATGGACGCCATCGGCGTCAACAGCGCGAGCCACCCGACCCTGCACCAGGTGGAGTTCTTCACCAGCCACGAAGCCCTGCTGCTGGGCTACGAGGAGGCGTTGACCCGCGTCGATTCCACCAGCGGCGACTGGTACGACACCTCCGCCCACCTGCTGTGGATCGGCGAGCGCACCCGCCAGCTCGACGGGGCGCACGTCCACTTCTGCCAGGGGGTGAAGAACCCCATCGGCGTCAAGGTCGGCCCGACCGTCGAGGCCGACGAGCTGATCCGCCTGATCGCCGCGCTGAACCCCGGCAACGAGGCCGGCCGCCTGACCCTCTACGGCCGTTTCGGCTCGGACAAGGTGGAAGCCCGCCTGCCGGCGCTGATGGCCGCGACCAAGCGCGAAGGCCGCGCCGTGGTGTGGGCGATCGACCCGATGCACGGCAACACCCTGACCGCCAGCACCGGCTACAAGACGCGCCCGTTCGACCGCATCCTGTCCGAGGTCCGCAGCTTCATCGAGATCGCCAACGCCCAGGGCGTCCACCCCGGCGGCGTGCACCTGGAGATGACCGGCCAGAACGTCACCGAATGCACCGGCGGCGCGCGGGCGCTCAGCGATGTCGACCTGGGCGACCGCTACCACACCCACTGCGACCCGCGCCTCAACGCCGACCAGGCGCTGGAGCTGGCCTTCCTGGTGGCTGAGAAGCTGAAGACCGAACGCTCGGCCACGCCGCAAGCGGCCGAATAGGAAAAAGGACTCCGCTCGCTCCGGCTGCGGAGACGAGCGGATGACCTCCAGGACCTCGATCCGGAACGACCTGTACGAACTGCTGCGGCTGGCGTGGCCGGTGGTGCTGTCGCGCCTTGGCATCATGACCATGGGGGTGATCGACACGGTGGTGGTCGGCCGCTTCTCCACCGACCAGCTGGCGTTCCAGGTGCTCGGTTGGAGCGTGTTCGGCGTGGTCGTCAACGCCGGTATCGGCCTGGTGCAGGGCACGCAGGTGATGACCGCCCGCCATCTGGGCGAGGGCCGGCCGCAGGCCGTCGGCGGGGTGCTGCGCCGCGGCTGCGTCTACGGCTTCTGGATCGGCGCGGCCTTCGCCGTGCCCCTGTACCTGTTTGGGCGTGAGTTCTTCGAGGCGTTGCGCCTGAACCAGGATCTGGCGCGGGGCGCGGCCGGGGTGCTGTCCGTCTTCGCCCTCTGCCTGCCGTTCACCATCGTCGGCACGGCGGCGAGCCTCTACCTGGAGGGCCTGTCGCGGCCCAAGCCGGTGATGGTCGCCACCTGGGCCTGCAACCTCTTGAACCTGGCGCTCGACCTGGTGCTGGTCCCCGGCGCGTTCGGCTTCCCGGCCATGGGCGCCCAGGGCGCGGCCTGGGGCACATTCGGCGCGCGCCTGGCGCTGATGGTCTGGCTGTTCATCCACATCGCCCGCATGAAGGACGCCCGCGCCATGGGCGTCTTCGCCCCGCCGGTCGACGGCAAGGCCGCCGCTGTGGAACAGCGCCGCATCGGCTACGGGGCTGGCGCGTCCCTGCTGGTGGAAGCGGCGGCGTTCGGCGGCATGAGCGTGGTCGCCGGCTGGATCGGCGGGCTGGCGGTCGCCGCCTGGGGGGTGATGATCAATGTCTCGGCGGTGATCTTCATGATGCCGCTGGGGCTGGCGGCGGCCACCGCCGTCCTGACCGGGCGGGCCTACGGCGCGGGAAATACCGCCGCCGTGCGGCGCGTCGGCCTGCTGGGCTTTGGCGTGGCCATCGCCGTCCTGACCGGCGTCGCCGTGGTGGTGCTGGTCGCCGCGCGGCCGATCGCCATGACCTTCACCACGGACCCGATGCTCGTTCCGATCGCCGCGGGCGGCCTGGCGCTGTGCAGCCTGTTCTTCGTCGCCGACGGCCTGCAGGTGGTGGCGGCCCAGGCGTTGCGCGCGCGCAGCGATATCGTCGTGCCGACCCTGTCGCACATCCTCAGCTATCTGGTGGTGATGGGGCCCCTGGCCTGGTTCCTGGCCCTGCCGATGGGGCTTGGCCTGAGCGGCATCGTCTGGTCGGCCTTCGCCGCCAGCATTTTGGCGGCCGGCATGCTGATCGGCCGGTTCCTGTTCCTGACGCGGAAGGGCGCTGCCTAGAGCCCGAGGATCCAGCCCTCTTCGCGCTCGACCGCCTCGATGTCGGCGCTGGCCGTTCCCTTCGGCGCGGCGAAGACGGGACCCAGCTTGCCGGCGTCGTCCAGCCGGGCGAAGTGCTCGGCCAGGGCGCGGACGCGGGCGCGATCGGCAACCTCGGCCGCCTCGGCCTTGACCTCGACCAAGGCGGGATTGACCTCGACGATCAGGGCCGAGAGGTCGTCGACGTCTGGCGTGGCCCAGCCGGTCTGGAACGGCCACACCTTGGCCTTGTCGCCCAGGCTGTCGAGCAACGCCCGCGCGCGGGGAATGCCCAGGATCGCCTGGCCCCCGGTCGTGCCGGCGCCGTGCAGGGCCCACAGGGGCTTGGGCTGCGGCTTGAGCGCGGCTTCCGTCCGGCGCAGCAGCGGCGGCAGGCCCGCGGGATCATAGGCCGGCCTGGTGGCGGTCAGGGTCCGCTGCGCGTCGCGGGGCGGGGCGCCCCAGAACGGCCAGGGCTGGTCGGTCATGATGCGGTTCATCTGCGCCGCGTCGTTGAAGCGGCTGTTGATGTTGTTGGGCTTGTCGGAGACGCGGTTGCCGAGAAAGTCCCACACACCGCGCCAGTCGGGCGACTTGAGCTTCAGCGCCGCCGCCGTGCCTTGCGGATAGCCGAGGGCGAAGTCGAAACCAACCAGCACGCGCTGGCGCAGGCGCCCGAAGTCGCCGACGATCTTGGCCAGCAGTTCGGCCGCCTCCTGGCGCGTGGCGGGGTTGTGCGCCTCGAACTGCAGGCGAAAGCGCGCATCGGGCTTGAGCACGCCGATCCACACGGAGTCCTTGCCGGTCGCCGGCTTGGCCCCGGCGCTCCAGCCGACCATCACATAGGCATTGAACAGGCGCGCCACGTCAGTCTCTCTCTCCAGACGGGGGAGAACCTAGTGACTGCGGTGAGGCCTCGCCAGTCCCCACAGCGTTCCGAGACGGAACGCTGCGATTCAAAGTGAGCGCACCTCCGGGCGGCGAACCACTCACAATTCGCCTGACGTGCGCTGGAGGGTTAGCGCGAAGGTTCGGCCACCGCGCCAGCGACCAGGGCGGCCGGTTCGCGCGCGCCTTCCGGCGCGCTCTGCAAGGCGGCCACGGCGGCGGGCTGCGGCGCCCAGACCGGGGCGGATTCAGGCCGGCTGCGGCGGGCGTGGTTGAGGATCGCCGGCGGGGCGGTTTCTTCCGGCGTGAGGAAGATGTTGCGCGTCCGCAGCCAATTGCCCGCCTTCTGGCTGCCGCCCAGCACCGCCAGCGGCATGGCCAGGATCAGGCCTACCAGGATCGGCGACGTGCCCGTGAGCAGGTCGGGGGTGAACCAGAAGGCGCCGGCCAGGCAAACGCCGGTGATGCTGATCCAGCCGACGGTGACACGGGCCTCGTTCCAGGAAACCTTGCCCACCTCGCGGCGCTGGCGGGCCCAGCCCGACAGGCGTCCGGCCAGGATTTCGATCAGGGCTCGGGTCTGGGTGAACATCAGCAGCGGGGCGACCAGGGCGGAGAGGAAAATCTCCAGCGTCAGGCTGCCCAGCACGCGGCGGCGCCCGCCGAACGCGCGGCGCAGGGCCGGGTCGCGGAACACCAGGATCGTGCCCAGCACCTTGGGTCCGAACAGCAGGATGGTGGTCAGGATGATGGCCCAGGCGGTGGCTTGAATCTCGCTCCAGTCGACCAGGGCATGGGCGGCCGCCTGGACGTCGGCCCAGCGGAAGGCGGCCTTCTTCAGGCCCGGCAGCAGCAGGCGCGAGAAGACGCCGAAGCTCAAGGCGGCGAACCACAGCGGCGAGAGGATGTAGCTCAGCACGCCCAGCATCAGGTGGGCGCGGCTCAGCCAGTGCAGGCCGGGCGTGCCGATCAGCGGCATGTGCTGGACATTGCCCTGGCACCAGCGGCGGTCGCGGGTGGCGAAGTCGAGCAGGTTGGGCGGGCTCTCCTCGTAGGAGCCTTCCAGATAGGGCGCCAGGTGCACGGCCCAGCCGCCCCGGCGCAGAAGGGCGCTCTCCAGGGCGTCGTGGCTCATCACCTCGCCGCCGAACGGCTTGGGGCCCGGCAGGTCGGGCAGGCCGCAGGTCTCGGCGAAGGCGCGCGTGCGGACGATGGCGTTGTGGCCCCAGTAGCTGCTCTCGGCGCCCGACCACCAGGCCAGGCCCGTCCAGGCCACGCGGCCGTACAGGCGGGTGGCGAACTGCAGGCAGCGGGCGAACACGGTCTGGCCGTTGATGATCACCGGCATGGACTGGATCAGGCCCACGCCCGGGT
>CANJOB010000007.1 GCA_947475655.1 Caulobacterales bacterium | reverse complement strand
GTTCGACATCGCCACCGTGTCCGGATCGATCAGGCGCAGGGTCCCCACCCCCGCCGCCGCCAGGTACAGGGCCGCCGGCGCGCCCAGCCCGCCGGCGCCGACCAGGCCGACACGCGCGGCCTTCAAGCGTTGCTGGCCCGGCCCGCCCAGTTCGCGCAGCACCAGCTGGCGAGCGTAGCGGTCGACCTCGTCGGGGGAAAAGCTCATGGCGCGAAGTTCGCAGACTTGCGCCGCCGCTTCCAGGGCGGTCATGGTCGCCGTGCATGGTCAAGACGTCCTACCGCCGCTCGCCGAAGGAGAAGGCGCGCATCGCCGAGATTTTCTCGCGTTTCGAGGCGAAGACCGATCATCCCCGCACCGAGCTGAACTACCGCTCGCCGTTCGAACTGGTCAGCGCCGTGGCCCTGTCGGCCCAGGCCACCGACATCTCGGTCAATAAGGCCACCGCCCGGCTGTTCCCGATCGCCCCGACGCCGCAGGCCATGCTCGATCTGGGGGTCGAGCGGCTGATCCCCTACATCAGCAGTATCGGCCTCTATCGCGGCAAGGCGGCGCGGCTGATCGAGATGTCGCGCATCCTGGTCGAACAGCACGGCGGTGAGGTTCCGCTGGGCCGCGAGGCGCTGCAGGCCCTACCCGGCGTGGGGCGCAAGACCGCCAGCGTGGTGCTGAACGAGCTGGGGATCGAGCCGGCCATCGCTGTCGACACCCACGTCTTCCGCGTTTCGCACCGGCTGAAACTCTCGACCGCCAAGACGCCGGACGCGGTGGAGGCCGAGCTGACCGCCATCATTCCGGCGCCCTACCTCACCCGCGCCCATCACTGGCTGATCCTGCACGGCCGCTACACCTGCGTCGCCCGCAAGCCCAAATGCCCGGAGTGCCTGATCGCCGACCTCTGCCCGTCGCGCGACCTGTTCTACTGAGGCGCCGCTCCGGCGCGCTGGGTGGCGGCGATCTCGTCGAGCTTGCGGTCGACCAGGGCGGCGAAGCCGTCAGAGAACAGATGCCGGTCGGAGCGCCACCAGGCCTGGAAGATCGGGTTCAACAGCCAGCTGGCCAGGGATTCCTCGCGGTAGGCCCACCAGGACCTCAGCGCCTTGGGGTTGGATTGCACCGCCTCGTACCCGGCCTGGAACTGGGCGAAGACCCCGTTCATCATCAGCCCCAGCCGCAGGTGATCCAGCGGCGTGAGCGTCTCCCCCGCCAGGGCGCGGCCGGCGATGTCGCCGAACACCGGGTCGAGGGCGATCGGGATCAGGTAGTTGGTGGTCGAATCGGCCTGGGTCTGCTGGGTCGCCAGCTGCACCACCCGGCTGTTGTGGCGGATTTCTATGCCGACGTAGATCAGGGAGATCACCACCGCCACGGCGCTGATCACCGAGGCGATATTGGACGCATCCTGCAGCGTCATGGCTCCCCGCCTTCTCGTTTCCGTCCTATTCCTATACTCCGGCTGACCTAACGCCGCGCAAGGATATGGAATGACCGCCCGTTTCGACGTCACCGCTGTCGGCAACGCCATCGTCGACGTGATCGCCCGTTGCGAGGACAGCTTTCTGACCGTTGAGGGCCTGACCAAGGGTTCGATGCAGCTGGTCAGCCAGGATTTCGGCGCCTCGCTCTATACCCGCATGGGCCAGGCGGTGGAGACCTCCGGCGGGTCGGCCGGCAACACAATGGCCGGCATCGCCTCCTTGGGCGGCCGCGCCGCCTTCATCGGCAAGGTGGCCGACGATCAGCTCGGCGAGATCTTCGCCCACGACATCCAGGCCATCGGCGTCCATTTCGACGTGGCGCCCCTGATCGGCGGGCCGTCCAGCGGCCGCAGCCTGATCAACGTCACCCCGGACGGCCAGCGCACCATGTGCACCTTCCTGGGCGCCGCCAACGAACTGGTGGCCGACGATATCGAGCCGGCCCTGATCGAACAGGCCGCCGTGGTCTATCTGGAGGGCTATCTGTTCGACCTGGCCGAAGCGCGCCGCGCCTTCGCCAAGGCCTCGGGCCTGGCGCGCGCCAATGGCCGGACCATCGCCTTCACCCTGTCCGACAGCTTCATGGTCGACCGCCACCGCGGCGCCCTGCGCGAGTTCCTGCGCACACAGGTTGACCTGGTCTTCGCCAATGAGGACGAGGTCAAGTCGCTGTACGAGACCGATTTCGACTCCGCCGTGCGCACCCTCGGCGGAGAGGTGAAGCTCGCCGCTGTCACGCGCGGCGCGGCGGGCTCCATGGTCATCGCCGCCGGTGAAACCTTCTCGGTCCCCGCCGCCCCGATCGAAAAAGTCGTGGACACGACCGGCGCTGGCGACCAATACGCGGCAGGGTTCCTGTTCGGCCTGGCGCAGGGCCGCCCGCTGGAAATCTGCGCCAAGCTGGGCGGCGTCGCCGCCGCCGAAGTGATCTCGCACGTCGGCCCCCGGCCACAGGTCTCGCTGAAAGACCTCGCCGCCGCCTCGGGCCTGTAAGGAAAGTTGAGCATGTCCCGCACGGCGACCGTCGTCCGCGAAACCAAGGAGACCCAGATCCGGGTCACCATCGACCTGGACGGGACCGGTCAATCGACCGTCTCCACCGGCGTGGGCTTCTTCGACCACATGCTGGAGAGCTTCGCCCGTCACGGCGGTTTCGACATGACCGTCGACACCAAGGGCGACTTGCACATCGACATGCACCACACCGTCGAGGACACCGGCATCGTCATCGGCCAGGCCGTGGCAAAGGCGCTGGACGGGTTCAAGGGCATCCGCCGTTTCGGCAGCGCCTATATCCCGATGGACGAGACCCTGAGCCGCTGCGCCCTGGACCTGTCCAACCGCGCCTATCTGATCTGGAAGGTCGAGTTCAAGACCCCCAAGGTCGGCGACATGGACACCGAGCTGCTCAAGGAATTCCACCACGCCTTCGCCATGAACTGCGGCGCCTGCGTGCACCTGGAAACCCTGTACGGGACCAACAGCCACCACATCGCCGAGAGCGGCTTCAAGGCACTGGCCCGGGCGCTGCGGCAAGCGGTGGAGCTGGACCCCAAGACCATGGGACAGGCCCCCTCGACCAAGGGCGTCCTGTAGGACCGATGTCCAGCGTCGTCCTGATCGACTACGGCTCGGGGAACCTGCCCTCGGCGGCCAAGGCGCTTGCCGTGGCGGCGGGCGATCCCGCGCGCGTCATCGTTTCCGACGACCCCGCCGTGGTGGCGCGGGCCGACCGCATCGTCCTGCCCGGCGTCGGGGCCTTCGCCGCCTGCATGGGCGCGTTGCGGGAACGCGACGGCCTGGTCGAGGCGATGAACGAAGCGGTGAGGTCGCGCGGCGCGCCGTTTCTGGGCATCTGCGTCGGCATGCAGCTGCTGGCCACGCGTGGGCTGGAGTTCGCCGTCACCCAAGGCCTCGACTGGATCGGCGGCGAGGTGCGGCTACTCACCCCCAGCGACGACAGCTTCAAGATTCCGCACATGGGCTGGAATGCCTTGAGCGGATCGGCCCATCCGCTGCTGGCCGGCCTGCCCGACCAGCCGCACATGTATTTCACCCATTCCTACGCTTTCTATCCCGAGGACCCGTCGACCGTGGTGGCCAGCACCGATCACGGCGGGACCTTCGCCGCGGTCGTGGCCCGGAGCAATGTCGCCGGGGTGCAGTTCCACCCGGAGAAGAGCCAGGCCAATGGCCTCAAGCTGCTAACCAACTTCCTGGAGTGGAAGCCGTGATCCTGTACCCCGCCATCGATTTGAAGGACGGCCAGTGCGTGCGCCTGCTGCACGGCGACATGGACAGGGTGACGGTGTTCAACAACAGCCCCGCCGATCAGGCCGCGCGTTTCAAGGCGGCGGGCTTCCGGCATTTGCACGTGGTCGACCTCAACGGCGCCATCGAAGGGGCGACCGCCAACCGTCCGGCGGTGGAGGCGATCCTGGCAGCCGTGGGCGGAATGCCCGTCCAGCTGGGCGGCGGCATCCGGACGCTCGAGAACATCGAGACCTGGCTCGACGCCGGGATCGCGCGGGTAATCTTGGGCACGATCGCCCTGCGTGATCCGCAGTTGGTCAAACAGGCGGCCAAGGAGTTTGATGGCCGGATCGTCGTCGGTATCGACGCCCGCGACGGCATGGTGGCCACCGAAGGCTGGGTCGAGACCTCCACCGTCTCGGCCATCGATCTGGCGCGCAAGTTCGAGGATGCCGGAGTGGCGGCCATCGTCTTCACTGACATCGCCCGCGACGGCGCCCTGACCGGCCTGAACATTGAGGCTACGCTCGCCCTGGCCGGCGCTGTCGATATCCCCGTCATCGCCTCCGGGGGCCTGGCAAGTGTGCAGGATATCCGCGACTTGAAGTCTACAAGGGAAAGGCGCCCGGCCTCGGGCGCCATCCTCGGCAGGGCGCTCTATCTTGGTAAGATCGACCCGGCAGAAGCCCTGGCCATCGCCGATGCTTAAGGTCCGCGTCATCCCCTGCCTCGACGTCAAGGACGGCCGGGTGGTGAAGGGCATCAACTTCATCGACCTGCGCGACGCCGGCGACCCGGTCGAACAGGCCGCCGCCTATGACGCCGCCGGGGCGGACGAGCTGATGTTCCTCGACATCACTGCCAGCCATGAGGGTCGCGGCGCGATCCTCGACGTCATCGCCCGCACCGCCGAGGTCTGTTTCATGCCGGTCGGGGTCGGCGGCGGGGTGCGCTCGGCCGAGGACGCGCGCAAGCTGTTGCGCGCCGGCGCCGACAAGGTGTCGATCAACACCGCCGCGGTCGAGAACCCGGACGTGCTCACCGCCTGCGCCGACGCGTTCGGATCGCAGTGCGTTGTCGCCGCCGTCGACGCCAAGGCGCGGGCCGACGGTTCGGGCTGGAACATCTGGACCTACGGCGGGCGCAGGGACACCGGCATCGACGCGGTCAACTACGCCGCCCTGGCGGTCGCCAAGGGCGCGGGGGAAATCCTGCTGACCTCGATGGACCGCGACGGGGCCAGGACCGGCTATGACATCGGCCTGTTGCGCGCCATCACCGGCGCGGTCGGGGTGCCCGTGATCGCCTCCGGCGGGGCCGGTTCGACCGCCGACCTGATCGCTGGGGTCCGCGACGGCCATGCCGACGCGGTGCTGGCGGCCTCCATCTTCCACTTCGGCGAGATCAGCGTGGGCGAGGCCAAGGCGGCCATGTCGGCGGCTGGCATTCCGATGCGGCTGGGCTAGGGTTCGGAGCGCGACAACCGAAAGTCGACACCGGTTTCGGCGCCCGTCGCGCGACCAATAAAAAAACTCTACTGAGAGCCCATGAGCCGGTTCAACAACGCCCTCGACCACATCCAGGCGACCATCGCCGCCCGCAAGGGCGGCGACATCTCCGCGTCCTGGACCGCGAAACTGCTGGCCGATCCGAAGCTGGCGGCGAAGAAGCTGGGCGAGGAGGCGGTCGAGCTGGTTCAGGCTTCCGCCTTGGCCGACAAGGACGCCATGGCCGCCGAAAGCGCCGACCTTATCTATCACCTGCTGGCCCTGCTGGCGGCGCAGGGTGTGGAATTGGACGCGGTGGCCGCTAAACTCGAGGCCCGCCAGGGGCAGTCGGGATTCGCCGAGAAGGCCTCGCGGCCTAAGGCCTGACCCGCCGCTTCAGCGCCACATAGACCGCGCCCTCGCCGCCGTGATGCGGGTCGGCCGGCGAGAAGCCCGCCACCATCGGCCGCAGCTCCGGCTCGGCCAGCCAGGCCGGCAATTGCTTACGCAGCACACCGTCGCCCTGCACCCCCTTGCCGGTGATCACCAGCACGGCGCGGACGTTATCGGCGAAGGCGCGGGCGATGAAGCCGCCCAGGGCGTGGCGGGCGGCGGCCTGGGTCATGCCATGCAGGTCGAGCCGCATCAGCGGGTCGCCTTTGGCCTGGACGACGATGCGGCGGCGGCGGTTGGGTTCGATGGCGCCCACCGCGCCCTGCGGCGGCTTTTTCGCCGGGGTCTTGGCGGTCGGGTCGAGCAGCAGCGGCGCGGCGGGCAGCCTGTCGGGCTCGATCGGGCTGGTGCGCGGCCGCACCGTGGACGTGACCGCCCCCCACAGCCGAAGCTCCGCGGGGCGGGGCTTGCGCGCCATCAGCGCGGATCGAGGCGCCACAGGGTGAGGCGGTGGCGCACGCGGCCCGCCTCGCGCCCGGCCAGTTCTCCGGCCCCCAGGTAGAGGTCGGCGCGGATGTCGCCGCGTATGGCGCCGCCGGCGTCAAGCGCCACCACCGTGCGGCGGTAGGTGGGGAAGGCGCCGGCCAGGGCCGGGGCCGAGGCGTCGATCCAATAGAGGCCGCCGAGCGGATGGCGGGCGACATCGACGGCGATGGCGCGGCCGGGCGGCAGCGGGATTCCCGCCGCCCCGGCCGGATGGGCGCCGTCGTCCGGCGCGGTCTGGAAGAAGACGTAGCGCGGGTTGAGGTTCATCACCCCGGCCGCCGTCTCGCCGCGGTTGGCCGCCAGCCAGGCGCGGATCGCTTCGCCCGAGGTGTTGTTGTCGGTGAGCAGGCCGCGGTCGCGCATCGGCGTGGCGATGCCGTTGAAGGGCAGGCCGTTGTTGGCGGCGTAGAGCGCCTTCAAGCGCCGCCCGTCAGGCAGAATCAGCACGCCGCTGCCCTGGATCTGCAGGAAGAACAGGTCCTCCGGCTTCATCCAGGCCAGGGGCCGCGCGGGCGGCTGGGCATCGATCGCGGCGCGGGCCGGATAGGGGGCGAAGCCGGCCGGGCTGATCTGGCCGATGATGGTCTTGCCCTTCAGGGCCGGGTCAAACGGGGTGAGGTCGAGCACCTGCAGGTCGTCGGGCTTGCCCAGCAGGGGTGCGGTGAAATCACCCTGACGGCTGGCGCGGGCCTCGTACTCCGGGGCGAAATAGGCTGTCAGCAGGCCGTCGCCGGACAGCTGCCGGGCCTGGAAATTGGCTTCGAGGAAATCACGCGCGCCGTTGGCGTCCACCGGCGGCAGGGCGCGGGCGCGGCGGCAGACCGTGGCCAGGGCCGGGTCCTTGGAAACGCCGCAGCCGGCGATGAAGGCGGCCAGGGCCGCGCCGTGGTCGTCGGAGTCCCAGCCCGGCGGGGCGCGGAAATCGCTACGGGTGACGTAGGGCGCGGACGGAACGGGCGGGGTCGAGCCGAGCGGCGGCAGAGGCGTGGCCGTGGCAGGCGCGACCGAGTCCGGCGCCAAGGGACTGGCCGCCGGAGACGGGGCCGAGGCGGGGGGCGCGGTCGGGGATGAAGGCGGCGGGGTGGTGGCGCAGGCGGCCAGCGCCGAGGCGGCGGCGCAGAGGACGGCTGCGAGACGCCGCATCAGGCTTGCGCGGCGTCGACGCGCACGAGCGTCCAGTTGGGGTTCTTGCTCTTGACGCTGCGCTCGAAGGTCCAGACCTCCGCCGTGCGCCGGTCGTCGACCGCCTCGCCCTCGGGCCCCTTGGACCGGCTGCGGAACTCGGCCAGGAAGCGGACCGATGCGCGGACGATGTCGCCCGCCAGCTCTGTCTTCTCCAGGTCGGCGCGCGGCGGCTGGGTGAATTCGACGCTTTCGGTGCGGCCCTCTTCCTCGCGCTTGTCAATGGCCGCCTCGAAGTCGGACAGCACGGCCGGGGCCAGCAGCTTGCCGAGCGTCTCGCGGTCGCCGGTGGCGAAGGCGCGGACCACCGTCTCGTAGGCTGAGCGGGCGCCGCCCAGGAAACGGTCGACATCGAAGCCCGGGTCGCGGGCCTTGATCGCCGCCAGGCCGGACAGCACCACGCCGTCCTCGATCGCCTCGGCCGTCGGCTTGGCGACGGTGGGGACCGACGTGGGCGCGCCCAGGTCCTGCGGCTGGCGGCCCACGCGCCGTCCGAGCACCGAATAGAGCTGGTAAAGCACGACAGCGGCCAGGGCGGCGAAGATGATCAGTTCGAGCACGGGGTTGGCTTATATCCGGTGAAGCAGGTCTTGAACCCTAATATATAGGCCAGGGTGTGGCGGGAAGGTAGCGGCGCGTCAGGCTTAACGCTGCGCTGATCCGGCCGCGGCGTCCATCGTTGCGCGCCCAGGCCCGTCATGATACGCGCCGCCGACCCAAATCCTCATGCGAGACTAAAACTTTATGACCGACACGCCCCCGGACATCGCCAACGCCCAGCCGCAGAACGGCGAGACGCCGCAGCCCGGCGTGCGCGTCCTGGCCCAGTTCATCCGCGACCTGTCGTTCGAAAACCCTACCGCGCCGGAGAGCCTGCGCGGCGGCGTCGGCCAGCCGAACATCGACATGAACGTCGAGATGAGCGCCCGCGCCCGCGAGGATGGCCTGTTCGAGGTCGACCTCAAGCTCTCGGCCAAGGCCGTGCGCGGCGAGGAACCGGTGTTCGTGGTCGAACTGGTCTATGCTGGGCTGTTCCAGATCGAGGGCGTCCCCGCCGAGGACATGGAGCCGGTGCTGCTGGTCGAGTGCCCGCGTTTCCTGTTCCCCTTCGCCCGCCGCATGATCGCCGACGTCACCGCCGAAGGCGGTTTCCCGCCCTTCATGATCGACCCGATCGACTTCGCCGGCGTCTATGCCGCCCGCAAGGCTCAGGGCGCTGGCTCTTCAATCGAATCCCCGCCGGCCGGCAACGCTTAGGACGATTAGGGGCCGCTAAGCCCCGAGCTTAGACCACAGCGACTTGCCCTTGAGCGCCGCCTCGATGAAGGCGGCGTGGGCTTCGCGTTCGAGCTCCGTCGACAGCGGCGCCAGCGGCCGGGGCCGCGCGCCATAGGACCCGGCCACCGCGGCCGAGACCGCCGCGGCAGCAATCGATACCCCTAGGTCCAGCGCCCGTTCGCGCCCGCCCTGCAGTTCCAGATAGACCTCGGCCAGCAACTGGGCGTCGATCAGGGCGCCGTGTTTCTCGCGCTCGGCCAGGGAAATCTTGAACCGCTTACACAGGGCGTCGAGCGAGTTGTGCGCGCCGGGAAAACGGGTGCGGGCCATGGTCAGGCTGCAGATCCAGCGGTTCTCTTCGATCGTGATCTTGCCGACCTGCTCCAGCTCCCAGTTGAGAAAGGAGCGGTCGAAGGCGGCATTGTGGGCGATGATCGCCGCGTCGCCGATAAAGTCGAGCAGGGCGTCGCAGATGTCCGGCTCGTGGAACTTCGGCTTGCCGCGCAGGAAGGCCGTCGACAGGCCGTGCACCTTCTCGGCCCCGGCCGGCATGTCGCGGCACGGGTCGATATAGCGGTGGAACGAGCGGCCGGTGGGGACGAAGTCCTCGATCTCCAGCGCTGCGACCTCGACCAGACGGTCGCCGCTGTTGGGGTCGAAACCGGTGGTTTCAGTGTCGAGGACGATCTGGCGGACCATGGCCGATCAATGCTTCCGTTCGCCGATTCCGGCAAGCTTGGCCATGATGTCCGCGACCTGCCGCCGCGCGTTGTCGAGGCCCTGCCCGGTGTCGATGATGAAGTCGGCCCGGGCGCGCTTTTCAGCGTCCGGCGTCTGGCGGGCCAGGATTTGCTCGAATTTTTCCGCCGTCATGCCAGGCCGCGCCAGCACCCGGAGGCGCTGCATCTGCGGCGGGGCGGTGACGACCACCGTCTGATCGACTTTTTTTTCGCCGCCGGTCTCGAACAGCAGCGGAATTTCCAGCACGGCGACCTTGGTTCCCCTGGCCCGCTCGGCGGCCAGGAAGGCGTCGCGATAGTTGGCTACCAGCGGGTGGACAATGGCTTCGAGTTTTTCCAGCAGGCCGGGCTCTTCGGCGAGGAGACCACTGAGTCGGACGCGGTCGACGCCGCCGCTGTCGCCCTTCGCGGCGGGAAACTCCGCCAAGACCGGCGCGACCGCCTCGCCGCCGGGCGAATAGAGCTGCGCTACCACCGCGTCCGCGTCCTGCACCGCCGCGCCGAGGTCGGCGAACATCTTCGCCGTCGCGCTCTTGCCCATGCCGATCGAGCCGGTCAGGCCGACGACGATCATTCTCCCAGCGCCTTCAGCGCCAGGCCGCGCACGTCGACGCCCGCGTCCGGCGTCCGGCCATAGAAGGCCTCGAAGCTTGGTCGAGCCTGGCCGATCAGCATGGCCAGGCCATCGACCGTCGGCCGCCCCAGCCGTTCCGCCTCGATCAGCAGTTGGGTGCGCAACGGTTTGTAGACCATGTCCATCACCACGCAGTCGGGCGCGGTCATGCCGAGCGGCGCGTGTGGGCCGGGTCCGCCGCCAAGGCCAAGCGTGGTGGCGTTGATGATCACCGCGGCTTCCAGAAAGGCGTCGGTCGATTTACTCCAGCCGGCGGCCTTGACCGCGCCCAGCACCATCAAGGCCCGCGCCCGCTCCAGGGTGCGGTTGACCACCCAGACCTGGCTCGCCCCGGCGTCGAGCAGGGCCGCCACGGCGCCGCGCGCCGCGCCGCCGGCGCCCAGGACGGTGGCGATCTTGCCCGTCGGGTCGAAGCCGGCCTGTTCGCGCAGGGCCGCCAGCAGGCCGATCCCGTCGGTGTTGTCGGCCGTGATGCCTCCGGATTCGAAGGTCAGCAGGTTGGCGGCGCCGGCGCGGCGCGCGGCGGGGCGGACCTCGTCGGCGCAAGCCAGGGCCGCCTCCTTGTGCGGGACGGTGACGTTGAGGCCGCGCAGGCCGTGGCCGGAGCGAACGAAGACGGCGAAGTCGGTCGGCGCGACGTCAAGCTTTTCGTAGGTGGCGTCGAGGCCCGCCGCGGCGATCCAGGCGCCATGGATCAGCGGGCTGAGCGAATGGGCCACCGGATGGCCGACGACGCCGGCGCGTAGGGTCATGAGGACAGGGCTCCGTGCCGGCGCAGCAGGTCAAGCAGGCCCAGCAGAGGCAGGCCGAGGATGGCGAAATAGTCGCCGTCGATGCGTTCGAACAACTGGGCGCCCAGGCCCTCCAGCCGATAACAGCCGACCGAGCCCAGCATGGCCTCCCCCTCGGCCGCCAGATAGGCGTCGAGGAATTGGTCGCTGAACGGGCGCACGGTCAGGGTGGCGGTGGCCACCTCGCGCCAGATCGGATTTCCGGCCAGGGCCACGACCACGGCCGAGTGCAGCTTGTGGCGGCGGCCGCGCAAGGAAAGCAGGCGCTCGCGCGCCTGGATCAGGGTGTCCGCCTTGTCGATGGTCACGCCGTCGAGGTCGAGGGTCTGGTCCGCGCCGATCACCAGCCCGCCGCGCCGCCGAGACACCTTAAGCGCCTTCAGCTCGGCCAGGGCGTCGGCCATGTCGCGCGGGGTGAAGCCTTCGCCGGTCATCGAAGCCCTGGCGGCGTCCTCGTCGACGCCCGGGGACTCGGCGTTGAAGATCACCCCCGCGCCGGTCAGCAAGGCGCGCCGCGTGGCGCTGGTGGAGGCCAAGGTGATGCCCAAGGCGCCGGTGGGGGTCATGGAGCCTCGGCCGACTTGCCGCGGTCGCCCGACAGATAGTTGATGATCTGCGCCGCCGTCTCCTCGACCGAACGGCGGGTGACGTCGATGATTGGCCAGCCGTGACGCTCGAACAATCGCCGCGCCTCGATGATCTCGGCCCGCACCGCGTCGGGATCGGTATAGCTGCTCGCCCGATCCTGCTTCAGCGCCAGCAGGCGGTTGCGGCGGATCGAGAGCAGCCGGTCCGACGAGGCGGTCAGGGCGACGATCGGCTTGGAGCCCAGCACCGCCGCCAGGGCCGGCGGGATGCCCTGGCCCGGAATCAGCGGCACGTTCGCGGCCCGCACGCCCCGGTGGGCGAGGTAGATGGAGGTTGGCGTTTTGCTGGTGCGCGACACCCCGACCAGGATCACGTCCGCCTGGTTCAGGTCCTGGCCGCCGGCGCCGTCGTCATGGGCGATGGCGTAGTTCAGCGCTTCCATGCGGTTGAAGTAGTCGTTGTCGAGCGCGTGCTGGGCGCCGACGCGGGTGGAGATCCGCGCCCCCAGGTAGCGGGCCATGGTCGAGACCACCGGATCAAGGGCGGCGATGCAGGGCATCTCCAGCCGGCGGCAGCCTTCCTCCAGCGCCGTGCGCAGCTGCGGGTCGATGATGGTGTGCATCACCACCCCCGGCGCCCCGGCGATCTCCTCCAGCGCCCGCTCGAGCTGGCGCGGGGACCGGACCAGGGCGTAGATGTGCTCGATCGGCAGGATGTCGGTGAACCGGGCGCAGACGGCGCGGGCCAGGGCGTTCAGCGTCTCGCCGGTGGAATCCGACACCAGATGGATATGGAAATAGGTGGCGAAGCGGCCGGTCGGCTCAGCCGGCGGCGCGGCGGATTTTTCCCCCGGGGCCTGTGAGTCTTCGGTGGGCGGGGGCTGTATCACCGGGCGGTATCTCGGGGACGGCGGTGCATGGTTTGGGCTGCCCGTAGCTATGCCGGGTCCGGCTGTTGACCGCCAGGGGTTTGAGGCCCGTTCCGTCTCCAGCCTGGCCGCCCTGGGGAACATGGCCAAGGGTGGTTAATGCACGGTTGGGGATGCCGTGCCCCGTCCCGCTATGGCGCCAACGGTCGTTAAGGATTCGTTAAGGCTTTCCGCCCGTTTAGGGGTTGTCCCCGTTGTCCACAGACCTGGCGGCGCCTGTCGGCGTTCCGCGCCGCCGATGCGGATTGCCTCTGGGCGAAGGGTGACGCTCACAATCCGTCCCCGCCGTCCTCGCCCCTATCGCCGCTACCCTTCAAGATTCCAATCATCTTATTAGAGGAAGGAAGAGGGGTGGGTTGAGATGATCCACCGGACGGGCTTTAAGGCTCGCCATGCAAGCCGATCCGAAGTTCCTGCGCGTACTGGCCGGAGAGAAGCAGGCGAGGCCGCCGGTGTGGTTCATGCGCCAGGCGGGGCGCTACCTGCCGGAATACCGCGCGCTGCGGGCATCCGCGCCAGACTTTATCGCCTTTTGCCTTAACCCCGAGATGGCGGCGGAGGCGACACTGCAGCCGATGCGGCGCTTTCCGTTCGACGCCTCAATCGTCTTCGCCGATATCCTGCTGCTGCCCAAAGCCCTTGGGCAGAAGGTCTGGTTCGAGGCCGGTGAGGGGCCGAAGCTGGGCGAGATGCCCGAATTGGCCCGCATGAAGGATCTGACCGGCCAAGCCGGGGAAGCCTTGAGCGCCGTCGGCGAGACGCTAAAGCTGGTCCGCGCGGGCCTTCCCGCCGACAAGGCGCTCATTGGGTTCGCCGGGGCGCCGTGGACGGTGGCCACCTACATGATCGAGGGCGGGTCGAGCGACCGGTCGAAGGCCAGGTCCTACGCCTATACCAATCCAGACGATCTGGCGGCGCTGCTGGATGTGCTGGTCGAGGGCACAGTCGACTACCTGGCCATGCAGGCGGCGGCGGGCGCCCAGGCGCTGATGCTGTTCGAGAGCTGGGCCGAGGCCTTAACCGACAGCCTGTTCGAGACCATCGTCATCCGCACCCACCAGGCGATCATCGCCGGCCTGCGGGCGCGGGGGGTGCAGACGCCGGTGATCGGCTTTCCGCGTGGCGCCCCGGCCCTGGCCGAGCGCTATGCGGTGAAGGTCCCGGTCGCCGCGGTCGGCCTCGACACCACCGCGCCGCTGGGCCTTGGGCAGCGGGTGCAGGCCCTCAAACCGATCCAGGGCGCGCTCGACCCGTTGCTGCTGCGCGCCGGCGGCCCGGCCCTGGACGCGCGGGTCGAGGAATATCTGCAGACTTGGGGCGAGGGACCGTACATCTTCAACCTCGGTCACGGCATCCTGCCCGACACCCCGATCGCCCATGTGGAGCAGGTGCTGGCGCGCGTGACCGGCAAATGAGCCGAAAAGTCGCCGTCGTCCTGTTCAACCTCGGGGGACCAGACCGTCAGGAGGCGGTGGCTCCCTTCCTGTTCAACCTGTTCCGCGACAAGGCAATCATCCGGCTGGCCGCCCCGGCCCGTCTGGCGCTGGCGGCGCTGATCTCGACCACCCGTGCCAAATCCGCCCGTGCGAACTACGCGCTCATGGGCGGCGGTTCGCCGCTGCTGCCGGAGACGCGCAAACAGGCCGATGCGCTCCAACTCGCCTTGGCCAACGCCGCATCCGGCGCTGAGACCCGTGTCTTCATCGCCATGCGTTATTGGCATCCGCTGACCGCGCAGGCTGCCCGCGAGGTCGCCGCCTGGGGGCCGGACGAGGTGGTGCTGCTTCCGCTCTACCCGCAGTACTCGACCACCACGACAGGGTCGTCGTTCGCCGCCTGGAAGGCCGCCTACCGAGGAAGCGGAGTCCATCGGACCGTGTGCTGCTATCCCGATCTCGCCGGCCTGGCCTCCGCCCACGCCAAGGTGATCCGGGGGACGTGGGAGAAGGCGGGCAAGCCCAGCGGCCTGCGGCTGCTGTTCTCGGCCCACGGCCTGCCGCAGCAGGTGGTGGACGATGGCGACCCCTACGCCATGCAGGTGGAAAAAAGCTGCGCCGCGGTGCTCCGAGCCTTGGGGCCGAAAGGCCTGGGCGAGGACTGGGACTGGCGGCTCTGCTACCAGAGCCGGGTCGGGCGGCTGAAATGGCTCGGACCCTACGCGCCGGCGGCCATAGCCGACGCCGCCGAGGTCGGGCGAGGCATCATCATCGTCCCCATCGCCTTCGTCTCGGAGCATGTGGAGACCCTGGTCGAGCTGGACCGGGATTATGCCGAACTGGCGGCGGGCCTGGGGGTGGAAACCTATCTTAGAGTTCCGGCTCTGGGCGTGCAGGGTGACTTCATCGCCGCCCTGGCCGGGGTCGTGTCGGGTGCGCTAGAAGCACCGGGCGTGGAGCCGGCGGCGTCCGCCTGCGGCGAACAATGGCGGCGGTGCGCCCGCCGGGAAGGATGCACGGCTTAGATGCTCTGGCTGGCGGGACAGTACGATCTGCTGCGCGGCTTGCACATCCTGGCGGCGATCGCCTGGATGGCGGGGATGCTCTACCTGCCGCGCCTCTACGTCTATCACTGCTCGGCCACGCCGGGCTCGGAGATGGATACGACCTTTCAGACCATGGAGCGCCGACTGCTCAAGGGCATTATCAACCCGGCCATGATCGCCACCTTCATTTTCGGCGTCTGCCTGATCCTGGCGGATGCCAAAATCCGCGGCTGGGGGTTCCTGCACCAGCCCTGGATGATCGCCAAGCTGAGCGGTGTGCTGTTCCTCAGCGCCTGGCACGGCTACCTGGCGAAAGCCCGCAAACGGTTCGCCGCCGGGACCAACACGAAGCCCGAGAAGTTCTGGCGCGCGACCAACGAACTGCCGTTCCTGGCGGCCATCGTCATGGTGATCGCCGTGACGACGGAATTTGGCCGCCCTTGACCGCTGTGGGCGGCTGTGGTTTGCGTGCGGTACCCGCGTAGCGCTCAAACGCTGCGCGCCCGCCTCATACGAACCGCCGGCCGACGCGCCGACGACCGGTTCGATCCCTGAACGACACGACCGGTCCTTTGGGATCGAGACAACTTAAATTTCCCGCCCGGACTCCGGCCCTCCCGCCGGAGCCGCGCCCTATGTGAAGAATAGAACCATGTCTGACGAACCCCCCGAAGAGATGCTGGCCGAAGACGCCGCCGTGGCGGCTGACGGCGGCGATGACGCCGACGAAGGCGCCGACCTTTCCGCCGTCATCTCCAGCCTCGGCATCACCTCGATGTCGCTGCAGGAACTGAAGGACAAGTCCCCCGCCGATCTGCTCGCCCTGGCCGAAAAGCTGGAGATCGAGAACGCCAACTCCATGCGCAAGCAGGACATGATGTTCGCGATCCTGAAAGCCATCGCCGACGAGGCGCTGGAGATCAGCGGCAGCGGCACCCTGGAAGTGGTGCAGGACGGCTTTGGCTTCTTGCGCTCGCCGGAATCCAACTACCTGCCCGGCCCGGACGACATCTACGTCAGCCCGTCGCAGATCCGCCGTTTCGGCCTGCGCACCGGCGACACGGTGGTCGGCGCCATCCGCGCCCCGCGCGAGGGCGAGCGCTATTTCGCCCTGACCAACGTCAGCAGCGTCAATTTCGAGAGCCCGGAGAACGTCCGCCACAAGGTCCACTTCGACAACCTCACGCCGCTCTATCCGGAGGAGCGGCTGAAGATGGAAATCGAGGACCCGACGCTGAAAGACCGCTCGGGCCGGATCATCGACATCGTCGCCCCGCTCGGCAAAGGCCAGCGCTGCCTGATCGTCGCCCCGCCGCGGGTGGGCAAGACGGTGATGCTGCAGAACATCGCCAAGTCAATCGCCGCCAACCACCCCGAGTGCTACCTAATCGTGCTGCTGATTGACGAACGTCCGGAAGAAGTCACCGACATGCAGCGCACGGTGAAGGGCGAGGTGATCTCCTCGACCTTCGACGAACCGGCGACCCGTCACGTGCAGGTGGCCGAGATGGTGATCGAGAAGGCCAAGCGCCTGGTCGAGCACAAGCGCGATGTCATCATCCTGCTGGACTCGGTGACGCGCCTGGGCCGGGCCTACAACACCGTGGTGCCGTCGTCGGGCAAGGTCCTGACCGGCGGCGTCGACGCGAACGCGCTGCAACGGCCCAAGCGCTTCTTCGGCGCGGCGCGCAATGTGGAGGAGGGCGGGTCCCTGACGATCATCGCCACCGCCCTGATCGAGACCGGCTCGCGCATGGACGAGGTGATCTTCGAAGAGTTCAAGGGCACCGGTAACAGCGAAATCATCCTGGACCGCAAGGTCGCCGACAAGCGCATCTTCCCGGCCATCGACATCCTGAAGTCCGGGACGCGCAAGGAAGAACTGATCACGCCGAAGGAACAGCTGCAGAAGACCTACATCCTGCGCCGCATCCTGAATCCGATGGGCCCGCAGGACGCCATCGAGTTCCTGATGGACAAGCTGCGGCAGAGCAAGAACAACGGTGATTTCTTCCAGTCGATGAATACCTGACCGAACTGAATATCTGACGGAGGATAGGCCGTGATTACTGTCTATCACATGCGCGGCGCCCGCGGGATACGCATCCTCTGGACCTGCGAGGAGATGGGCCTGCCCTATCAGGTCAAACCGGTGCAGCTGCGCGACTCCGATCCGGAGTTCGTGGCCTTGAACCCGTCACGCACCGTGCCGGTGATGGTCGACGGCGACGCGATCATCAGCGAGTCCGTCGCCGCGACCCAGTACCTGGCCGCCCGCTATGGGCCGACCCCGCTGGTGGTCTCGCCCGACGAGGCGGGTTTCGCCGACTACCTGCAGTTCGTCATGTTTGGTGAGGCCGGCCTGGCCGCGCCCATGAGCACGGTGGTGGGGGTGCGGTTGATGGGGGAGGAGGACTCCCCGCCCAGCGCCGTGCACCGGTTCATCATCGACGGTTTCAAGCGCCGCATGTCGCAGCTCGAACGCCAGCTGGCGGATGGGCGCGAATTCCTGGTCGGCGGCCGCCTGACCCTGGCCGACATCTCCGTCACCTTCCCGCTCGGCATCGCCAGCGGACTGCTCAAGCTAGGCGAGGACATCATACCATCTTCGGTGACCGCCTACCGCAGGCGGCTCTATGAGCGCGAGGCTTTCCGTCGCGCCGCCGCGCAAGGCCGTTAGACGGCGGCTGGACGCGCCGCGCCAACCGCCCTTAACTGCGTGCAAGTTTTGTGAACGGGCGACCCCATGAAGATGACCATCGAAGTCGACTGTACGCCGGAGGAGGCGCGCGCCTTCATGCGCCTGCCGGATGTGACCCCGCTCAACGACCACCTGGTCAACGAGATGCAAAAGCGCCTCTCCGCCAACATCAACATGCTCGCCCCGGAAGAGCTGATGAAGAACTGGATGAGCTTCGGCGCCGGGGCGCAGGAGCAGTTCCGCAACCTGATGACCGCGGCGGCCACGGGCGCCATGGGCGGAAAGTCCTGATAGAGCCATGACGGGCGTCATCGTCGCCCCGGCCACCGCGCCCGGCCGCGCAGCCCTGGCGGTCGTGCGGCTGTCCGGTCCCGGGACCGAGGACATGCTGCGATCCTTGGCCGGCGACCTGCCGCCGGCGCGGCGGGCTAGTCTGCGGCGACTGAGCCATGACGGGGCCGGGCTCGACCAGGCCCTGGTGCTGTGGATGCCCCTTCCCGCCAGCTACACCGGCGAGGACATGGCCGAGTTGCACCTGCACGGTGGGCCGGGCGTGGTCGGCGCCGTGCTGCAGGCGGCGGTGGCCCTGGGCGGGCGGCTGGCGCAGCCGGGCGAATTCACCCGCCGAGCGTTCGCCAACGGCAAGCTCGACCTGGCCCAGGCGGAAGCGGTGGCGGATCTGGTCGAGGCGGAGACCGCCAGCCAAGCGCGCCAAGCGCTGGACCAGCTCGGCGGGGCGCTCAGCCGTCGCTACGACGCCTGGCGGACAAGGTTGGTCGAGGCCCTGGCCTTTCTCGAGGCGGCGATCGACTTCCCGGACGAGGACCTTCCGGTCGAGGTGGCGGCGCGCGCCCGGCCGCTGCTGGACGGGTTGCTCGGCGAACTGGAGGCCGCCCTGGTTGACGCGGAGCGTGGCCGGCGGGTGCGCGAGGGACTTAAAGTCGCCCTGATCGGGGCTCCGAACGCCGGCAAGTCCAGCCTGCTCAACGCCCTTGTCGGCCGCAACGCCGCCATTGTCGCCCCCACGCCCGGCACGACGCGCGATGTGATCGAACAGCCCCTGGTCCTGGCCGGCTACCAGCTGTTGCTGGCCGACACTGCCGGGATGCGGGAATCCGACGAGGAGATCGAGGCCGAGGGTGTGCGCCGCGCCCGCGCCTGGGCCGAGGAGGCCGACGTGCGCGTGCTGGTGGTCGACGGCAGTCTGGGTGACGGCGGCTGGGTTGAGGCGCGGTTGGAGGCTCGGGCCGGCGACCTTTGCCTGATCAACAAGGCCGACCTCAAGCCTGGCGGCGACGCCATGTCCGCGGACGGATGGTCGGGGATTGCCGGGCTGGACGTGCTGCGCCTGTCGCTGCGGGACGGGGCTGACCCGGTTCGGGCCTGGCTGACGACGCGCGCCACGGCTTTGCTGACCGGCGCGGACTTCCCCGCCGCTACCCGCCTGCGCCACCAGGAGCGGCTGCTGGAGGCCCGTGACCGGCTGCGGGCGGCGATCGTCTCGGCGGAACAGGGCGCGGAGCTGGCGGCGGAAGACGTTCGGCTTGCGGCGCGCGCCCTGGAGCGCGTGACGGGGCGTGTAGGAGCAGAAGAAGTCCTGGGGCGGGTGTTCTCCACGTTCTGTATCGGCAAATAGCGTGTTTCACGTGAAACAGCGGTCGGGCCGCCTCGATGTTTCACGTGAAACAACGGGTAAAACATCGACGCGAGACCCCTCAGGCGCTATGGGAAGCGCCCCATGCCCGAGCCCTCGAACAACACCTGGGACGTCATCGTCATCGGCGGCGGCCATGCCGGCTGTGAAGCCGCGGCGGCCTCGGCGCGCACCGGCGCGCGCACGCTTTTGCTGACCCACAAGGCCGAGACCATCGGCGAGATGAGCTGCAACCCAGCCATTGGCGGGCTGGGAAAGGGCCATCTGGTGCGCGAGATCGACGCCCTGGACGGGTTGATGGGCCGGATGGCCGACGCCGCCGGCATCCAGTTTAGACTGTTGAACCGCTCCAAGGGCCCCGCCGTGCGCGGTCCTCGGGCGCAGATCGATCGCAAGCTCTACCGCGAGGCCATGCAAGCGGCGCTCAAGGCCCAGCCTAACCTGGACATTATCGCCGCCCCCGCTGAGGACCTGATTGTCGAGAGCCGGCGGGTCGTGGGGGTGCTGGACGGCAACGGCGGCGCCTATCACGCCCCCGCCGTGGTGCTGACCACCGGCACGTTCCTGAAAGGCGTGATCCATCGCGGCGAGACCCGCACCCCCGCCGGCCGGCACGGCGAAGCCCCCGCCATAGGGCTGTCCGACCGACTGTACGGCCTGGGCTTCGACATGGGGCGCTTGAAGACGGGGACTCCAGCTCGCCTGGACGGCCGCACCATCGACTGGGCTTCGATCGAGAGCCAGGCCGGGGACGAGCACCCGGTGACTTTCTCGTTCCTCACCCCGGCGGGCGCGCTTCCCATCGCCGGACCGCAGGTCTCCTGCGGCGTCACCTACACCAACGAGAAGACCCACCAGATTATCGCCGACCGCCTGGGGGAATCGGCGGTCTATGGCGGCCGGGCCACCGGTATCGGCCCGCGCTACTGTCCGTCGATCGAGGACAAGGTTGTCCGCTTCGCCGACCGCGCCAGCCACCAGGTGTTCCTGGAGCCGGAAGGCCTCGACGACCACACTGTCTATCCCAACGGTGTCTCCACCTCGGTTTCCGAAGAAACCCAGCTCGCGTTCCTGCGCACCATCTCCGGTCTCGAGGCGGTGGAGGTGATCCGCTACGGCTACGCCATCGAATACGACTACGTCGACCCGCGCGAACTCTTGCCCAGCCTTGAATCCAAGCGCCTGCCGGGGCTTTACCTGGCCGGCCAGATCAACGGCACCACCGGCTATGAGGAGGCGGGCGCCCAGGGGCTGATGGCCGGCTTGAACGCCGCCCGGGCGGCGCGGAGTCAGGAGCCCGCCGTGCTACGCCGGGACGAGGCCTATATCGGGGTGATGATCGACGACTTGGTCACTCGAGGAGTGAGCGAGCCCTATCGCATGTTCACCAGCCGGGCCGAGTACCGCCTGACCCTGCGCGCCGACAACGCCGACCAGCGGCTCACGGACCGCGGCATCGAGTTGGGCTTGGTGGGAGCGGCGCGCGCCGCCGCCTGGGCCGCCAAGGCCGCCGACCTGGCTGACGTGCGAAACCAGGCCAAGGCCTTGAGGCTGAGCCCGCAACAGGCCGCCGAGGCCGGGATCAAGGTCGGCCAGGACGGCCAGCGCCGCGACGTCTTCCATCTGCTGGCCTATCCGGACGTGACTCTCGACCGCCTGGCGATTGTCTGGCCGCAGATCTCGCAATGGTCGGCCGACGCCCGCGAACAGGTGGAGATCGACGCCGCCTACGCCGGCTATCTCGACCGCCAGGCCGCTGACGCGGCGGCGCTGCGCGACGACGAGGCCCTGACCCTGCCGGCCGAACTCGACTACGCGGCCATTGGCGGCCTCTCCAACGAGGTGCGCTCCAAACTATCCAAGGTGCGGCCGCAAACCCTCGGCCAGGCCGCCCGTATCGAGGGGGTCACCCCCGGCGCCCTGACCGCCCTGCTGGCCCATGTCCGCCGCGCCGCAGCCTGAGGCTCGTCCGCCGGCCCCCGAGGCCTTGGGCGCGGACGGCTTCCAGGCCCTAAGCGGCGCCACGGACGCGCAGATTTCCGATCTCGAGCGCTATCGCCAGATGCTCGAAGCCGGCAACGCGGTGATGAATCTGGTCGGCCCGGCCTCGCTTCCGGACTTCTGGCGGCGGCACGTTCTGGACAGTTCGCAGCTGCTGACGGTCATACCGGGCGCGAACCGCTGGGCCGACCTTGGATCGGGCGCCGGCCTGCCGGGGATCGTGCTGGCGGCGCTGCTCAAGGGCCGCGGTAATGCCCGAGTCTACCTCGTTGAAAGCATGGCCAAACGGTGCCGTTTCCTCAACGAGGTCGTGACCGTTCTGGACCTGCCGGCGGAAGTTATCCACGCCCGCGCCGAAGTTGTTGACCGTCCTGTAGAGGTTGTCACCGCCCGCGCCTGCGCTCCAATGGTAAGACTGCTGGACTTCGCCCGGCCGTACCTGCGCGGCGAAACGGTCGGCCTGTTCCTCAAGGGTCAAGATGTTGTGTCTGAGTTAACGGAAGCTACTAGATATTGGAAGTTTGAGGTAGAACTCCACCCCAGCCAGAGTGATGCTCGCGGCCGGGTCGTGCAGGTCTCCGGCCTCAAGCCGCTGCGAAAGGTCATACCCTAGTGTTACGCGTTCTGGCCGTGGCCAATCAGAAGGGCGGGGTGGGAAAAACCACTACCGCCATCAATCTCGGCACCGCCCTGGCGGCGGTTGGCGAACGCGTGCTGCTGATCGACGCCGATCCGCAAGGCAACGCCTCGACCGGCCTAGGCATCGGCCGGGCCGCGCGCAAGGTCACCCTCTATGACGTGCTGATGGGCGAGGCGACGGTGCAGGAAGCCGCGTTGAAAACGGCCCTGCCGGGCCTGGACCTGCTGCCTTCCGACCCCGACTTGTCGGGGGTGGAGATGGAACTGCACTCGGCGCAGCGCCGATCGTTCCGCCTGCGCGACGCCCTGGACCTAATCCGTACGAGCGGCAGCTATACCTATGTGCTGATCGATTGCCCCCCGTCGCTGAACCTTTTGACCGTCAACGCCATGGCAGCGGCGGACGCGGTGTTCGTGCCGCTGCAATGCGAGTTCTTCGCCCTGGAGGGCCTGTCGCAGCTGATGCGCACAGTGGAGCTGGTGCGTGGCAGCCTCAATCCCTCGCTGGAGCTGCAGGGCGTGGTGCTGACCATGTACGACCGCCGCAACAGCCTGTCGGACCAAGTGGCCAGCGACGTGCGCACTCACTTCGGCGACAAGGTCTATGAGACCGTCATTCCCCGCAATGTGCGGGTGTCCGAGGCGCCGTCGTTCGGCAAGCCGGTGCTGATCTACGACCTCAAGTGCGCCGGCAGCCAAGCCTATCTGAAGCTGGCGCGGGAAGTGGTCAGCCGCGAACGCGCCCGCCAGGCGCAGGTCGCGTAGAGGCCGCCGCAATGGAGACGACCATGGTTGAAGGACGCCGCGGACTGGGCCGGGGCCTCTCGGCCCTGCTGGGCGAGTCCGACGCCAATGCCGCCAGCGGTGACGCCGCCGCGCCCGCCCCGCCGGCCGGCCAGCGCGAAACGCCGATCGAACTGGTGCGCCGCAATCCCGACCAGCCGCGCCGGCACTTCGACAAGGCCGAGCTGGAATCCCTGGCCGAGACGGTGAAGACGCGCGGCGTGCTGCAGCCGATCCTGGTGCGGCCGGCCCCCGATCAGCCGGGCGAGTTTCAGATCGTCGCCGGGGAGCGCCGCTGGCGCGCGGCGCAGATCGCCGGCCTGCGCACGATTCCGGTGGTGGTGCGCGAGTTGGACGACCGCGCGGTGCTGGAGATCGCCATCGTCGAGAACGTCCAGCGCGCCGATCTGAATTCGCTTGAAGAGGCGCTCGGCTACCGCGCCCTGATCGACCGCTATTCGCATACCCAGGACGACATCGCCCAGGCGGTGGGCAAGAGCCGCAGCCACGTGGCCAACACCCTTCGCCTGCTGCAGCTGCCGCCGGAGGTGCAGGGCTATCTGTCGGAAGGGGCGCTGAGCGCCGGCCACGCCCGCGCCCTGCTCACGGCCGAGGAGGCGGATATTCCCGGCCTGGCGCGGCGGGTGATCGAAAAGCACCTGTCGGTGCGCGACACCGAGGCCCTGGCCCGCAAGCCGTCGGCCAAGGCCCCGCGCACGCCGGGCCTGGCCACCGGCATCAAGGACGCCGACACGGCCGCCCTGGAATCGGACCTGAGCGAGGCGCTCGGCCTGCAGGTGTCGATCGACGACAGGGGCGGCAAGGGGACGGTGACCGTGCGCTACGTCACCCTGGAACAGCTCGACGAGCTCTGCCGCCGGCTGTCGGGGCAGAGGTAGCTAGCTTTCTTCCGCCGGATCGTTGCGCAGATAGGGTTCGACCGCGCCCTGCAGCTTGACGGTCATGGCGTTGCCCTTGCGGTCGACCGCCTTGCCCACCGCCAGCCGCACCCAACCCTCGCTGACGCAGTATTCGTCGACGTTCTGCTTGTCGACGCCCTTGAAGCGCACGCCCACGCCGCGTTCCAGCAGGGCGGCGTCGTAATAGGGGCTGTCGGGGTTGGTCGACAGGCGGTCGGGCAGGTCGGACATCAGTGAAGGCTTCCAGAGAGAAGAAGCGGCGCTGATAGCGCCAATGGTCGCAAAGGCCAAGCGCCCTACAGTTTCAGCGCCCTTACGCGAAGCCTTCTAAAGACGAAGGGCGCGTGCGCGCCCGGCGATGGTCAGCACCAGCCGCTCGGCGATCAGGTCGTCGGGGGCGCCGGCGGTCTTGCAGGCCCGGTCGGCCGCCAGCACCTGCGGCTGCAGTTTGTCGAGTTCGGCCAGGGACCAGGCGCGGGCCTGGCGCAGGAATTCCTTCTCGGTCTTCCAGAACACCCCGACCGCCTTGGCCGCCGCCGTTGCGTCGGTCCCGCCGGCCATCAGGGTCAGGGCCTTGCGCAGCTTGGCCAGGTGCATGCCCGCCGCGCGCACCGTGGCCGGGCCGCCCTCGCCCTCCGCCCGCGCCCGGCGCAGATGTCCCTGCGCGGCCGCCAGCCGGCCCCCGAAGGCGTCGTTGGCCGCTTCCGAAAGCGAGGCTTCCGGCTCGACGCCGAAGAAGGCGGTCAGCAGGCTGGCGTCGCCCTGGGCTCCGCTGCCGGGGCCCAGGAACAGGGCCAGGCGCTCGATCTCCTGCCGGGCCACGCCGCGGTCGCGCGGCAGGCGCTCGACCAGCAGGGTCACCGCGTCGTTGGTCAGGGACACCTTGTCGGCGGCCAGACCCTCGCGGATCAGCCGGGCCACGTCGCCCGGCTCGTCCTCGTAGGCCGGCATCACCACGCAGACCTTCTCGATCCCGCGCGCCTCCGCAGCCTTGCGCAGGGCGCTGTCGCGGCCAAGATTTCCCGCCTCGATCAGGAAGAAGGCATCGGGATTGAGTTCGCCATTGGCGTGGGCGGTGATGGCCGCCGCCGCGGCCCGGTCGGCGCCGCCCTTCTCGCCGATCAGACTTAGGCGGACCAGCCGCCGTCCGCCGGTCATGGACTGGGCCGAAAGCGCGCTCTCCAGCGTCCCCTCGCTTTCCGCGTCGCTGTTGGTCAGGGCCGAGACGTCGAACGGGTCGTCCGGGTCGGCGACGATCTTCTTCGCCAGCATATCGGCGCGCTCGCGCACCATCCCGGCGTCGCGGCCGTAGAACAGGACGGCGCGTATCCCGCTGTCGGGGCTTTTCAGGAACCGCTCGATGTCCGGGCGGCGAGTAATGATCATCAGAGCCTTCCTGTTTCAGATGCAGTCTGAAACAGACAACAAGGCTCTGTCTCCAGAAATAGGGCGTGGCGGGCGCCGAAACCGGTGTCCACTTTCGGCCGCCACGCCCTAGGCTGGCGAGCGCCGGTTGGCCATCCAGACGGCCAGCTCGAGCTGGATCTGCCGCGCGGCCTCGGCGGCGGCGCGCTCCTGGCCGTCCTGTTCGGCGGCGATGGAGGCGTCGGGCTGGTCGGCGGAATCGTAGGTGACCGAGCTGCGCACCCGGCCCTGTCGCGCCGGCGCGCCGGTCGCCGTGGTCAGGGTGTAGTTCACCGTCAGCACCAGCTCGTAGCGGTTGGCGACGTTGTCGACCCGAACCCCGCGCGGAATCTTGGTCTCGTCATAGGTCATGGTCAGGCGATAGGCCGGGGCCAGAGCCGGATTGTGGCCGAAGGCGTCGTCCAGCGATTGCCGCAGCAGGAAGCCCGAGCGGCCCTGCGGCGCGACCACGCTGACCGCCGCCAGGTCGGAATTGATCCCCGGTGTGGCGTAGAGCGGGGTGAATCCGCAGCCGACCAGAGCCAAGGCGGCGGCGGTCAGCAGGGCGGGAACGGTCAGGGCGAGTCTGGTCATCTAGTTGGCCACGATGTTGACGATGCGGTCCTGGACCACGATCACCTTGCGAAGGGTGAGGCCCTCAAGGTGCGCCGCAACGTTGGCGTCCGCCAGAGCGATTTTTTCCACATCCGCCGAAGAGGCGCCGACCGGCGCGCGAATCTCGCCGCGGCGCTTGCCGTTGACCTGCACCGGCAGCACCGCCTCATCCTGGGCGGTCAGGGCCGGATCGGCCACGGGCCAGGCGGCGTCGCAGATCATGCCGGCCTCGCCCAGCTTGGCCCAGCACTGCTCGGCCAGGTGCGGGGTGAAGGGCGCGATCAGCCGGGCCAGGATCGACAGGGATTCCCGCCGCGCCGCGCCGCCGGCCTTGCTGGCCTTCAGGGTGTTGAGGAAGGCGTAGAGCTTGGCGATGGCCGAGTTGAAGCGGAAACCCTCGATGCCGTCGGTGACGCTGTCGATCAGCCGGTGCGCCGCCTGGCGGAGGGCCAGGGCCTCGTCGGCGGAACCCTCATCGCCTGCGGGGGCGTCGAACTCGGCCCAGACGCGGGAGACGAAGCGGCTGGCGCCCTCGACCCCGCCGGTGGTCCATTGCACGTCGCGCTCGGGCGGGCTGTCGGACATGACGAACAGGCGCGCGGCGTCGACGCCGTAGGCGGCGAAGATCGCTTCCGGTGCCACGACGTTCTTCTTGCTCTTCGACATCTTCTCGATGTCGCCCAGAATGAGGTCCTCGCCGGTGTCGGTCAGGATCGCCCGGCGTTTGTTGTTCTCCGCCACCAGGGTGACTTGGCCCGGCTCAACCCATTCGCCGTTGGCGGCGCGGTAGGTCTCGTGGGTAACCATGCCTTGGGTGAACAGGCCGGCGAACGGCTCCTCCACCGACAGCAGCCCGACGTCTTTGAGAGCGCGCGTGATGAAACGGGCGTACAGCAGGTGCAGCACCGCGTGCTCGACCCCGCCGATGTACTGGTCGACCGCCAGCCAGTGGTCGGCGGCGGCCTTGTCGACCGGCTCGGCCGCGTCCGGGTTGGCGAAACGGGCGAAGTACCAGCTGCTGTCGACGAAGGTGTCCAGCGTGTCGGTCTCGCGGCTGGCTTCCCCGCCGCAGGACGGGCAGGCCACATGACGCCAGGTCGGATGGCGCAGCAGCGGGTTGCCCGGCTTATCGAAGGTGACGTCGTCGGGCAGGATCACCGGCAGTTGGTCGGCCGGCACAGGGACCACGCCGCACTTGCCGCAGTGGATCACCGGGATCGGGCAGCCCCAGTAGCGCTGGCGCGAGACGCCCCAGTCGCGCAGGCGATAGACCGTGGCGCCCTCGCCCCTACCCATGGCCTCTATGCGCGAGATCGCCTCGGCCTTGGCCGCCTCGATGCTCAGGCCGTTGAGGAAGTCGGAGTGATAGATCGTCCCCGCCCCGGTGTAGGCCTCGGTCCCGACGTCGAACGCGGCCGGGTCCGCCCCCGGCGGCAGCACCACCGGCTTCACCGCCAGGCCGTATTTGCGCGAGAAATCCAGGTCGCGCTGGTCGTGCGCCGGGCAGCCGAAAATGGCGCCTGTGCCGTAGTCCATCAGCACGAAATTGGCGATCCAGACCGGCAGCGACTTACCCGGCTCGAACGGGTGGGCGACGGCCAAGCCGGTGTCCAGGCCCAGCTTCTCGCCGGCCTCGATGTCGGCCTCGGTCGATCCGCCCTTTTTGCATTCGGCGATGAAGGCGGCGACCTTTGGATCGCCCTTCAGGCTCTCGGCCAGCGGGTGGTCGGTGGCGATGGCCAGGAACGAAGCGCCGAACAGGGTGTCGGGGCGGGTGGTGTAGACCTCAACGCCGTTTTCAAATCCCGCCGGCGCCGCGCCGGCGAAATCGAAGGTCATCTGCAGGCCCTTCGACCGGCCGATCCAGTTCTCCTGCATCAGCCGCACCTTGTCCGGCCAACGGCCTTCCAGGGTCTTGAGGCCTTCGATCAGGGCGTCGGCGTAAGATGTGATGCGCAGGAACCACTGCGTCAGCTTCTTCTTCTCGACCACCGCGCCGGAGCGCCAGCCGCGGCCGTCGATCACCTGCTCGTTGGCCAGGACGGTCATGTCGACCGGGTCCCAGTTGACGTTGGCTTCGCGGCGATAGACCAGGCCGCGTTCCATCAGCTTGAGGAACCAAGCCTGCTGCTTGCCGTAGTAGGACGGATCGCAGGTGGCGAACTCGCGCGACCAGTCGATCGAAAGGCCTAAAGCTTTCAGCTCGGCCCGCATGGCGGCGATGTTGTCGTAGGTCCAGCCCTTGGGGTGGACGCCGCGTTCCATGGCCGCGTTCTCGGCCGGCATGCCGAAGGCGTCCCAGCCCATCGGGTGCAGCACGGAAAATCCGCGCGCGCGTTTGAAGCGGGCCACCACGTCGCCCATGGCGTAGTTGCGCACGTGGCCCATGTGGATGCGCCCCGACGGATAGGGGAACATCTCCAGCACGTAGTATTTGGGGCGGCCGTCATCGCCGGCGCCGGCGCGGAACGCGTCGGCGGTCTCCCAGGCGGCGCGCCACCGGGGCTCTACCTGGCTCGGGACGTAGGCCGCCATGAGGCGGTCCCTAGTTGCCGATGTTGGACAGGCGCAGCTGACGCGCGCGCGTCAGGATGGCGTTCTCGATATCCGTCTCGGTCTGTTCGGCCAGGGGCGCGTCGACCCAGGCGCCGGCGGCGTCGCGCACCTGCTTGTTGACGGCGACGTTCAGGCCGTCGGCGCGCAGGCGCGAATCCAGGATGTAGGCCGTGGCCTTGAAGCGCTCGCCCGGAACCTTCGGGTTGGCGTACCAGTCGGTGATGATCACACCGCCGTAGGGGTCGGCGGACACCAGCGGCATAAACGACAGAGTGTCGAGCGTCGCCCGCCACAGGAAGCCGTTGACGCCGATCGAGCCGGCCGGGGCTTCGGCGACCCGCGACGGCGCGTTCTCATCGCGGCCCAGCAGCCGCCGCGTGGTGCCGCAGGCGGTCAGGCCGACCAGGAACAGGCCAAGGACGGCGATCCGCACAACTTGCTTTAAACGCCCACGCTCCAACGCCATTCTTCGCTCCACTGCTCAGGTATTCCCCCGGCCAAGCGGTCTATAACAGGCCGCCGCCCGCATCCAAGGCGCTTTTTTAGTGGCGGCCTTGTGGCCGGGCCGCCTTAAGGGCAAGCGCGGCCGCTCCGGTTGTGCGGTTCGTGACCTTCACGCCACAGGCGCTGTCGGAATCCGGGCAATTGCATCCAAAAGACCCAGCCGGAGTTGACCTTGGGACTACGGCGCCGTTTATCTCGGAGCGGCTGTAGCGTGCGAAAGCGCGTGTCCCCGCCTATTTGGAGACGATGGTGACCCGGACGGGCAAGACCTCGCTGGCTTTGGGCCTCCTGATCCTTCTCGGATCGGGCGCGGCAGCCTATGCCCAGCCGGTCCAGCTCGCCGCCAAGACCACCAACGGCTTCAACGTCCGCGGCGATTTCAACCCGCAGTCAGCCCAGTTCTCGCCGGCGGCCAAGAGCACCCTGCAGTTCGACGCCACCAAGGGCCGCTGGGGCCTGAAGCTGGACCTCGACCAGCCGGTCGACCGCGACATGAAGCTGGAAGACATCCGCGCCGGCGCCTTCTTCAAGCTGACCCCCAGCCTTCGAGTTGGCGGCGCGGTCAGCCTGGGCGAGACCGATCCCCGCTTCATGACCCGCAAGAACCAGCCGATCCAGGAAGTGGCGCCCCGCGTGCGCCTGGAAACGGCGTTCAAGTTCTAAGCGCCGCAAACGCCCCCACCGCCGCCAGGCCCGCGACCCCGGTCGCCCCCACGCGCCGCGCGTTTGATCCGTCGATCCCGCCCAGGGCATAGGCCGGTCCGCTTAATCCCCGCACGATCCCCGCCAACCTGAGCACGCCGATCGGCTTGCCGGCCGACGGGCTGTCGCTGGACAGTGCGGGGGAAAGCACCACCGCGTCCGCCCCCCGCGCCAGGGCGCGCCGCGCCGCCGCCGGGGAGTGGGCCGCGACCGTGACCGCTCGGGTCACATACGGCAGGCGGTGAGCCAGTCGCTCCGGCAGATGCAGGCCGTCGGCCTTTACCCGCTGGGCCAGGCCCTCGTCCGCGCCGATCAACAGCAACACCCCGCGCCGCCAGGTGATGCGCCGCAGCCGCCACGCCACGGCCTGCGCGTCCGCCGCCCCGAAGGCGCGATAGATCAGGGCCGATCCGCGCGGCAGCCGCGCCGCTAGCTCAAGGATATCGCCGCTGCGGTCGGGATCGGTGAAGGCCAGCAGGGTGGGAATGGCCTTTTTCCCCGGCCGCCTTGCGCCTAACCTCCGCGCCGCGCGCTGCAGCGCCGTCTGTTCCTGCAAGGGCTGTTTCCTCAACTCATGACCGCGCGCGCGCAAATACTGACCCGCATCGAACGCGCCGCCCTGGCCGCCGGCCGCGACCCGGCAGATGTGACCCTGGTGGCGGTCAGCAAGCAACAGCCTTGGGACGCGGTCGCCGCCGTTCTGGCCGAGGGCCAGGAGGTGTTCGGCGAGAACCGGGTGCAGGAGGCGCAAACCCGCTGGGCTTCCGTGAAGCCCTCGCGCCCCGACCTGGAGCTGCGCCTGATCGGCCCGCTGCAGACCAACAAGGTGCGCGACGCCTTCGCCCTGTTTGACGCGATCGAAACGGTCGACCGAGAAAAGCTGGTCCGCGCCATCGCGGCGGAAGTTGACCGTACAGGCGTCTCGCCGCGGCTGTTCGTGCAGGTCAACACGGGAGCCGAGCCGCAGAAGGCCGGAATCCTGCCGAAGGACGCCGACGCCCTGGTCGCGCTGTGCCGGTCGCAGGGGCTGGAGATCGAAGGCTTGATGGCCATTCCGCCGGCCGAAGAACCCCCCGCGCCGTACTTCACCCTGCTGGCGCAGATCGCCGCCGCCAACGGGCTGGAAAAACTCTCGATGGGCATGAGCGGCGACTTCGAGACGGCGGTGGCCTGCGGCGCCACCTCGGTGCGGGTCGGCAGCGCCCTATTCGGCGCGCGCGATACGCAGCACGTCGCCCGGACGGACCTGACCGAGTAGGGTTTCCATATCCGGGCGGCACAGCGCCACGCAGCCCTCGGTCGGCGCGTAGCCCGGCTTGGCCAGGTGCAGGAAGATGGCCGAACCCATCCGCGCCACCGGCGGGTCGTCGTTGTGGCCCAACACCACCACCAGATCGTACAGCCCGTCGTCGCGCCACATCACCTCGGCGCTGGCCGGATAGGGCAGGCAGACCGGGCGGTTGTAGGCGGTGTCGCCGGGATCGTCGCACCAGCCGTCGTCGGGGCCGATCGGCTGGGCCTCCAGGGCGGTCGGCGGCTTGCCCCTGTCCGGCCGGTACAGCAGCCGGCGGATTGGCCAGTCGCCCAGGGGCGCAAAACCGTCGCCCTCGCGCTTGGCCGCCGCCTCGATCACGCCGCTGCGCCCAAGCGCGCAGCGCGTCTCGGCCTGCGGCAACAGAAAGCGCCCATCCGACAGGGCGGTGAAGATCATGGTCGCCTCCGCTTGGCCCGGCCCCTTCCTTTAGTGCATGCTCCCCCCATGGCCCAGCGCAAGACCCTTCTGATCATCGACGACGACGCCGACCTGCGCGGCGCCCTGGCCGAGCAGCTCCAGCTGCACGAGGAGTTCGAGGCCAAGGAGGCCAGCACCGCCGCCGAGGGGATCAAGATGGCGCGCGAGATGCGGCCCGACCTGATTCTGCTCGACGTCGACCTGCCGGACATGGACGGGCGAGAGGCCTGCCGCCTGATGCGCAAGGGCGGCACGGCGGCGCCGATCATCATGCTCACCGCGGCGGCCTCCGACTCCGACGCCATTCTCGGCCTCGACGCCGGCGCCAACGACTATGTCACCAAACCCTTCCGCTTCGGGGTGCTGCTGGCCCGCATCCGCGCCCAGCTGCGCAGCCACGAGGCGAGCGAGGACGCCCTGTTCCGCATCGGGCCCTACGTCTTCCGCCCCTCGGCCAAGCAGTTGCTGGACGACAAGGGCGGCAAGATCCGGCTGACGGAGAAGGAAACCAGCATCCTCAAATACCTCTACCGCGCCGGCGAGAAGCCGGTGACGCGCGAGGAGCTGCTGGCCGAGGTGTGGGGCTACAACGCCGGGGTGACGACCCATACGCTGGAGACCCACGTCTACCGCCTGCGCCAGAAAATCGAACCCGACCCCGCGCACGCCAAGCTGCTGATCACCGAGCCGGGCGGGTATCGGCTGGAGCCTTGATCATCGCTTGAGGGAGATTAGATGGCGAAGTCGGCGATCACCGGGGCGTGGTCGCTGGGGCGCTCCCATTCGCGCACGTGATCCAAAACCCGCGACTGCGGCCTGCCGCCCGCGTAGGCCGCGTCCTTCAAACCGGGACTGATCAGGATGTGGTCCAGCAGCAGGCCACGGTTGCTTTGGCGGAAATCGGCGGCGCGGTAGCTCCACCAGCTGGCCAGTTTTTCCGGCTCGGGCGTCGCCTCGCGCAGCAGGTTGAGAAAGCCCATCGAATCCATGAGCGCCTTGAACGCCTCGATCTCCACCGGCGTGTGGCTGACGATCTTGCTCATATACTTGTGGTTCCAGACGTCGAACTCGCCCGGGGCCACGTTGAGGTCGCCGGTGACGATCAGCGGCGCCTTGGGGTCGCGCCTGGCCATCTCGGCAGTGAGCTGTTCGTAGAAATCCAGCTTGTGGTCGAACTTCTTGTTCAGCGCGCGGTCCGGCAGGTCGCCGCCTGCCGGGATGTAGAAGTTCTGGATTTCGATCCCGGCCACCTTGACCTGCACGCAGCGGGCGTGGCCCTCGCGGCAGACGTCCAGGGGGGCGACCTCCTCGATCGGCAGGCGCGAGGCGATGGCCACGCCGTGCCAGCCCTTCTGGCCGGCGATCTTCAGGTGCGGCAGGCCGATGCCGGCGAAGCCTTCGCCGGGGAACTCGTGCGCCTGGCACTTGATCTCCTGCATGCACAGCACGTCGATGCCGTGCTCGTCCATCAGCCGCCCGGCCTGTTCGACCCGCAGCCGCACCGAGTTGACGTTCCATGTGGCGACCCGCAGGCGCATGGCGTTCTCCGGCAAGACAGGCTGAGCGCCGGACAAAAAAACGCCCAGGCGTAGATGGCGGCCTGGCGTTAAGATGATCGCTAATCCGTGTCGAGAGGGGATGGCCCGACAGGATCCTGGCCGCGCCACTCCATGCGCCGCCAATCGTGTTGCGAAGGTGCCACAGGCAAATACAATTGTCAATGTAAATCGCGATCAGGGTTGATCGTGACAAATGGGTGACAGCGGGTCAGCGCTGGCGGGTCGGCGGGCGCGGGTCGCGCAGCACGAACTGCGCCGGGTTGAGGCCGGCGGCGGCCTTGAGGTCGATCAGCCGCACGCGGGTCATGGTCCCGCGAGGGTCTACGAGGGTCCAGCCGGCCAGGGTCAGGGGGCCGTCGGTGAAGTTCAGGGTGATCGAGCCGCGGGTTTGTTTCTTCGGGTCCTCGGCGGTGAGGGAGAAGCCGTCGGACAGTCGGGCCACGCGGGTGACCCGCACCCCGCCGTCGAGCTTGATGCGTCCGGCCAGGAACAGGCCCAGCGGGGTCGAGCGCTCGGGATAGGATTCGAAGGTCTTCAGCCGGCGGTCCAGCACCGACACCGAGCGGCCGTCGGCCACCACCAGCAGGCCGGAGGGTGGATCGTACTCGAACCGCGCCTTGCCGGGACGTTGCAGGGCGACGGCGCCTTGCGTCACCGAACCGCGCGCATCGGTCTGCACGAAGCGGCCGGACGCCGAATTGAGTCCTTCCAGATAGGCCACCGCGCGATCGATCAGGGCCTGGTCCTCGGCGCTTAAGGCCGCGGGCCGCGCGGCGGGCGCGGCCTTGGGGACGGAGGTCTGGGCGGACGCCGCCAGCGGGCAGAGGAGCAGGACGAGGGGAAGGAGGACGCGTTTCATCATTTAGAACTCTCCTAGGCCCCGATTGCGGCGGCCTCAAGGAAGGCTCCAACGCAAACGGCGAAGCGTCCGATCCCCATTTTCGCTTTTGGACGGCTTAAGGAAGCGGCGGCGGCCCGGCCAGGATCTCGCGCTTGCCCTGGTGGTTGGCCGCGCTGATGACGCCCTGGCTTTCCATCTGCTCGATCAGGTTGGCGGCGCGGTTGTAGCCGATCTGCAGGCGGCGTTGGATGTAGGAGGTCGAGACCTTTCGGTCGCGGGTGACGATGGCCACGGCCTGGTCGTAGAGGTCGCCCTCGCCGCCGCCGCCGGACCCGCCGCCCTCGCCCTCGAAGCCTTCCTCGTCGTCGCTGGCGGTGACCGCGTCGAGGTACTGCGGCTGGCCCTGGCCGCGCAGGAAGGACGCCACGGCCTCGACCTCGCCGTCGGAGACGAACGGACCGTGCAGGCGCGTCACCCGTCCGCCGCCGGCCATGTAGAGCATGTCGCCCTGGCCCAGCAGCTGCTCGGCGCCCTGTTCGCCCAGGATGGTGCGGGCGTCGATCTTGCTGGTGACCTGGAAGCTGATCCGGGTCGGGAAGTTGGCCTTGATGGTGCCGGTGATGACGTCCACCGACGGGCGCTGGGTGGCCATGATCAGGTGGATGCCGGCGGCGCGGGCCATCTGCGCCAGGCGCTGCACCGCGCCCTCGATGTCCTTGCCGGCGACCAGCATCAGGTCGGCGACCTCGTCGATCACCACCACCAGATAGGGCATGGGTTCGGGGCGAATCTTCTCGCTCTCATAGACCGGGCGGCCGGCGTCATCGAAACCGGTCTGCACGGTGCGCTCGAAGTGCTCGCCCTTGGCCAGCGCCTCGCGGGCCCGCTCGTTGAAGCCCGCCACGTTGCGCACGCCGATCTTCGACATGCGGCGATAGCGGTCCTCCATCTCCCTCACCGTCCACTTCAGGGCGACGATGGCCTTCTTCGGATCGGTGACCACCGGAGCCAGCAGGTGGGGGATGCCGTCATAGACCGACAGCTCGAGCATTTTCGGGTCGATCATGATGAAACGGCACTCTTCCGGGCTGAGCCGGTAGAGGATCGACAGGATCATGGCGTTGACCCCGACCGATTTGCCCGAGCCGGTGGTGCCGGCGATCAGCAGGTGCGGCATCTTCGAGAGGTCGGCCACATAGGGCTCGCCGCCGATGGTCTCGCCCAGCGCCAAGGGCAGGCCCTGGCTCTTCTCGTAATCGGGGGCCGACAGCAGGTCGCGCAGATAGACTGTCTCGCGGCGGGCGTTGGGCAGTTCGATGCCGATGGCGTTGCGCCCGGCGACCACGGCGATGCGGCAGGCGGCCACGCCCATGGAGCGGGCGATGTCGTCGCTCAGCGCCACCACGCGGGCATGCTTGACCCCAGCGACGGGGACCAGTTCGTACAGGGTGACCACGGGGCCTGGCCGGATCTGGTCGATCGAGCCGCGCACCCCGTACTCGGCCAGCACGCTCTCCAGCAGCTGGGCGTTCTGGCGCAGCGAACCCTCGTCGACCGAGGACGAGCGCGGCTTGGGCTTGGCCAGCATGGCCAGCTCCGGCATGGCGAAGCCGCCAGGATTGACGAAGTCGAAGGTCTTCTGCTGCTCGCGCTTCTCGCGGTCGGTGGTCCGGGCGTTCTTGGGCTGGCGCACCTGCACCGGCGCGGGGGCGGCGGTGTGGACCGGGGTCTCGATCGGGATGTCGGCCATATCGCGCTTCTGGCGGCGGGCGCGGGCGGCGGTCTTCGGCGCGGCGGCCGGGGCGGCCCTGGCCCTAGGCCGGAAGGCGGCTTTGAGCCATTCGGTCGAGGACGATGCGTCGATGCGTTCAAGGCCGAGCGCATAGGACAGGGCGACGAAGGCGGCGGCGCCGAAAAGGGCCGCGCCTATCAGCCGGGCGCCGGGCAGGCGGGCGAACTCCAGCACCACGGTGACGGTGTACAGCAGGGCGTCGCCCCAGAAGCCGCCCAGGCCGCTGGCCAGGGGCCAAGTCGCCGGGGGCAGCGGGGCAGCGAAAAGGGCGGTGAGGGCGAAGAGGCCGGCGACCCCGGCCAGGGCGCGGCGGCGGGTGTCGCGGCGGGCGGCGGCGGGATCACGCTGCGCCAAACGGGTCAGGCCGAAAATGGCCATCAGCAGGGCCCCGGCCCAGGCGCCCAGGCCCAGCGACTGCACTACAATGTCGCCCACCACGGCGCCGACGCCGCCCAGGGCGTTCTGCGCCGGCAGCGGCGTGGCCACGTTCCAGCTTGGATCGGCGGCGTTGTAGGTGGCGATGGCCAGCATCAGGGCCAGGCCGGTGGCGGTCAGCATGCCGCCGCGGAAACGCGCCGCGCTCGGCAAGGACCAGCCGATCCGCACCGCCTCCCACGCCAATTCCGTCGTCGTCCGCCTAGCCGCCCGCGCCATAAGCTCCAAAACCCAATAGAAACTCAGCCTGCGATCCTGCCGCCTAAGGGTTAAGGGGCGTTTACGATGGCCACCGTCTCAGCGGTCCTTGCGGTGGACAGAAGGCCGCAGGGAAGGCCATATCGCCGCCATGGCCGCCGCCCGCAAATCCCCTGACGCCCATGGCGATATCGACGTCATCATCGCCGGAGCGGGCATGGCCGGCGCCACCCTGGCACTGGCGCTGAAACAGGGCGGCCTCAATCCTCTGCTGATCGACCCCTTGCCGTTCGAGGCGCGCATCGCGCCGGAGTTCGACGGCCGCGCCTCGGCCATCGCCTATAGCGCCTTCCGCCAGTGGAGGACCCTGGGCGTGGCCGCCGCCCTGGAGCCGGTCGCCCAGCGCATCGAACAGATCCTGGTCACCGACGCCGCCTCCCCCGGCGCGGCCACACGAGCGGCCCTGGGTGTTTTTGGCGGCGCCTTCCTCCGCTTCGAGGCGGCCGAGATCGGCGACGCCTCCGGCGGCGAGCCGCTCGGCTACATGATCGAAAACCGCCAGACCCGCGCCGCCCTGGCGGCGGCGGTGACGGCGGCGGGCATCCCCGTCCTGGCCCCGGCGCGCGTCGCCTCCGTGGCCTTCGAGCCGGGCCGCGCCACGGTGACGCTGGAGGACGGCCGGACTTTAAGCGCCCCGCTGGTGGTCGGCGCCGAGGGCCGCAATTCGGTGGTGCGCACCGCCGCGAAGATCGGCGAACTGGCGTGGTCGTACAAACAGGCCGGGGTGGTCGCGACGGTGAAGCTGGAGCGGCCGCACCAGGGCGTCGCCCACGAATATTTCCTGACCAGCGGCCCCTTCGCCATCCTGCCGCTGACCGGCAACCGCGCCAGCCTGGTCTGGACCGAAAAGGAAGCGACCGGCGCGGCCCTCAAAGCCGCCGGGGAAGAGATGTTCCATGCCCACCTGGCCCGTCGGTTCGGCGAATTCCTCGGCCGGGTGGAGCGGGCGGGCCCGACCTTCGTCTATCCGCTGTCGCTCAGCCTGGCGGAAAACATGACCGCCCCGCGCGCCGCCCTGCTCGGCGACGCCGCCCACGGCATCCACCCGATCGCCGGCCAGGGGCTGAACTTGGGGCTAAAAGGCGCGGCGGCCCTGGCGCAGGTGCTGGTCGACGCCTCGCGACTTGGGGAGGACATCGGCAGCGAGGCGGTGCTGGAGCGCTACGCCCGCTGGCGGCGGTTCGACACCGTCGCCCTGGCGGCGGCGACCGACCTCTTCACCCGCCTGTTCGCCAACGACGACCCGCTGCTGCGCCTGGCGCGCGGCGCCGGAATGGCGGTGATCAACCGCATCGGCCCGGCACGGCGGTTCTTCATGCAGGAAGCCGGCGGGGCGACCGGGGACCTGCCTCGGCTGCTGCGCGGCGAGGCGCTGTAGCCAAATACACCCGTCACCCTCGGACTTGATCCGAGGGCTCATAAGCTCAATCGACGGTGAGTTTACCGGAACGGTCCGCGTGTATGGGTTCTCGGGTCAAGCCCGAGAATGACGTGAAAAGGGGTGTTAACCCTCGCCCTCGTCCAGCTGCCGCGCCTCGTCGACCAGCATCACCGGCACGCCGTCACGGATCGGGTAGGCCAGGCGGGCGCCGGCGCTGATCAGTTCGGCGCGGGCCTTGTCGTAGCGCAGCGGGCTGCGGGTCACCGGGCAGACCAGAATCTCCAGCAGGCGGGGATCGACAGACGGGGCGGGCGGAAGGGCGGCGTTCATGAGGTCTTCCTACTGCATGGACGGCGGCGCGTCATCGGAATCGGCGGCGTCGATCTCCAGCAGGGCCACCAGGGCGGCGCAGCGGTCGAGGATGGTCGGCGTCTCCAGCAGGGCCTGTTTCTCCGCCGCCTCGAACGGCAGAGCCATGGCCAGGCTGTTGACCAGGGCGGCGGTGGGGGCGCTCTCGGCCGCCGACCAGTCGATGTCCAGGCCGCGATGGTCGAGGTAGTGGCGCAAGGCGGTGAGGAACTCCTCGCGCTCGGCCTCGGGCAGATCGTGCTGGCCCACGGCCAGGTCTCCCTCGAAGGCGGAGAAGTCGGCCCGCACTTGGCGGTAGGGGCTGCGCACCGGCAGTTCGTCCTTGACCTCGAACCGACAGATCCCGGTCAAGGTGATGACGTAGCGGCCGTCTGGGGTCTCGGCGAAACTGGTCACGCGCCCGGCGCAGCCGATAGCTGCCAGCACCGGCCGGGTCGTCTCGCCGCCGGGGCGGGTCTGCACCATGCCGATGATGCGGTCGCCGGCCATGGCGTCGTCCAGCATGTTCAGGTAACGCGGCTCGAAGATGTTCAGCGGCAGCTGGCCGCCGGGCAGCAGCACCGCGCCGTCGAGCGGAAAGATCGGGATCACCTGGGGCATGTCGGAGGCCTTGCGGTAGCCGGTCGGCATCGGTAGCCCCTTTCACTGAACGCGTTAGCTGAACAAGATCGACGATAAACGCCGGCGGCCCGCCTTGGCCACATCCGATCCCGGCCCGGCGGCCTCAAACACGGTCAGCAGTTGCTTTCGCGCCGCTTCCTCGTTCCAGGCCCGGTCGCGGGAAATGATCTCTAGCAGGTGGTCGGCGGCGCCGGAAAAGTCGCCGGCGGCGGCCAGGGCCCCGGCGAGGGCGAAGCGGGCTTCGTGGTCGTCGGCCTCCCTGGCCAGGCGGTCCTCGAACGGCTTGGTTTCGCTGTTGGCGTTGGCGCTCAGGGCCACGGCGGCGCGCACGGCGTCGAGGTCAGGATCGCTGGCTGCCTCCGGCGCCATGGCCGCCACCTCGGCCGCGCGCTCCAGGTCGCCGCCCAGCATATAGACGCGGGCCATGCCCCCAATCGCTTTCAGATTGGCCGGCTCCAGCGACAGGGCCGCGGCGAAGCCCTGGGCCGCGCCGCCGAGGTCGCCCATGTCCATCGATTCCTTGGCCATGGAGAGGGCGGTCTCGAGCTCGCCGGCGGCGGGCGGGCCGGCCAGGCGGTCGATGAAGGCCTTGACCTGGCTTTCCGGCTGCGCGCCCTGGAAGCCGTCCACCGGCTGGCCGTCGACGAAGGCGTAGACGGTGGGGATCGACTGCACGCGCAGCTGGCCGGCGAAGGCCGGGTTCTTGTCGATGTCGATCTTGACCAGGCGCACGGCGCCCTTCGCCTCGGCCACCGCCTTCTCGATCGTCGGGGTCAGCTGGCGGCAAGGGCCGCACCAGGTGGCCCAGAAGTCGACGATCACCGGCACGGTGCGCGACATCTCGATCACGTCGGCCATGAAGCCGGCGTCGCTGCCGTCCTTGATCCAGTCCTTCGCGGAACCCGCGGCCGGGGTCTGGGTCTCGCCGATCAGGCTCATGCTCTCTATCCGTCTCTAAAAGCAGCAACGCGTCGACCGGAAGATGGTCGCAAGCCCGACGGTCCGCAACCTCAGCCGACCACCGCCATCCGCTCAAAATCGACAATCATCGGCGCCACGACGATGGAGGCGAGGAAGGCGCGAAACCCTTGCTGGCTCAGGGCCGTGGTGGCGGTGTTGGTCAGGGGGTGGAAATTGACCGGGTCGGCGGCGGCCAAGGCAGCGTCGAGCACGAACCGCACCCGTTTGTCCGTATCGTTGATCAGTCCCAGCGCCGTGACCGAGCCCGGCGTCACGCCGAGCGTCTCCTGCATCAGCGCCGCCGAGCCGAACGACAGCCGGCCGGAGCCGATCACCGGATGCAGGCGCTTGAGATCGATCACGGTCTCGCCCAGGGCCGAGATCAGCCACAGCTGATCCCTGGCGTCTTTTAGGAACAGGTTCTTGGTGTGGCCGCCGGGCAGGGCTTGCTTGATCGCCAACCCCTCCTCGACCCTGAACACCGCCGGATGGTCCAGCGTCCTGTGCGCCACGCCGATGGCGTCCAGGTGTGCGAACAGTTCGGCCCGGCCCTTCATGCATGGCTCTCTAGCGCCGCGCGCCCTTGGCCGTTAGAGCTTTTTCGGCCCAAGGAGACCCGCGATGGAATTGGAGTGCTACCCGACCAGCAACCGCCTGCCGGAGATCGTGCCCGGCCGGCCGTCGCGGGCCTGGATGGACCATTTCATGGAGCGGCACCCCTACCGCTGCCTGCCGCTCAGCATGGCCAACACCACGGGCTGGGAACTGCTGTGCCCGATGGGCTTCACCGCCGAGTGGGACGGGGAAATCTACCAGGAGTCGATCAAGCTCACCCCCGACATGCCGCACCCGGACTTCCACGAGTTCGCCAAGTCGCACTTCAGCCACGGAGTGCTGACCCTGCACGCCGGCTATCTGTTCAAGACCCCGCCGGGCTGGTCGATATGGGTGATGGGCTCGCCCAACCACATCAAGGACGGCATCCAGGCCCTGAGCGGCCTGGTCGAGACCGACTGG